>JBDKUM010000063.1:0-3560 GCA_039679715.1 Phycisphaerales bacterium
AAAATAAAGGTCATTTGATTTTAACCGCCGCTCTTGAATTATCCACCAACCAAGTAACTCATTTTTATTCGGCAAAAAAGAATACCGAGGAAATGATTAAGTTGCTAAATATACTGCTATATAAATACAAAGATGAAGGCCGAATTTTCTTTTCATGGGATGCCGCATCTTGGCATGCATCAAAAAAACTATATGAGAAGGTTGACGAAGTTAATGAGGATAGCTATCGGTTAGAACGTAAGACTCCATACGTCGCACTTGCACCTTTACCTGCAAGTGCTCAATTTCTTAACGTCATAGAATCTATTTTTAGTGGTATGGCCAAAGCTATTATCCACAATAGTGACTACTGCTCTGTTGAAGAATGCATTGTGGCAATTGATCGGTACTTTTTAGAGCGAAACGGATATTATTTGGAGAATCCAAAGCGGGCGGGGAACAAAATATGGGGAAAAGAAATTACAAAAGTAGAATTCAATGAGAGCAATAATTGTAAGGATCCACGGTGGTAGGTAAAAATCACAGAACCCGTCGCTACAGCCGATCGCCACGCTCCGGCTGATTTCACCGTTGTACCAATGCCAAGGTCACCATATGAAAGAATTTTCCATTTTAGAAGCAACCGAAGATGACCTCCCCACCATCCTCGACGTCCAGAAGAAAGCGTTCTTGGAGGTGGTTAAAAAGTTTAATTTGAAATCTCTTCCAGCGCTGGAACAGTCGCTGGAAAGTCTGACCATTGATTTTTCCAAAGGCATGATCCTGAAAGGGGTTATCGGAAATACCATCGTGGGTTCAGTGCGCGCGTATAAAACAAACAATACCTGCCATATCGAAAGGCTGGTGGTTCTTCCGGAATATCAAAACCGGGGCATCGGCAAAGCGCTAATGAATGAAATTGAAACCATGCATACAAATATCGTTCGGCGCTATGAACTATTTGCCGGTTCTCGTGATTCCAGAAACCTGCACTTTTATGATCATTTGGGGTACAAATCTTATAAAACTGAAAAACTTAACGATGAAGTTACTTTTGTATTCATGGAAAAAAGTATTTAGAAGAAAAGGGCTTTTAAATTTTAAATATAGTGACGGTACAACAAGTCGCTACACCGGATCGCAAGCCTCTGGCTTGCTCCCGGTGAGCTTTTCGTTGTGCTGAAATAATTATTGACAATACACTACAATGTAAATACACTGTAATCATGAAAGAGTTACGATTTGAATGGGATGAAAAGAAATATAATCTGAATCAAAGAAAGCATGATATTTCTTTTCTTGAAGCGCAAACCGTATTTGCAGATGAAAACGGCTTGTTAATTGATGATCCTGATCATTCTGAGGGAGAAGACCGTTATATCCTTCTCGGCATGAGCTCAAACCTGCGCATACTCGTTGTTTCCCATACTTATCGTAAAAAAGAGTTAATTGTAAGAATAATATCAGCCCGCAAAGCGACGCGGACGGAGCAAAAACAGTATTGGAACAGGTGGTAATTATGAGAAAAGAATATGATTTTTCCAAGGCAAAACAGAACCCTTACGCAAGTATGTTAAAAAAGCAGGTTACAATAAGGTTAGACGAGAGAACTGTAAAATATTTCAAAAATCTTGCTAATGAAGCGGGGATTCCGTACCAAACATTAATCAATCTTTATTTAAGAGATTGTGCCGCTTCTGAGCGTAAGCTTTCCATGCATTGGAAAGTAGCATCTTGAAA
This sequence comes from Phycisphaerales bacterium, assembly GCA_039679715.1. Classification (GTDB taxonomy): domain Bacteria; phylum Planctomycetota; class Phycisphaerae; order Sedimentisphaerales; family UBA12454; genus UBA12454. Next base: position 1,720 of record JBDKUM010000063.1, read on the forward strand.
TATTTGCACAACAATCCGCTAGAGCCGATCACGGCCCCTGGGGCCGCTCCGGCTGATTATTTCGTTCGGTGATACACAAAGATGAAAATAGAGCACAGGAATGGGCGCCTTATTGTCAAAGACCAACCCTTGGGTTTCTGGACGTTCTATTCGTTTTTTGTCGTGGGCGGTATCGTAGCGCTGGTTCTCTCGCTGTCAGCAGCCCCTGATTGGACGACGACCTTAATGGGGTCTTTAATCGGAATCGGGAACATTGCAGGCGGGTTGTACATGATAAGGCGAGAACCTGCATCTATCGTCGTGTTTGACCCAGGATCGGACGAAGTTCGGGTTAGCCGATGGTACCCGATCGGCAAGAGGGAGAAAGTGTACCCAATATCCTGTTTGTCCATTGCAGAAGTGCAGACCACAGAGCATACCGATGGCGGTTACGTTTATCGGCCCCGGCTCCGCATCGGGCAATCGGAGTCTGTCCCTGTCTCGATGTTCTGGTATCAGACGATGGAAAAAAGCGAAGACGTCGCAAGCGAAATCCGACGCTTCTTGAACATTCCACCGAACAAGACGGATGCAGGCGTCTCGCAATAGCTCGCGCCTGATCCGCGGCGTTATAATTGTAAATACAATTGTATTGTCAATACGTTTGTGGTAGAATCAAAACATGAAGAAATTCAAGTGGGACGAAGAAAAGAATAAATTGTTGAAAATGGAAAGAGGAGTATCCTTTCAAGAAATATTAAATTCTACGTTTTTGGGAGCTGAAAAACATCAGGCAAGAAGGAATCAGATTGTTTTGTTATTCGAGCATGAAAATTATGTTTGGGTAGTGCCCTGTGTTGTTGACGAAAAATATTATTTTCTAAAAACCATTTTTCCGATTAGGAAATATACGAAGATGCTTAAAAGCAAAGAAGGTGCAAAATGAAAAGAGCAAAATTATCAAAAGAAGAAAAAGAAATTGAAACTGCCTTGCTACAAGGTGAATTCAAGCCTTTAAAAGGAAGGGAACTGGAAAAAATTGAAAACGCCCTCAGAGCAAGGAAGAAAGATGTAACCATGACTATTAGGGTTAATAGTGAAGACATTGAAAAAATTAAAAATAAAGCAAATAAGTTGGGGGTAAAGTATCAGTCATACATTTCTGAAATTATACATCAGGTAGCGCAATAGAATTATCTAAAAAGCTTATAACAAAATCGCTCAAGCCGATCGCCGCGGCAGGGGCGCGGCTCCGGCTGAGCTTTTCGTTGGCTAGAAAATCCGCATGAATTTATTCTTTGACATATTTTCTATTAATACGTATCATACACGTGCAATGGAGGTATTGCTATGCACAAAAAATTAACAATCACAGTAGATGAAGAAGTTTATGCGGGACTCCATAAAGTCATTGGGCCAAGAAAAATAAGTAGATTTGTTCAGGAAATAGTGCGCCCTTATGTTGTTCGTCCTGATTACGAATCTGCCTATGCCGAGATGGCAAAAGACAAGAAAAGAGAGAAAGAAGCCTTGGAGTGGGCTGAAATTAATATTAAGGACATGGATCATGAAGCGCTGTGAAGTTTGGTGGGTAAATTTTGATCCTTCTGTTGGTGGGGAGATTAAAAAGAAACGTCCCGCCGTAATCATCAGCAATAATGCATCAAATAAATTTCTAAATAGAGTTCAGGTTGTCCCTCTTACAAGCAACACAGATCGTCTTTATCCAAGTGAGGCACGGGTCGTTTTTGATGGCAAAGAAAGCAAGACTATGGCAGATCAACTTGCCACAGTAAGTAAATTACGACTACTCAATCGCGCTGGCGTTCTTTCTGAAGAGGACATGCGCAAAGTTGAAGAAG
>JBDKUM010000064.1:0-5577 GCA_039679715.1 Phycisphaerales bacterium
GGAATATTTTGTTTTGAATAAGTTAATTGTTGAGCTATAGCCAGCCGCATTTTACTCATCTTAGGAGCTTCTTTACTCCTTGCAGCAACTGCCGCATTAGCTAAATCGTTTGTGATTATTCGTCCGCCGGGACCGGAACCTGCATTAATATTAGCGAGGTCAATTCCTTTTTCTGCCGCAAGCTTTCTGGCCGCGGGAGAAATTGGTTTTCTGGAACCGTCATTATTTACAGGGCTTGAAGCAGCAACGCTTTCAACAGCGGGCTGACTTTGAATATTTATTTTTACCTCTTTTTCTAAAATGGCTTCCGGAGCAGCGGAACCACTTGCCTGAAGATAAGCATCTATATCAACGCCTTCATCAGCGATATAAGCTATCGGCTGCTTTACTTCGACAATCTTGCCTTCCAAAGCAACAATCTTTGCGATTCTGCCGGCGTTTACAGCTTCAACTTCCATTGTGGCCTAGTCGGTTTCAATCTCAAGAATCACCTGGCCGACTTCAATCTTATCGCCGGGCTTTACTTTCCATGCGACGATCGTCCCTTCTTCCATGCTTTGACCGGCTTGAGGCATTAAAATCGGAATTACGTTCCCAACTGCTTTATCATTAGACGCCATATTTTTTCTTTCGTTTAAATTTTGAATCTTCTCACCGTTATTTTTGTCAGTTACAGTTGCCAACGCTTCGGACATTTTAAATATGCTGCCCGCATTTTTGAGAATTTGCAAATCAAAATAATCTTCATTCAATGCAATTTCATAAATTTGTTCGCGGCAGAATACCTGGCATATAGGCTGACCATTTTTTACGGAATCGCCGTTTTGCTTCATCCATTGAGAAACAACCGCATCGGCATCTGTCCGCAGATTTGCTGGAAATTTTATGTTGTATTTCACTTGTAATTTTCCTAAAAAGCTATAATTTTCAATTTTATTGCACTTTTTTGCAAAAATCAATCAAAATTTTGCAAATTCTTGTTGAAATATACTTTTTTTTCGTTAAAATTAATAAAGATTTAAGATAAGGAACATATATGGCTTCAATCACAAGCGAAAGAAGAGACAAAATATTGTCTTTAGCTTACAGAAACAACCATGTTTCGCTGAAAGAACTTGTTGACGAACTTGGGGTTTCCGAGGCCACTGTGCGCAGAGATTTGCAGTCAATTTCGGCCGAAGGCCTTTTGGAACTTAAAGGCGGCGTAGCTTCGGTTATCAAAAATTCAGATTACTCATTCATTTCAAAATCTATGCGCAATATTGAAGCTAAAAAAACTATCGCTGCATTGGCTTGTGATTTTATTAAGAACGGCGACCAGGTTTTTTTGGATTCGGGAACAACATGTTTTGAAGTCGCAAAGCTTCTTCGCGGCAAACACAGCGTATCGGTGATAGTAAATTCAGTCCGCACCGCTCAGGAACTGCAAGCTCCCGGCTTGAATGTATTAATGCTGGGCGGGCAATACCGGCCTGATAGAATGGATTGCGTCGGTGCGGTTGCTTTTCAAACACTAGACAGATTTAGAGGATACACGGCCTTTGTCGGAACAGACGGCCTTAGCATGGATTTCGGTTTTACTTCAATCGATATCGAGAGCGCAAATATTTTTGGGCTTGCCGTTAAGAACGCCAAACAAGTCATACTTCTTGCCGACAGCAGTAAATTCGATAAGCCGACACTTTATAAAACAACTGATATAAACAACATTTCAATAGTCATTACCGAAAAATGCCCATCATCTGAATGGTGCAAATTTTTTGAAAACAACGGTATTCAATTGATATATCCTTCAGAAGGTAGAAAGTCGAACTAACATGCCAAAATCACAGTTTATTTGTCCGGAAAAATCACGCAAACCAGGTTTTATTGAATTTAAGCCGATACCTCTTAATCAGTATAATAAGAGCATAAAGCAGGAACTTAGCCGTTATAGCGGCGATGAACTTATAAAGATTCAGCGCGATATGCTGATATGCAGATTATTCGAAAACATGCTCAACGAAATAAAGTTGAGAGGTGTATACAACGGCGTTGAATATAAACATAACGGCCCTGCACATTTGTCGATGGGTCAGGAAGCGGCTGCTGTAGGTCAGGCGTTTCATCTTAAAATAGATGATCATATTTACGGCAGTCATCGCAGCCATAGTGAAATTCTGGCCAAGGGTTTGTCAGCGATTCATCAACTCGACGATAAGACTCTTATGAATATTATGAAAAATTATTTCGGCGGCAAGTGCCTTGCAGTTGTTGAAAAAGATGCGCAAGGCAGCGTTAAAGACCTTGCTATTGATTTTCTTGTTTATGGTACATTAGCTGAAATTTTCGGCCGAGAAGCAGGTTTCAATAAAGGCATGGGCGGCTCAATGCACGCCTTTTTCCCGCCATTTGGGATTTATCCGAACAACGCAATCGTGGGCGGAAGCGGAGATATATCAGTTGGCGCGGCACTTTTCAAAAAGGTAAATCAGAAAAGCGGCATTGTAATTGCCAATATCGGCGATGCTTCGAGCGCTTGCGGACCTGTCTGGGAAGGCATCTGCATGGCTGTTATGGATCAATATAAGAAATTATGGGAAAAGCCATACAAAGGCGGCCTGTCTCTAATTATCAATTTCACGAACAACTTCTATGGAATGGGCGGACAGCCTGACGGCGAAACAATGGGATTTGAAATGCTGGCAAGACTTGGCGCCGGCATTAACCCGCAGCAAATGCACGCAGAGCGAGTTGATGGGTTTAATCCACTGGCTGTAGCGGACGCGATTTTGCGGAAGAAAGAAATTCTCGCAAAAGGTGACGGCCCGGTTTTACTTGATACCATCACATATCGTTATAGCGGTCATTCTCCTTCTGACCAGAGCAGCTATCGTGAAAAGGAAGAAGTCGATGCATGGAAATTGCATGACCCGATTGAAACCTTTGCGAAAAAGCTTATCGAAGCGAAGGTATGCAATAAAGATTTAATTGAAAAACTACATAAAAATTGCGACGCAATCGTTACAAAAGCTTGCCGGAAAGCAGCAGATTTAAATATCTCGCCGAGGGCTGATTTAAAAAAGAAAGATAATCTGCTGGAGCGGACGATGTTCTCCAACGAAAGAATAATTTCGTTGGATGAAAGCCGTAAGCCGCAAACGCTAATGCCGAAAGAAGAAAATCCACGCGTTAAATCTCTTCTTTCAAAAAGCAGAAGTGCGTTTGATGAAAACGGTCAAAGGCTTAAAGACACTCGCTGCGTTGGTTTCAGGGATGCGCTGTTTGAAGCTATTTTAGACAGTTTCCATACAGACCCGACGCTTATCGCTTACGGTGAGGAAAATCGTGATTGGGGCGGAGCTTTCGCTGTTTACAGGGGGTTGACAGAATCTCTGCCTTATAACAGATTATTTAATTCTCCCATTTCCGAAGGCGCAATTGTCGGCAGTGCCGTTGGTTACGGCCTTGAAGGCGGCAGAGCACTGGTCGAACTTATGTATTGCGACTTTGTCGGACGAGCGGGTGATGAATTATTTAATCAGCTTCCGAAATGGCAATCGATGAGCGGCGGACTTTTAAAAATGCCTGTTGTTGTCAGAATTTCTGTAGGCAGTAAATACGGCGCACAGCACAGCCAGGACTGGACTTCAATTTGTGCGCATATTCCGGGATTGAAAATTGTTTTCCCTGTTACGCCTTATGACGCAAAGGGCATGATGTACACGGCTCTTCGCGGAACAGACCCTGTAATATTCTTTGAAAGCCAGAGACTTTATGGCAATGCAGAGGAATTCGTCGCGGGCGGCATTCCGGCAGACGCATACGAAGTGCCATTCGGCGAACCTGCTATCAGAAGACAGGGCAAGGATTTAACAATATTGACGATTGGCGCAACGCTTTACAGAGCGATAAAGGCAGCAGATGAATTGCAGGAAAAACACAATATAAGCTGCGAAATAATTGATGCGCGTTCAATCGTACCTTTCAATTATGAAAAAGTAATCGAATCTGTCAAAAAGACGCACAAAATTCTTCTTACTTCAGATGCCTGCGAGCAGGGTTCGTATCTGCATACAATGGCTTCGACCATTTCGCAGTTAGCTTTCGACGAACTCGATGCCCCGCCGGTGGTACTTGGCGCAAAGAACTGGATTACCCCGCCTGATGAACTTGAAGACGCATTTTTCCCGTATCCGAAAGATATAATTGAGGCGGTTCACAAGAACATAATACCTTTAAAAGGCTTTTAAAGGTTAATACAAATCTTCAGGGTAGGAATGACCTCCGTTCTTACCCTGAAAGACTTTGCAGGAATTTTTCGTTGGTTGGAAATTTCTGCAATAGCTTTTGCATCGATTCGACTGCTTCTCTGGGTTTGTAGCTCGAAAGCACCCTTCTCAATGTCGAAAGGCCTTTCATTTCCTTTTCAGTGTATAATTTTTCTTCCTTGCGCGTGCCGCTTTCAGGGAGATTTATAGCTGGGAATATCCTCGATTCGGCAAGCGAACGATCAAGCACGATTTCGCTGTTTCCGGTGCCTTTGAATTCTTCATAAATTAATTGATCCATGCGCGAGCCTGTATTGACAAGTACGGTTGCTACAATCGTAATAGAGCCGCCGTTTTCAATATTGCGGGCCATACCCAAAAATTTCCGCGGCGTTTCCAATGCGCCAACTTCCATTCCGCCGGACATTACTCTTCCAGTTCCGGAACCTTTGCGGTTGAAGGATCTGCCCATTCGTGTGAGGCTGTCGACAAGAACGACAACATCCTTTCCGCATTCAAGCTCTGTTTTAATACTTGAAAGCATTAATTCCGTAAGCTCAATATGCTCCTGATTGCTGCCATCAATCGTGCTTGCCAGAACATCGGCACCTTTAATCTTGCGTCTGAACGTGGTTACTTCTTCGGGTCTTTCGTCAATCAGCAAAACAATTACATGAGTTTTTGGGTCGTCAGCGATTATGGCCTGTGCGATTTGTCCGAGAAGTACAGTTTTACCTGCTTTGGGCGGCGCGATAATTAAACCACGCGTTCCCCTGCCTATCGGAGCGACAAGGTCGATTATACGCATAGCAGGCTCGCCGCTTTTGGCAAGGTTAAAACGCTTGTCGGGATTGACAGCCACAAGATCATTGAAAGCTTTGCGCTTTTGGAAATCATCAGGCTTTAATCCGCAAATCGTTTCGATTTCTGATAATTCCTTTCGGCCTCTGACAACATTAAACGGGCCGGTTATGATTGCTCCGGCCGGTAATCTATACTGGCGGATTAGATTAGCAGGCACGATGCAGTCGCCAGGGCTTGTACGCAATGACCGTTCAACGCTAACCAAACATGCACCGTTTCTATCAAATTTTAATATTCCACTTGCAATATCGCTCATTGAGGCAATTCTCCAAAATTTAAGTTGTTTTACAAGTCTATTCTAACGATTGAGATTGCCGCGGTCGTCCGAAAGGACTCCCTCCCTAAAGCGGCTGTGTTTAATTTCAAGGATTTTTTTAATTTATTTTTGCTGTCCATACCGTCTGATTCCTTAGCATTGTATTTAATATTATCAATAATTTCCGCATACAGGCGGTTATCACTA
>JBDKUM010000065.1:0-3475 GCA_039679715.1 Phycisphaerales bacterium
TTGATTGTATCGATGTCGTTTATTTTCTGCTTTAAGTACCATTCCCGCATATTCATGACAGCCTGATAAACAACACATCCAAGCAAAAAAAGGATAATTGAACGAATGCCAATGTAATAAAAAATTATGTTTTGGATCTCTCGAATAGCGGTTCGAATCTGCGGCCTGTATATTGCCCAGATCGAAACGCCGGCGAGCACAGCGCTCATCATCACCGCCATAGAAGCGCAGAAATAAATAATGTCGTTAATAAAATTAAGAACGGTATATTTATCACGATGCATTTTTTTTAACCTCCTGCGACTGATACCGGAGGCAAAATGCCGCCGCGTTTCAGGTACAAATCAAAAGCGGACATATCGCCCGTATCGATAGCCTGGTCGATCACTCTTTCCAATTCCTGCTGATCAGGAACGAGGCCGAATCGCTGATTAATAAATTCTATCTGTGCTTCCAGCGCGTTAATCTTCTTTTCCAGCTCAATTATTTTTTTTAATTCGCTCATTCGATAGTCATTATTTATCAGTATTAGTAGAACACGCATGCATCAATGTCAGAATCGATTTGATCGCTTCATGACCTTCTTTCAGGATTCGTTTTTTTTCAGGTTGTTCGATTTTATTATTGTTGATTGCTTTTTCGATTTCCTTCACCAGTTCGCCAAATTCGGCCAGCGATCGCATGGTGAGCTTGCAGATATCGGCTGTAGGTTTTTCCGATACTGTCGGCAACGTAAAGCCGATACGGCCCACAGAATGCTCGAGAACATCGAGTATTAAATAAACTCCTGATGAATGAATGATGGGCGGAATTCTTTTTGCCCAGAGATTGGAATTGGGATATTCTAGGCCGATCTGCGTCAGATTGTTTTCCTTCATTTCAAGATCGGCGGCAATCGACTTGAGAGGTTTTTTCCCGTGGTGGATCGTTTCGTATATCGCTTCCTGCAACGTCATGTCCGGATGAAACTTTTTTAATATTTCTCTTGGCATTAAGATTTTCCTCCGACTTATTAATTTACAGAATCGTTAATTTCGTTTACTTTTGACTCATGGATAAGACCATTACCAGGGACAACACAATAGAGGTCAGGAAAAAATTCAGCGAGTGTTTTGCCGAAATAACCAGCTATCATGCTATTGAGTTTATGATTTGTATTTTTACCGCTGAATGCCCGCGAAACTGCTTGATGCGGTTTTTTTATGACTTTAGAAAATTCTTTGACCGATACGAATTTATGTTGAAGGAGTATAATTTGCCTATTGATATAATGTTCGTTTTCTGCTAAGTTTTGACGCATTTTTATAACCTCGGTAATGATAAATTATGTATGTCTAAATGATTTATAAATTAAATACATTATTAAATGTATTTCTGTCAAGAAAAAAATGAATAAAATGTATAAAAATGTAGAAGATGAACTTATTATAGAGCGCGCATTAGATGCTTTTGGATGCCAAAATCAGGAGCAACTAGCCGATTTGTTTCATATTTCACCGCAAGACCTTTCCAACAGAAAAAGAAAGGGAACGCTGCTAAAATTAATCGAAAAAGAATCTTTCCGCCGCGAAATCAGTTATGATTGGATCAAAACCGGCAAAGGAGCCAGAACATTCGGGCACGGAACCGGGCATAGAATATCTGAGCCAAATGAAGATTATTTTCTTTCCCAATCTGTTAATCAATCAGGAAAAATTTCAGACTCCCTCGCGAAAACTGCTGCTATTCTTGAATCGAAATCTATTTTCAGCGATGCGCTTCAAAGCAATATCAACGCTTTCCATTATGCTCTAATAATTGAAAAAAAATTAAATATAGCTTTGCAGAAAATTGATGATCTGGAGGAATGGAAGAAAACCGTCGAACAGAGGCTTCTAGCCGTCAAATAATTATAAAACGCTACCGGCCGCTTGTACAGCGATCCGGAGAGTGCAAAATACTTTATCCATTTCAAATTATTTAGGAGGCGTGATGAGAAAAAGATTGCTTGTCTTAGTGCTGTTGATTTTCGGACTTTCTTTAATTTTAGTAATCGGCAATAAAACGTTAACGGCCAACGCCAACAGCTCATGTGAGCACACCTGCGATGTTAATCGTAACATCTGCGAATCCGATTGCTCATACAATAATCGGAACAATTACGATGTCACCAGCTGCAAAAGAAGCTGTCAGAGATCATACGATAACTGCATGGAGCGTTGTCGATAAAAAATGGCACTGATTACGATTTGCACATCCTGCAAAACAAGAATGTCCGGTCCGGAAGAGCGTTGCAAAAAATGCGATAGCGTCGACCTCAGCTATATGGTTGTATATCGTCCGACCGGCCGGAACGGTAAGCTAATCAGACATCATCTTCCGCCAAATATCAACAATGTACAAAAAGCGATTCAAGCGGAAGAGCTGTTTAAAAATTCAATCAAAAAAAGAAAGAAAACGATCGAAGCCCGGCCGAAGGGAAGCACCGTAAACGATCTTTTTCCTCTATATTTATCCAAGCACTCTACGCTTTATCATCGCGAGGCAACGTATAAAGATGTCAACGCGTGTTACGATATTCATTACAAACCTATCATCGGGCATCTCGACGTTACGGCTACCGACGACATGGAACTGTTCATAAAATATCGCAAAGCCGAGGGAGTGAAAAACAGGACCATAAACAAAGAGCTATACTACTATGCCGGATTCAGAAAGTGGTGCTACAAAAATTATAAGATTCCTCTGCCGGAAGAAAAAACCTTACCTCTTCCGGCAAAACGACCAAAGCCTATCGTCCTGAGCCTCGAAGATGTTGTAAGAATTTTTTACGGATCCGAACCATTCTACCGGGCATATTATCTCGCGTTCTATTCCATCGGACTGCGCCAACATGAAGCGCAGGAAATCAGACGCAAAGACATCGATTTTGATAACAGGATTCTCCGAGTTGAGCAAAAAGGCGGGTCCTATAAATTACTCCCGCTCTCGGATTGGTTCATCGAATCGTTGATCGACATGGGCGCTCAAAACCTGCCTCCGGATGTTTATATTTTTCTGAACCCCAAAACGAACAAGCCTATCAAATATGTTCGCAAAGCGCTGGCCAGAGCTTGCCGGAAAGGCGGAGTTGACCGGCACGTCAATCCGCATCTTTTCCGTCACTCTATCGCGACATGGCTCGTTGGCCAGGGAGTGAATTTAAGGCTCATTCAGGAAATGCTCGGGCACTCATCCATCAAGACAACGGAATTCTACACGCACATTTCCGTCGATCACTTGAGAGAAACGCAGAAAGTTGTCCAGCAAGGATATGATAAAATACGTAATAAAATTAAAAAGATGGTCAACGATAAAAACAAAGCCGAAAAGATGAACACAAAAAAAGTAAAAATATTAAAACGTTGTACACACTAGACGGATAAAACATTAATAATATCAAGTATTCCATTCGGACTGAAAATCCGAGTGTCGACAGTTCAATTCTGTCCTGACC
>JBDKUM010000066.1:0-3547 GCA_039679715.1 Phycisphaerales bacterium
TGGCTGGAGCCAGGCCCTGGCGGAAATGAATTACCTGAAAACCGGATATGCCGCGGATGGCCTGCTGGACGTCCACATCATTACCGACCAGGATATTGCCAATAAAACATCCTTTGCCGTTAAAATATGCTCAATAACCGATCCCGCCATACCTCTGAAAATTAAAGAGTGATGCAACAGGGTGATGGAGGCTTTGTTACATGACATGCCTCTGGTGCCACGTAAATAAATGAAACTAATCATTAATAAAAGCCTGGATCCTTAAATTTATCAAAATAATCATCATCCCTGCTGCAAATCCCAAAATAGGAGCTTCGAATAGTTCTAATCCCACCATATCTTCCGATATAGCAATTTCCGCACTTATATAATTATCGGGTGAAGTCTCTACAAACTCGGTAGCAGCTTTTATCAAATCATCTCGACTCTTTGTATAATTAAATATTGCTTCATAATATGATTTGCATTATGTACCATGCCAGTATATTAGGCATCGTTTCGAGGAATTTCGGACAAATAATGTACATTTCTGCATTTTTCGCATATAATCAATTTAATTTGAGAACTTACTATATTAAGGATATCTCAGATGTATAAAGTATCAGTCATCAATGCTTTCCAAACCATTTGTCGAAATTAGAAAAGGAAGTATAAACTATTGGAATTTTCAAAACGTAGCAAACTTACAAGCATGAGCATTCGGGCAAAACTGGTTTTGATAATAATTCTACTCGTCGTCTTATCGATAACAGCAACAAAAGTGTATGATTATACTACCAGAGTAACAGAAATAGAAAGGACTGTAAGGGAAGAAAATCTAAACAAAGCAACAATAACGGCTTCCAGACTGGAAACAGAAATGGCCAGAACTGTTTCAACCCTGGAAACAGCCGCGAATAACCCTGCTTTTGCATCTGATGACAAGGATACGATAATAAAAGCACTGCTTTCCGTTAAGGAGCAAAATCCAATTTTCTCAACTGTTTTCATTGCGGATTCCTCTCTGAAAAAGCTCAATGAAAAAGGGGAAACAAGTTCTCTTGCCAGCAGGGAATATATGCAGGAAGTCAAAAAAACTAAGAAAACGGTTATTTCCCGTGAGATACTCATATCCCAGGCAACACAGAAACCATCCATTATGATTACTACTCCGGTAACAGTTGTGGGCGCTCCTGAAAGATATCTGGGGATTTCCATTAACATTGATAAACTGCAAAACATTATTGACAAAACCAAGATAAGCGACAGCAATTATTCATTTGCTTTTGATGGTAAAGACGGACTCGTATTTGCTCATCCAATTAAAGAATATATTGGCTCGCTTAAATTGATCAATCCTGATGAAAAAGATAAACAAAAAACTGCATCCGAGCTTCAAGAAATGGCTAAACAAGCAGTTTCAGGGCAATCCGGCACACAAATATACAATTTTGATGGGGCAAAGATTATTGCTGCATATGTGAGTATTCCAGGGACTTCATTTGGGGTGGCAACCCGTATGAATTATGAAGATGCTATGGCACCGATCCGGCAAGAACGGAATTCAGCTATTATCATCGTATTGATTACATCCTTAATAAGTGTTGCAATCGGTTCGGTATTTGCAAAATATATCGCAGCCCCAATCAAAAGCATCGCAAACCAGGCAAATATTATTGCATCGGGTGATTTCACCAAGGCAATTGACCTGACTGTTCATGGCAAAGATGAAGTTGCCCAGTTGCAAAACAACTTTAAGGAAATGGCTATCATGCTTAAATCATCAATGACGCAGATTAGACAGGCTGTTACGGAAATTACATCATCAAGTGAAGTACTTGAGGGGAATTCAGAGCAATCTGCACAGAGCGCCACGCAAGTGGCACAAACGGTTGCAGAAGTTGCATCAGGGACAATTGCCCAGGTAAATGCTGTGAATCGTACAGTTGAAATCGTTAAAGGGATTGGCAATCAAATCGATGAAATATCGAAGAACGCTTCTGAAGCGACGTTACTAACTAAGGATTCAGCCGCAGCAGCAAGTGACGGCGGGAAAGCGGTCAATCATGCAGTTGAATCCATTACCAATATCAATGCCATCGTGCAGGATACGGCTAAAGCAATTCGTGAGCTGGGTACATCTTCTGAGCAAATCAGCCACATTGTTGATGCCATTTCCGGCCTGGCGTCCCAAACCAATCTGCTGGCACTGAATGCTGCAATTGAAGCAGCTCGAGCCGGAGAACAAGGACGCGGTTTTGCAGTGGTTGCGGAAGAAGTAAGGAGACTTGCAGAACAATCCCAAGAATCTGCCAGCAACATCGCACAGATTATTGGAGAGGTTCAATTACAAACCAAATATGTTATTGAAAAGATGGATAAAAGTGCCGAAGAAGTCTCTGCTGGACAAAATGTCGTTCTAGCTACCGGCGAATCTTTTAAAACAATTCAAGCGCAAATAGAAAATGTCAATCATTCAGTTCAAGGGATTGCTGTGATCATCCAGCAGCTCACAAAATCAAGCAGCAACGTGCTCTCTTCTGTAGAAGAAATTCGGGAAATTTCTCAGGATACAGCGGCCAATAGTCAGACGATCTCCGCTGCTACTGAAGAACAATCCGCAAGTATGCAGGAAGTTGCATCTTCTGCCGAAGCTTTGGCCCAACTATCAGATAAACTTGAGGGAACACTCAATCAGTACAAATTCTAATTATTAATCGCTAATCGAACATCCCTCGAGAAAAATAGGCTCTTCTCTTCAATCACCATAAATGAAAAAAGCCCCTATTTACTGCAGCATGCCCATGATCCTGTAGATTGGTTTCCCTGGGGTGAGGAGGCTTTCCAAACAGCAAAGAGCAAAGATGTACCGGTTTTTCTCAGTATTGGTTATCTGGCTTGTCGCTGTTGCATCAGGACAAACACCCTTTTGAGTCGGGGGGCATATGATGTACTCTGTTAACCCTAATTCTATATATTATCGACGGTTAAATTTTCGTATGACTGCGTTGTCGTCAATCGCAATACGTCTAACTCAATCTTTGACGCCCACGGTTGGGCTAATGCGGCGGTGCCAGGACGGCAAGTAGCCGCCGCCCTCCGCCTTGCCCTACAAAAATTTTACCTCGCCGAGTAATATACAGAATTAGGATTAACAGAGTACAAAGGGTACTGCCCCGTATGGCTGTTTATGGGCCGGGCAATAATCAAGTAAAAAGGATGTTTACTTATGGAACTCCTACCGGAACAACAAAAAATGGGAAAACTGCTGCCCTGCTGCACTGTTTGTGGTCAGGTGCCGGCCCAGGGTATTCACGGCGGACTGAAGTTAAAAAAATTCTTTATCTGCCGGGATTGCGAGTGGGCAATATTGACGGTTGAAGTAGGCAGTTCCGATTACGAGATGTTGATGAATAAGCTGAGAAAAATGGTCAAAGTCTAGGAGTGTAAAAGAGGTGTAACAGAGGGACGGAGGCTTGTTACATTTCCCAAAATGTAACAAAGCCTCCGTCCCTCTGTTACACTCCGTCCTCCCTGTTGATTAATACCCCCTTTGCGATAAAATTAA
>JBDKUM010000067.1:0-13731 GCA_039679715.1 Phycisphaerales bacterium
GAATATCTGCGGTCCAGTGGAATAAATGGCGGGTAAGCTTCAACATATTATACGATGTACAGAATTCCTGTGTATAAGGAGACAGTGTTCGAGGCATAGTTTCAGGCTTCCAAAACCATTCTGTTGAATTTGATCCGCCCGTTACATAAGACCTCTTATCAACAACACAATTCCAGAAATTAACAGAAATATCCTTGTACTTTTTATCACCACTAATTTCGTAAGCACTTGCGATACCACTGATAACCGGAATATGCGTATTGGCGTGCATATCAGCTATATCATTATGCTTTGAAACCAAAGGATCGGTGAACGCCGGCTGATCAAATTTTTGCGCCAGCCAAAGATGGTTTGGGTCTCCTGTAGCAGAATAAAGGTTGTACATCACCTCGCCAAATCCGCCATACTCATGAGAAGCCACAATATTGTCCCAAACAGACGTTGGCACTTTGGCTATTCGTTTGCGGAAATATGAAGCCATCTTTTTCAAAACATCCAATGCCTGAAGATTGCCGCATAAACTATATTGGTCATACAAACCAGCCATAACCTTATGGACGACATAATAACTCGCCCACATTCTTTCGCCTTTTTCCAAACGGTCAAAAAAACTTTCCGGAAAAGCTGACAAATACTCACCGCCAAGTGCATCCTGGCATCTGCTCAATTCACTTACAATAAAAGCACTTTTTATCTTGAGGCTTTCATCACCCGTACTTGCGTACATCAAAGCACATGCGGAAAGATAATGCCCTGTGAATTGTCCTCGTATGTCCATCGATGGGGCTTCGCAGCTGCCCAATGGCTTTGTTAGACTGGGCAACCCCGCATTAGTACGATGGTTATAAAGCATGCGATCTGCTTCTAATTTGATTAAATAATGATGATTACCTTCCTGTAGAACTTTAAATGGTCCATCCAACAAGCGAACATCTTCCAATGAGAAAGGATTGATTTCAAATTTCACTTTTTCATTCACATGCCTATTTCGCATACTATTATTCCTTCCTCCACTCGCGTCTGCTTGGACACACAAACTCAAAAAAAAGCATGATAACATCACAAACTTTAAACAGGAAGCCGAGATTTTCATTGTACCTCCATTGTAAAAAATAAACAGGATAACATCTAATGATAGCACCTGCCTAATATTAAATGGTTCTTTTCTCCACATCAACACCAAATCATGCATTTCATTCGCCATTTTAGGGAATAACCACTTAAGCATTAGGCGATGAACGATTTACGGGGTAGTGCAAGAATCAAAATCAGGGTCATGGTCAAGCATCATCAGTCAGCCAAAGTGCTTCATCATAAATATAAACTACAACAATTGCATATATCATTGGATGTTCTTTCGCTTGAAGATGACGAAATTTCTAAACAATTTTATGAATTGCCATCACCCCAGATATATTCTCAAGATTTCTGACGGGAATATGCCTTTTTTTGAGTTTATCTTTAATCATGGGAAAATTCTGATCCTCTCGCCTGATTTTTTTTGGAACATTACTTGTAAGTTGCAGGACAGCATGGCCAAAGAATCCTCGAAGATTAAAGCTGGCCTGTCACTTCCATTGCTTCAAGCTTTTGTTTCTTGTCTAAGGCAACTCTTTCATTTGCAGTCTTGAGAGACTTGCAGACAGACTTGCCTCCGACAAGATGATGGACACACCAAATTTGTCTCTTGTGTAAATGCTAGCCATGCCAATAACTCCATACAAAACTATACCATGGCCTGACCCATAAGGAATTACACTTCAATTATTGCTACAGTCGCATATTAACGCAAAACCCGGTTCACGGCTCGTTAAATATAAAATCCATGATAACTTTTTAAATTTCTGGTTCAGATTTATTTATCGTAATATGTCCGCTATTGAGATTGAAAATTTTGATTATGTTAAAGATATTATCAAAAGAGATTTTAAAGCCTACCCAATAATCATCCCAATTTGCACCTCGAAAAACTGTTGAGATTTAATTTGATTTATATTACAATTCGATACGGATTTATTTATTTTTGTAAAGACAGATTTCTATGACGGAAAAAGAAAAATCACATGCAGAAATGTTATATCAGCCTAATGACCCTGAACTTGTATCAGATCGTGATAGGACCATTAAAAAATTATATGATTACAACAGATTAAATCCACTAGAACGCGATGCACGGCAAATTGCTATACGCGAGCTGTTAGGCAAGACTGGAAAGAACTGCGTTGTGGAGCAGCCGCTTTTTTGCACATATGGATACAATACGACTGTGGGCGATAACTTCTTTCTTAATGTCAATTGCAAGCTCATGGACAGCGGGAAAATCACAATTGGAAACAACGTGTTTATTGCTCCGAATGTCTGCATCATAACAGAAGAACATGCAATGGATGTAGAACAGCGGTTGGCAGGATTGGAGTATACTCACCCGGTAAATATCGGCGACAATGTTTGGATTTGCGCTGGAGCACTTATATTACCAGGCGTAACTATCCACGCAAATAGTGTAATCGGTGCAGGCAGTGTCGTTACGAAAAACATTCCTCCAAATAGTCTTGCTGTCGGCAATCCCTGCAAGGTAATCCGTACTCTAACTAATAATTAGGTTTTCTTTGACTCACGTCATCCAATTATATGTTATGTTCGTGGTAGGATTTTGAAGGAAATCGGCTAAGTGCCTGTCCTATTTGCCACAAAATCCGTTGGACCCGTTAAGCGGCCCTCCGGTAGAATTTCAAAAGACCGCTTTTGGTACAAAAATTCACAACGAACTCACTTTTAATTTGTCATGGCTACAAAAAAATCAAGAAGCTCTTTTATAACTTTTTAAAAGCCCCCCAAGAAAGTCATTGCAAATAATATTGCCTGAATTTAGATTTTGCTTACAACCACTCCATTGTCTATTCGACTTGTTATGTTCAGCTGGAATCTTATTTGCAATCGTGTTCATTTCTTCTAGATACAGCATATCATTTTCCCGAAGAAAGATCGCGATTAACACCATGCTCTTCGCAGTTCCAGAGGGCATGACGCGTTTGCTGATAGAGCCATTGATTTGTCGGAGAAAATGTCGCTCTGACTAAAAGTACTTTTCGTGTTTGTAAATGCATGGTGACTTATCATTTTCTATTTTTTTAAATCATCCTTTTGTTTTTCAATTTCTTGAGCAGCTTTGCTTAGATCAGCTAGATTTTGATTTCCTACGACCCTTCCATCATCTAAATGATTTCGCTTTAGCGTAGATAATGTTTTGAATATGTGCCGTACATCGTATGTTCCACCTATAGCGAACCATACTACAGTTACAACACCTAAAAAGAGTATAACATAAATATAGCCATGCCAGAATTTAGACCATGAGCTTAATGAAATAGGAAATAATAATCCGTAAATTGTTCCCACTAAAAATACTCCGAACATTCCAAATGTCCAAACTAATACAGCGCCATAAATAAGTTTATCACCAAAGGTAAACTCACTGGTAATTAGTGATCTCCAGCCAGTTTTCGGTTCAATCCATCCATCTTCTTTAAGTGCATATTTTCCTCGATGAAGCATTTTATCCAAATCGAAACAAGTTCTTTTGCTTAATAGCGATACGATTACGTATATAGTACCTGCAATCAACATAGTAATGCCGTACATTTCCATCCCTGTAAGAGGAAATCCTGGAACATATCTTGTTATCAAAACACCGGTGACAGCAAGCACTGAACCGACAATCATAGTAATCCACGCCGCATTAGTAGTTCCTTTAGGCCAATATAATCCGCCGATTATTACAGCCCCAGCACCGCCAAGAAATATCGCGCCGGTAATTTGAAAGAACATCAATATGTATGTTGTCTGTTTAAAGAGCAAACTGAAGAAGAATGCAAATACCGCAACGCCAAGAATCGATAATCGTAAAGCCCACATGTGTTGTCCTGGTGTAAGTGGTTTATTGCGAATAGGCATAATAACATCCTGAACGAGAATACTTCCCCACGAGTGCAGATAAGGCTGGTCCGTTGTTACCATCGCAGCAAACATCATCGCTGCAAAAAGACCAATGATACCAACAGGCAAAATTTTTGTAAGCGCAACTGGAACAGTCATCTGTTTTTGGATTTGAACATCACCAATTTTGGATATTGAAGCATTAATTGCATCAGTAGTTAATTTGTAATCACTGGAATTTAAAACATAAAGCACTACTAACGGAAGCAGAATCATAACTGTTGTCATTATAACTTGACGCCATGTCCCAATAACTTTCGCCATCACAGCTTCGTGCGGACTTTTGGCAGATGTATTAAAACCTGCACGTCCCTGCCAGCCGATATTATTAAAGAACAAAGCCGCGGCACCGATAGCCCAAAACAAGAAACTGAAGTCGCTGTTTTTGCCTTTAGCAAGAGGATTAAGCAATGCCTCGCCCTGCTGAGTACTGATCAAACCTGAAATCATGTTGGACCAATCAAACTTGCTTATGCAGAAGACGATGAGTATCAGGAAGACTATACTTGTAAAAATTCCCTGGACAAAATCAGTTACCATTACAGCAATTTGACCACCAAGGAAAACATAGAACAATGATATAGATAAAAGTGTTGCCATCAGTACTGGGTACGTGTTAACTGAAATTCCCAGAATGTTAAATGTTTGAGGCAGACCGCAATAAAAGATAAAAAATTTCGCGGTCACAGCCGGGAAAATTCCATAATTTACTATGCCGGCTAAATATGCAAGACTTCCGGAAAATATCCTGAAATTCCTGCTATAGCGAAGTTCAAAAAATTGTCCCAGAGTTAATGCGCGTGTTTGCCTAAATCGATATATAACCCAGCCAGTTACGGCAATAATAACTCCGATAGGCAACTGCATCATAGCCCACCAGGCGGCACTAAAACCGGCCGTGTAATACATTTCAAACATCATAACAACAGAGATGGCCCCCATCATAGCTGCGCCTTCAGAAACGCCTAAAACGTATCTTCCAGCGCACCGGTTTCCGGCCAGGAAATCTGCAACACTCTTATTATAACGGCTCGTAATTACTGCCAGGCTTGTTACACCGCATATTACTACGGCAAGAATAGACCAATCAATCCAATGCATTATTGCTCCTATTTTTCTACATTATTTTATATAATTATTTTCCAGCTTCGAGGCTGTCTTTTTCCTTTTTTTTCTGCTGCTCAACTGCTTTGGCAGGAATATTTAAAATTGCTTTTCTGGAATTTTCAATCTCACCACGAATCATTGGATTTTCCGCAAGAGATTGCGCTTCCATGAGCAGAGACGATGCTTCATGAATAAATTCTTTTGAATAAAAAGCTATATTCATTGAGAAATTTCTTCCTCCTTCTGGTTTCTCTACATTTGAATCGTTTTTATATTTAGCAAAATTATTTTGTATCAGGTTATTATATTGAAGCATAATTGGTCCCGCTTTACCATAGTAACTCATACAAAAATCCTGCTCTAATTGTTTTAAGTCCCAGTTTGGATTCCACAACAATTTTGCAAAAACCCAGCTTCTCATGGAATCACGGTCGCCATTTTTGTTCCATGTAGCTGTTCCCAATCCTGAAATTTCCAATACATTGTTATCAACCCACCATCGAATATTTTTTGCTATCATCTCCATATTAGGATTAGGAACAGACTGGGAATGGTAGTTTGCCCAATAATCATAGATGAAAATGTTATTTGTTACTCGCTGCCAACCTTTGTGGATTTGCTGATATTGAGGTGCATCTGCCACACTTGTAAAAGGCATTACATGCATAATGCTGTTGCATAAACGGATACCGACATTTTTCCGGGCTTTTAGGTCTGTTGGCGGCAGCATTGTATAAGTATACGCGTATGTACATATAAGCACGTCAGGGAATTCTTTTTCCAGATTTTCAGCAACCGCATTCACTAACGCTATATGGGTCGCTGAACCGCCGCCTGGCACTGCTTTCCCTAAAATATTTTTTTCGTAACCATGAGCTTTGTTAAAAGCGGTACATTTTTCACATTCACATTCGGACCAGCCTCCGTCTTCCTTGGAAATCATAACTGCTCTTGCCCCGGGAGATTCCTTTAGTATCTTTCGGAGATTTTCAGTAATAATGGGCACTATATCGGGATTTGTGAGGCACAGCCTATCTTGAACACGTTTGCTGCCATGAAGCCCATAATATTCGGGATGGTCTTTAAAATATTTTTCAGGCGGAACAAGCATTTTAAAACTATGTGTGCGAATAGGCCAATACATATACCCTCCCCATTCCTGTGGAATTGGAACTTGAGAGGAATTTGTTCTGTTGTATAAAGACCATTCCGGGTTAAGTGAGTAATAATAGAAAGGTTCCCTTCCCTCCAATTTAGGAATAAAGATTCTTGGAACAGGACGAAATTTTAGTTCAGGCTCGTTAGGAATAACATTCACATTTTTGGGAAACCACCGGCATCCTAAATCTTCTTCAAGGAGCGCAAAAACAGCATAAATCGGTCCACGCTTTTTTCCACCCCAAAGATACAAATCGCCATCTTTAACAGCAATTGCGTAACCTTCATCCTTAAGGTCCTGGTCCTTGTAATCCAAATTGGTCTTAATGAAACGGTTTGTGTTTCCTATATTTATTTCTTTACCAGTTTTCTCCTGTGAATCTTTAATTATAACAAATTGAGTACCTGTAATTTCTTCAAGCCACCTGCTTAATTCATAAGCGGCTTTCTCTTCCTGGGTAGTAGAATTTACCGGCAACACTATTTTATACTTTGCCGTAACCCACCGCAGCTTGGCAGAATCTGATTTTTTACTATTCTGCTGATCTGGATGTATAGAATAGCCGGAAAGAACAATCTCCTCCGGACCTGTACCTTCAGGTTTAAGAGCGTTAATCCATTGAACTTCTGCTGCTGACAAATTAAATGATGTTATCAGAAATATAGTTAATGAAAGTTTTATTATATTATTTCTAAAGTGCATAACAGCCTTTCTAATTATGAAGGAAACTATAGCGAACTTAAGTTTATGAGAATTAAGTATTTAAATTTTTAAGGCTTTAATCAAATTTTCGCTGCCATGCCGAATAAATACAGTATCAATACAGGCAGCGATAAATGTAAATCCCTGTGAAGCAAAACTTCTGATGCGTTCAGGATCAACCGGCACCACATGTATGCCAGGAGCTTTTTTATGCTTTTTGCAGGCGTTGAGAACTGTCTGGCAGGCATCTAATACTTCTTTATGATATAATTGTCCGGTTAACCCCATGGAACCTGAAAGATCGTATGGACCTATGAATGCACCATCAACACCCTCTACTGACAAAATTGCATCGATATTTTTTACTCCTTCAATATGTTCTATCTGCACAATAATCAGCATATCATCATCAGATGAAGATACATATTTTTCAAAATTGGCGCCATAACTGTTTGCCCTGCAATATCCAAATCCTCGTTTGCCTCCATTGGTAGGGTATTTTGCAGCTTGAACCGCTGCTTGTGCCTGCTGTGCATTATTAATCATAGGGATTATTATACCGCCTGCTCCAGCATCACACCAGCGACGGATAATTATTTCATTATTCTCCTGAACACGAACCATCGGCAAAGTGTTACTGCCCCTCATAGCATTAAAAATATTCATTCCCGTTTCGAGATCAATAATACCATGCTCATTATCAATCGCTATCCAGTCGTAACCTGCATCGGCCATGATTTCTGCTACTGCGGGATGTCCTATCTGAATCCACCCTCCGAGACAAACTTTATTTGCTTTCAGTTTTTCTTTAACATTATTCATTTTATAACTTTCAAAATTTCTTTATTTACAATATCCATCTGCTCTCGGTTTTTTTGAAAATGGGCAACCAAATTTTTTATTACACATTCTGCCATTCTATCACATGCCTCAATAGTACTTGAGCCAACATGCGGGGTAAGAACAACATTTGGCAAATTGCGGAGATCTTTCAAGGTATTAATTGGAACATAAGGTTCGTTTTCAAATACATCGATCCCGGCTCCTGCTATTTTCCCTGACGAAATTATATCATACAAAGCATTTTCATCCACAATGGGGCCGCGCGATGTATTAATGATATATGCCGAGGACTTCATCATTTGCAAAAATTTCAATGAAACAAATTTTCTTGTAGCTGGTATTGACGGTATATGCAGGCTGATAAAATCGGCTTGCTTTATGCCCTCATCGAGAGATTCAATCAATTGAGCAAAACCAAAACGACTTGCTTCTTTATGGTTTAACGGCTGAGTATCATATCCAATTACTTTCATTCCAAAACCAAAAGAAGCAATTGACGCCACTTTTGAACCTATTTTGCCGCAACCTATCACTAACAGGTTCTTTCCTCTCAGCTCATATCCTAAGCTGGGTTGCCATTGAGATGATCTCATATTCGAATAGTGTTGTGGTATTTGTCTTGCCAAAGAACCCATTAACAATATCGCATGTTCGGCAACAGAATCGTCCAAAGCCCCCGGTGTGTTAGTAACAAATAAACCTGCCTCTGTAGCCTTTTTTTTGTCAACGCCATCGTGTCCAACACCAAAACGCAGAATAATTCCGCCTTTAGGCAAGGCAGTATATAATTCATCTTTATATTGATCAACGCCTAGTACCACAGCAGAAGCTTTATGGCTTTTAATTGTCTCTGCTAAAAGATGTTCCTGGAGGTCAGCCGGAATAAATTTTAATTCTTTACAGGAGTCAAATACACTTTTGGCTTTCTGATATTCTTTTAATGTCACACATACAATGGGAACCATAATAACACTTTAACCTTCTATGCATCCTGCATATTTTGATCATGTATTCCAGAGAGATTTTGGAATTTCAAAGTCACCTCGAATACCATAAATCTCGCCCGTCACAATTTCGATCTCAAGCTGTCTTCGTTTTGAACTTTTTGCAGATCCGAAAGTGCCGCCCTTCCATCTGGGTGTCCAGAATAACTGGTCGCCTGTCATACTTGCACAATCTTCATATCCAAAACCTGGAAGCGATTTACCTTTTTCGTCGAGAATACGTGCACGTACGCCCCCCCAAGGCGTACGTACGTTAATTCTTAAATCATCGCCAGTGATAAAAAATGGCCTTGTAATAAGCGACCCTTTCCCTGAATGCGTCGAAAAATATACAAATCCATCCAGCCTCATCGTATGAAGCATAAGAGCAGCATCAGTAAGTGTCTGGTTTTGAAAATGTTCCGCTTTTGAACCGCCTGAATAAAATCTGATTGTGTTATTTTCATCAATCAACATAGAGCTTGTATATATGCAGCCGCCGCCATGTTCTCCCAGCTCATTTTTTGCTATGAATGGTTTGTGAAATGCTCTGTTAAAATTCCTTCCATCGTAACTATAAGATAAATAGCATTCAATCACACCGTTTGGCAAAGCATTTGTGCCTGGATCACAATATATAAGCCATAATAGTCCGACAAAGATATTCTCATATCTAACAACGGGCATTCCGTAAATACCAACCAATGGCGGGTCCTCAGGATCTGGATGCATAACTAAATATGGTTCTGTAAAATTTTTCCAATCTTTAGTTTCTCGGAAAAACACACGTCTGTCGCCTCCGACAAATCTGCTGTTCAGAACATATACACCGGCTTCAGGATTATAAAAAACAGATGAAGGAGTATCTGTAGCGGGTAGATGATTAAAGACATTAGAGAGTTCCCAATGTATACCATCCTGTGATGTTACCAGTCCTCTTTGCCCGGCCATATGCAATCCTGGCGTTATATTAATCAGGTACTTGAAACGTCGGCTCGGGTCCGGGTCATAGGAATCGAAATAAACCGGACCACCATCGATAATCTTCTCAAGCCCGAATACCTGGTTTGTAGCATAAACATGACCATCGAAAGCGGCTTTATCTCGCAGATCGGGTTTGACCCAGTTAATGCCGTCATTACTTTCGGCATAGCAGAGCACTTGCGTTCTTGGTTTGAAACCACTAACATGTTTTGATCCTGCCGGAATATCACAGGCTGCACCATATAGACCTACGTATTTACCATTTTCAGGTAAACGTGTAACAAGAGGAAAATTCCAGGTTCCTTCAGTTAGCGAATCTTCCAATGTCGCTTCTGGAATATATTTTGGCTTACCCATCTTTCGCTGAAGATTTTGGTAAGACATTAATTGCCAGTCATCAAAAAAATGAATATAACCCAATTTTATTCCTTCCTAATTTACAAATTTAAGCAATGCATATTGTTCGTAGAGATGAAAATTCGTTAATGAAAGAGTCGGACAGCTTGAAAGTTCTTTTCCAATAGATTTTAAGTAACGCCCATAATTCTGACGAGCAATCAGAATATTCCATTGTGAATTGGGGCCGAACTTTTCACCGTGCATGGTGAGGTCTTCAACCGGCATGGCCATTTCTGCAGTCCATTTTATATCCTTGTCCTGCCAATCATTTAATGTGCCATATACTTTTGCTGCGACTTTTAAACCGCATTTATATTTTTCATTACTCGGCAATCCCATTCGACCTCTGCCCGGAAACCAAAAACTACTCATCTTTGAGTGAGGAGTAGCATAAAGTTCCCAATACCATGTTTCGTTCGAAGGCTTAAGAAACAATTCGCACAAATCACCAAGTAAATAGTGCGCCATCTGGTCATTTTCGCCTTCTGCAACAATGTCTAAATCAAAATATTCTATTGCTACATATAAATATTTATCATCCCATGCAATACTCGCAAAACCCTTTTCACAAGGCACTGTCCCATCTACTGAGCGGTCTGATCCAAGAGATAGTTCATATTTCTTAGCATTTTTCCAAACATCTTCATCAAGTTGACCGTCAATTGCAATGGGATTGGATGTGCGTTTTGCTTCCATAACTCTTCTTGATGAAAAACATGTATCTTGTTTTTTCGCGTTATTTGAATGGCAGCAGCCGCCAATTGATAAGATGCAAATTATCAAAAATATTATTAAAAGAAACACTCTTGGCATACGATACATCTTATAAAAGTCCCTACAAAAGATCACTGTATATGCAATGCTCTTGATACTTTTTATTGGCCCCCTCTAACCGAAGTAGATGTAACCTTCCACGGTATCCAGGTATAATTGCTGTTTGTATGTCCGGGTGCAACCGTTAAATATTTAATATGTCCATCTGTGTATGCATAATTTGCAGTTGCTTTTTTCACATCATGCCATCTCATACCTTTTGGTTTTCCATACGATGCAGTAGCTGTGCCGCCCACAAACTCATCACTTGTCGCACAAGAGAGAGCTATTGTTTGTGTTGGCTGGTATAAATTAGTAGTCTTATAACTAGGAAGTGTTATCTTCCTATCTGCTCTGTTAGCTGAAAACCACCATGCCGCATTGAACCTGTATGAACTGCCGGTATACATATATTCACTTTTATTATTCCAGGTTGGGTCCCCTTTGTCTGAAGGATCCATACATGCCTTAACTTCATCATTTTCTCCAAATTTCCCTAAATATTTATTAAATGGTCTTTTGTCTGCGCCATTTTTATATACACCAGGACCGGTACCTTTTCTACCCCACATCGCATAAAAATCAGATACATACTCCGTATCTTTTGAAAAGTTTGGGAATGCCTGTTGATTTTCATTTGTATAGAGTAACATTGCATAAATAAGAGTTTTAGTGTTACTGCCGCACACGACACGCTGCCCTTGAAGACGAGCCTTTTGAAGTGACGGCATTAAAATTGCAAGAAGCATTGCGATGATAGATATGACAACTAATAGCTCAACCAATGTAAATGCTTTTTTATTCATTTTTACATTCCTTTTTCAGTTAACACTAAGCAATAAACAAAGCATTGCATAAAGCAATTAACTAATATCCAAAATAAAATTCAACGATGCCGTGCTAACCTTAACACGGCATCGTGTTGTAAATATGATTTAATTTTTTCTTTTTACAAAAATCATACATCCTAATCCCAGTAAAGCTAAAGTAGTGGGCTCAGGAATAGTTTCCCCAAAAGCCATATAATCAATAATAATATCTGAATTATAGGATGTGCCGCTCGAACCATAAAGTCCAACCCCATTTGTATTTGCGGTTGCTGCATTAAAATTGCTATATGCGGCTGAAAGAATATTAACCCCATCTACAGCTAATTTTACAGTCATTACACCAGCATCAAGTCCTTTTGTAAGCGTATAGGTGTGAAAGAGACCATCACCAATATAGGTGCTGTTAGTTGCAGTCATTGCCTTGAAAGCTGCTGGACCAGTGCTCGACGTAAGAACAATTCTTCCGCTATTGCTGCCTCCATTGGGGCCGGTTACGCTGGTGGCGTTACCCTGTAAGCTGAACATAACGCCTTTTCCATCTCCGCCGCCTTCATCACGAAAGCCCATCAGCACTGGTACGTTATCATTTGCGGCTGTCCAGGAATTTATTTTCATTTTAATTTCAAAAGCCCATTCCTGACTTGGTTTGACATCGATTGTGCCGGCATCTACAGAAACAAATCTTTTTTTAATGCTCATCGCGCTGCCGCCATTTTGCCAAAACTTACCAAGACCTGTGCTTGCATCCCAACTAAGAATATTTGGAGTTGCGGCATTAGCTACAGTCCATTTTGATTGTCCGCTCGGCGGCGTTGTACTTGCAGGATCATAAGAGGCATCCCAATTTCCGTTAGTTAAAACAGCATGCACATTCATTGGTGCCATCCCTGCCAAAAAAGCGATCAACATTGCAAAACTTACATACTTCTTCATGTTCTTACCCCCAAATAAATTAATAAATTTAACACTCATTTTCTTCACAACTTCTTACAAAACTGATTTTATTATACACAGGATGATACGTTAAATCAAGTGGATTCTTCAAAATAGTCCGCTTTTTCCACAAAAATTATTTTTTTATGGTGTTTGCTCAAAAGAATTCAAACGTTCCTGCCAATCATTAATTTTTTGTGTCAATGCAGGTTGAATTTCACCCTGGTTTAAACTATGAACTTCTTGCTGAGTACATATCGAAGTAAATTTATCTAAAATACTCTTATAATTAGCTCCTGCAAATTCAGGACCTTTCTCAAGCTGTAAATAAAGGATACTAAGCTCGGCCAATTCTACACGGTTTAAAACATCTTTATTTTCGGCCGCTTTTTCTGCCCGTTCAAACAAAAGCGAAGCTTTTTCGATAAAATCCTTAGAATACAACGGCAATTCCGCGCCAAACCTACGCTTATTTTTCGGTTTAATCATAGCTTCATCATTTTTGCATTTTTCATACGAATCGAGCAGCAATTTATTATAAGCCGCCATGTGTGGTCCAGCTTGACCGTAATAGCCTAAATCAAAATCAAGTATAAGATCATTCACATCCAGTGCCGGGTTCCAAAGCAGTTTTGCAGTAACCCATGCAAACATAGCATCTCTATCTCCAGCCTTGCAGCGTGTTGCTGTACCAAGTCCGGAAATTTCCAGCGCATTATGGTCAACAAAATATCTGATGTTTTTAGCAATCATATGAATATCGGGGTAAGGCAAGAGCATATGACTCCAATTATTCCAATAATCATAAATAAATATTTTGTCAGTTACAGCTTGCCAACCTGCGTGTATTTGCTGATAATCAGAACTATCTATAACACTTCGGAAAGGTTGCGTTGAATCACTATTGCATAATCTTATGCCGACATTTGGTCTTGCCTTAATGCCCGTTGGAGGTTTCTGAGTATACGTATAAGCATAAGTG
>JBDKUM010000068.1:0-3199 GCA_039679715.1 Phycisphaerales bacterium
CCCGAGAAGCATGTCTGACTGTTGAAGAACGTTCCATCTATGATCAATTAAAGAAGTCCCAGGAGGAACGGCTTCATGTAAAGCAATTGCAAAAAGATCTACAAAAGCCGCCGTCCTGGGATCATGAATCTTGTGATGTTTACAGCCAAGTAATAACGGAACTCACCCGAAGAGAACAAGAATTGGAGCAAGTATGCGAGAAAGCCGCTGCGGCAATGAAGCCAGTTTCCGCCCGCTTGCAAACACCTTGCGTTCAGGAAAAAATCAGATCCGAGGCGCAGCGGATTCTCCGCGATGATCAATATACGAAAGATATGCTGAAAAAAGCGACAGCCCACTTGGACGTACTCGTTCCCAAACTGCAAAATGAAATCTCAAAGAAAATAAAAGAACAGGCCGGGCACATGGCCGATGTCTCTCCTGCTTCCGACAGGTTGACGGCGAAAGATGTGGCGGCAGTTTTACGATTATCCATTAAGAATTTGAATGCTGAAATTGAACAACGTACAAAAGTTTTAGGCAAGCTTTCAGCTAAAGTTATTTCTCCACCACGGGCAAGGGAAATGGCAAAAGACATTTTTGTCAAAGGCGCTTATAAGAGACTGCGCGAAGAGCAGCGCCTTTTAAAGAAGGAGACTCAACGGATTAATACCGCCAAGGCTGAATATGCAACAGTCGAAAGAGAATTTTTGAGCATGAAAAAACCGCGCTGGTATCAAAACAAAGATACCTATAACGCGGAATCGCAGCGAGTAGCAAATATGAAAGCTTCTCTTGCCTTGCGGGAAAATGCCTGGAATGAGCAAAGCAAAAACTTAGATAGAGGATTTGACCATTTAGAGGCCGCCTGCAATATGCCGGAAGCACAAAAGAAAATTTTACAAATTGCGATTGGCATTTTAAATAAAAACAGACCCATTGCCAAAAAATATGAAGTCCTTTCGAATAAACAGACAGTATCATTGAACAGTCGTAAAGAATTGCAACAATTACAGCATTCCGTGCAGCGTCAAATTCAACTGGATCGCGGTAAACAAGTTTCTTATCAAGTAACTGGCCACGGCAGCGGGCTTTCCCCTAATCATCAAGCCGCTACTATTGCAAAAGCGATGGACGGTGATAAAAAAATGGCGCGCTTGGTTGCAAGGTTTGAGGATGATGAGGAAATCTATGATGGTATGACTGCTCTTGATAGAAAACTTGTACAGCGGGATCATGACATTAAAATGTAGATGCGTTTGAGCAGATTAATTAATCAAACCGGCACCCTCACATAATCCTAATAGGTGCGTCAAAATTAGGTGACTGCCGATCTGGATTGATTTATATTTGAATCTGGGGGTCAGGCATGGGTTTTTCCTCAACAAAATTCGGAGAGATATTTTATTTCTTGTTGTACAGTAAATGGTTACTCAGAATTTTCCTCCTGCCGAGGTGTTTCAACAAGAGCATCGACACCTGCGCCCTTTGGTCGGCACGTCAGATAATGCAGCCGCTTGCTTCGCCATCTATAAGAATGGATTTATGCTTTTTCCTCTTGCAGCCACGCTCCCGCCCCCTTTATTCTATTGGCTCTTCGATATCGAACCCACCTTTAAGAATGAACTCCTGAAGCAAATTATGTACTCTTATATTGATTTTAAATGGTGGTATTTTTGCATTTTCCAGCTTTTCAAAATATTCCTTCGCCTTCGTTTTGTCTACGGAAGCCTTCAAATCATCGAAGCGACCGAACTCATTGATACTTGCCTCAGTTACATTTGCAGCCATGAGATTGCGGAGTTTCTTTTCATCCACCCCCAAGAATCGTAAAATACGGTGGACCTGGTCATTCTTTGCCTTAGATTGATATTCAGTAATGTAATCCCTGAAAGTTTTACCGCTTTCCATCCTAGCATTTCCGCTTTCTACGTCGTGAAGGAAGATGTTTGCATATTTTTGTTCTGCCTGCGTTAATATGGCGAATGACTTATGCAAATCATCAAGCGTCTTCCGCATTTCAGCTTCGTCAACATCATCTTGCGTAAGGATTTTCAGAAACTTTTCAAAGCGCGAGTTCATATAATCCGAGTCAATTTTCCCCGTATCAATCTCCGTTAGGTAACCATCAATCTCAAAAGGAATATCGTCACCGTCTACGTTACTGCTGCCACTGAACAGTTCTTTATAACGCATCGCCAGAACCAAATAAGTATTTTCATCCAGTTTCATATCAACTTGAGTCTTTGGCTTGCCACTGCCATGGCTGAATTCGTACGTTGACTGATTCCATGTAAAGCCTTGAATTTTTGCAGCTTCTAGATAGTCGTTGAATGATTTAAAGAGAGATGCAAATTTCCCACGCTCCGAACGGTCATCCGGCAGTTTTTCAAAGTTCAAAATCCCGGAACGGGTGAACAGCTCGCTGATGTCATCAAAAATTGCATTCAGCTTGTTTAGATTGTACTCAAGCTTTTCTACAAATAATCCAATAGGCTTATCACCAGAGTAGAGCTTCACCGCTTTTTCAATGTCTTGCTCCATCGTATGGGGATACCTGTAGTATCGTATGGTTCCAAAAGGCTTGTCTGGGCCAAACAGACGATTTGTACGGGAGAATGCCTGGATGATATTTTCATAACGAAGCACCTTATCCAGATAAAGCGTGTTAATCCATTTGGAATCGAAGCCTGTAAGCATCTGGTCGACTACAATCAGAAGATCAAGCTGCTTTTTCGTCGTTCTTTCTATCAATTGATATGGCCTTTTGTGAGCAAGCCGCGTAGCAATGTCCTTTTTCAGCTTATCGTAGCTCTTCAGACTAAATTCCTGTTCATATCTGGCGTTGTAATCCTCAATTATTTCAACAAGACCGTCCTCTTTAAAAGCTACTCCGCCGTTATTGTCGATGCTTGGGTCAAACAGGCAGGTAGCCTTTAATGTGGGTATGGCTTTTTTTATCATTCGATAATAACAGATCGCCTCCGGGATGCTGCTTGTAGCAAAGATTGCATGGAACTTGCTATTATGACTTAAGGTCACCCAGTTGTCAGCAATGTCCTGAACAACCATGTTCTCATGTTCTTCCCTTTGATATTGGGATGTCGGCAAATAGTCCTCGATACCTCTGACATATCTTCCGTCACTACCGATATAGCCCGCCATTTTTACTTGAGAAGAATCCATATATTTATAAAAGACTTCGCTTTTTTTAGGATCA
>JBDKUM010000069.1:0-3380 GCA_039679715.1 Phycisphaerales bacterium
AGAATAATAAGTTGAATATTTTCTTTTACGAATTAGCAAAGCGCCAAAAGAAAACAGACAAATCGTCATTGGCTCCGGCACAGGTTTCCATAGAATAGCATGAGTATAGCCTGTATTATCAGTCGCATAACCTGTAACGTTACCAAAATTGTCTATGGAAAAGGCTTCCGACTGATAAAACCCCTGGGGCAGAAAATGATGCAGATCTTTAAAATTATCAGTGCTTCCGTTCCAAACTAAAGCATGTCTAAAATCTATATCCGATACTTCTCCGTAACCGACCTGTTGAATGCCGTTAGTTGCGAGAGCTGCTGAATCTTCATATATGCCACCCGGATGCAAATCAACATAACTTTCAGCTGTACCACTCCAAAGCAAAGCGTGTAGCCCGTCACCCATAGAGATTTTCCCGAAGCCGACCTGCTGATTGCCGCAGATTCCATGACCGTATGATTCGAGATAACCGGCCGGGTTTAAATCAATGCAGTTTTCCGCAGTCCCGCTCCAAAGCAGCGCGTGTTCTTGCCAACCGCTAACCGGACCATAGCCGTAGCCGAACTGATGATTGCCACTGATTCCGTAAGCAACAGAATAAGACATCCCGCTCGGATTCAAATTTACGTAATCGCTAGCAGACGAGTTCCACATCAAAGCCTCATAATTTCCGTTTGTGAGTGAGTCTTGACCATAACCTACCTGATGAGCGCCATCTGTTGCATAAGCGGCACTTGCACTGAATCCGCTGACAGGATTTAAATCAATACAGCTTTGAGATGTTCCATTCCAAAGTAATGCGTGTGGTTTACTGTACTGCGTAACTTTTCCCAATCAAACCTGCTGATTGCCGCTGACTCCGTAAGCCTCTGTACAGGTATATCCGCTTGGGTTTAAATCGATATAGCTTTGAGTGCCTGAATTCCACATAATAGCATGATTTATGCGATAGTCAGAGTCGGCGTAACCAACCTGACAATCACCATTCACACATCTTGAAGCAAGATTAGAAAATCCAGGGACTGTTAAATCAATTGCTATATAATCCTGCGCAAAAAGCTGATTAAATGAACAGATCACGAAAAGAATGGATAACATCAAAACCGGCGTTTTTATTTTCACTTCCTACTCCAAATTAAAATTTCTTCTTTTCCTATCAAAGCAATATACCATTTCCCCGTATTAAAAGTCAAAGTTTGTCCATGGAAAATGGAAAAGCAGAAATTCTAAAAATCATAAGCCATTATTAGTACAGAGCTTACAATTTTCGTTCTAACGATGTTCAGCTAAATAAGCTGAACTATCGTTCATAAAAACATGTTTTCAGGCTAAAAACGCTATTTTTTTGTAAAAAGTATGCAAAATTAGAGACTTAAAAGTAGCAAATTTATGTTTTGCGCATTTTATAAAACTTTTGTCATTGCCTATTACTATCGCAATTACTTAATTAACAATGCCTTCTGGGATCTTTGAATTGATTTAAAGCAAGCCATTGTTTTCTATGGGGGCATTTAGCCGCAATCCAAGCTTCAATTTCTGCTCTCAAATAAAGAACCTTGCGACACAGGCTAACTGGTAGTGGAGCAAATTTACCAGTAGAACGTAAATTGTAAAATTCCCCTTTTGAAATATTCATCAACGCGCACACATTCGAAATTGTCAGAAGTGCCAGTTGTATCTTGCTGTTATTATTGCCAGTGTTTTCTAATTTTACATTTTCTGCATTGATCATTTTCACTTCTATCCAACATTTAAGTTTTCGCTACCCAACCCTCACCACCGCCTCCATCGTTTTCTCCTGATCCAACTCGGCATATACTTAAGTAATAATCGCTGATCTATGACCAAGAATAAAAAAAACGGCAAGAAAAATCCTGCCGTTTATTTTGACAACTCTATTTTCTGCAAATGAGCTATTTACTTTTTAGCCATATCCTTTAAAGCTTTGAAAGCTCGGATCTTGATAACTCTGCGAGCTGGCTTGGCTGCAAAAACTTGTTCCTGCTTGGTGAATGGATTGATGCCCTTACGTTTCGGGGTGGCGGGCTTATTAATAACCACGATCTTTATCAGACCTGATAAAGCAAAGACGCCAGGACCTTTCTTGCTCACTGCCTTCTTAATCTGACCTGCAAGTGCATCAAATACCGATGCTACCTGTTTGCGGGAAAGCTGAGTAGCCTCCGCGATATTAGACAAAATTTCACTCTTCGTTGCTGGTTTTGCACTCTTTGCCATTATTAGCTCCTTGATAATCCATATAACATGTATAATTGATCAGCTACAGCACTGATCCACTTTTAGTAGAATATCAAACTATTCGGGCAGTTCAAGCTTTTATATGTATTTTCTGCAGTTTTTCGGTTTTCCAGAACTATAAATTACCATTTCCCTTGATTACACATGAAAGCGTTATATAATCCGGCTTCTAAATAGTTAAAAGAATTTTATTATATGTAGTCTCAAATTTGAGGAACACCAATGACTTATCAATGCATACCCTTGACGTCTAAGGAATATAATCTTACATTAGCACGAGTATTAAAACATCCGGCCAAATCAGTAAAATACAATAATTTCAAAGATAAATACAACTCTGTGACCAAGGCAATAAAGGCTTTAGAAAGCTCTGATCCAGACAAACATCTGGTTCTGATAATAAAGAATCTAAAAACCGAACTGAAAGCAGCACAAGAAGGAATGGCAAAACTGCTTGATTCTGAATACCGTGCAATGCAAAGAGAGATGAAACATCACCGCTAGTCGCGGCGATTGGTGTTATTCCCTTGCTGCATACAAACATTGTAGCTGCAAGTACAACATCAGCTACAGCTGGAAAAAGATAAATCAAAAATCGAGTCATATAACTTTCTAACATACATTATGAAAAAAAAGCCCCCTGCTATGGAAGGATTGTCTAAATATATCTGATATCATGCTTTTGTCAATTTTCTTAACCCACCTCCACAACCGCTTCCATCGCTTTTTGCTGGTCCATTTCAGAATTTTTTGTACTGCTTAAGTTACAGCCATCAGGATCACAAGTATTTTCACAATATAAAATTGTTTTATTAAAAATCACTTCTATCTGCTCCATTATTCTCGACATTATAAGACTATGCAATTTTCTTAAACAATAGCTGCAGCACACATTAAATTATTTCTTAATATTTATTAACAACGAACATTAACTAAGAAATTAATTTTTGGAGATTGCAATGAATTTTTGGGCAGGTAGTGGATTGAATTACGGAATGTTTAATATACCAGGTGACAGCTTTATGTTTCAACATTCGCCAATGAGTCCGGGTTCGGTGGAGGTGATTGTTGTCGCACTGACTATGTTTGCGGTTATAGCAGGAGTAATATTCGTGGCTTTAAAAGCA
>JBDKUM010000070.1:0-63656 GCA_039679715.1 Phycisphaerales bacterium
TAAATGCTTTGAAGAATTTGCAAAGCAAGGACTACCGCAAGCCCAAATTATATTAGGCTCAATGTATGAAAAAGGTCAAATTGAGATTGATGACCATTACTTCAACCTTGAGGAAGGCTACCAATGGTATATTTTAGCTGGTTTAAAAGGAGCAATTATTAATGAAGATGATAATTCATTATGTAAAAGGATGACTCCCCAACAGATTGCAAATGCTCAATACGAAATTGGATGCATTCGTAATCGAGGTTTTACTGGCCGTATTGATGATAAAAGTTTGATTAATCTTAAGGAAGCTGTTAGATGGTACACAAAATCTGCAAAGCAGGGACATAAGGAAGCTTTATCGGAACTTGCACATATATATTGTAAAAACCAGTATGTTCCTCAGAATTATGAGGAAGGTTTTAAATTCTTACTTAAATACATTGAGATGCTTCATGATGAGAAAAATACAAGTATTGAAAATGATACAAAAATAGATGACATTCCATTTTAATTAAAACATAACAATGTTCGTTGAAGCGTAGCGGAAACCCTGTGGGTAAACTGGTAAACTAGGGACAGCGGGGCTGTTGGGACAATCGGATAATAATTGCAACCCTCTGAGGCTGTTGCGACGATGTTAAAAACCATAAAATCATATTGCATACCATCTCCATTGAAATAATCAAATACGCTATACTGCTTGGCAGTATACTGCATTGCAGTATAGTTAAAAAAATAAAATCAGCAAAATCAGTGTAATCAGCGATTAAAAAAATCTCTATTTATCAATTATGGAATTGAACTGCATCCTGCTCTTCGAGAAGTTTCGACTGGTCTCCTGTCGTAATACAAACTTCAACAAAAGCATTTGCTTGATTTGGCCAAATGAATGTGGTTACCGACTCGGCCGGCAAAGTGTAAATAAAATATTGACTGTTCCAAATTATTTTTAGATTGTGCGAAGATGTGGAAGTATTTACAGCCATGCAGACTCTTGAGCCGTCAGGATTTACAAACGCGATATTCTTAATTCCTGAACCAACTGAAGCAGGCGTATTAATTCTGTATGCGCCGCTCTGGACAAATTTACTTATTTGTCCCAGGCTATAATATTGCGGCCGAGGTGTAACCTCTCCCGTTATAGTATTTACAGTAACAACGCCATAGCATTGACCGCAGCCGCCGGCAATCTTCGGCCCGTTATTCTGATCAAGAGCCAGGTTCCATTTTACGAAAGTCTTAGACCAATTCCGCAGCACATCAATTATAGTTTCAGAATTATTAATCAAATGATAAGAAAAACCTTTATCCAACCAGCCGCCGTCAGACCACTCGGTATAATAAATATCTTTATCAGTATGAGCATAGTAAACGGTCGATTGCGCAGCAACATCACCGCTATAACCGTGAAAAGCTGTTCCAGCTATATAGCTTGCCGCCAGAGAATCAGCCAGAACTGTAAGCGGATATGTCGTATTATCCCAGTTATGGTCGTAGCAAAATATTTTTGTTGTTATACCGGCATCTATAAATTTCTGGCCGACTAATTTAATAAGCCTGATTTGTTCTGCTGTGCTCATTGCCATAACAGGATAATCTGATGATGCAAGCAGCGGTTCATTTTGAACAGTAATTGCATGAATATCTATACCTAAATTCGCGTAGGCCTGGATATATCGAACGAAATAATTAGCGTAGGTATTATAAACATTATCATCATCTATCAAAGAACCAGAAGTAAACGATTTTGAAGTTTTCATCCATTTTGGCGCACTCCACGGACTGCCCATAATTTTTATATCGGGATTAATCACCATGGCTTCGAGCAAAACAGGAGTTATATAGGCAGCGTCTGGCGAAATTGAGAAAAATTGAAGATTGTAATCGCTGGTTGCCGATCCCGGGATTTCATCATACGAATAATCTGCGCGTCTGCGCATATCTGAAGTTCCCATAGGCTGACGGAGAAAATTTAAACCGATTCCATTTTCAGAATCGAAAAGCTGTGTAAGGATTTCTGCGCGTTTTTGCGCATTGAGATTATAAAGCAAGTACGCGGAAGAATCTGTTAAAGACGCACCGAAACCCTCAATCTGCTGATATGTTTGTGAATCGTTGACTGTTAGTGAAATGCCTTCGTCAACAGGTTCGTAATAGTTTAGCCATTGTTCAGCAAATACCTTCAAATCCTGAATACCAATTAAATTATCTCCGCTCAAATCAAGATTGGTTTCATTTTGCTGCCATTTATTTGCCAAAAGATTATAATCAGCCAAATCCACCCGGCAGTCATTGTCAAAATCCGGATCCGGCAGTACACAAGCCTCATCGTATAGAATTGTACCTCTCAATGCGCCTTCAAGCATAAATGACGCTGAAACAGCGCCGGCCGGTGCCTGCTTTGTAAAAGTATATCGAGACCAGGCTAAATTTTCCGAGCTGTTAAAAAGTTCGAGTCTTTGAATGCTGCCTATTCTATTATTCGAGGAATTTTTCCACTCAATAAGCAGTGCGCCATTCGGATAACTGACGGGATTCCAATGTTCTGTTTTCGCATCGACGCTTAAGGTGTACAAGCTGCCTGATGATACATTAATTGTCTGTCCCCATCGTACATATTCGCCAGAATAGTAGGCGCCTGTGTTGACATAATTTGCGCCGGTTGCGCCGACCGCGGGAGCATTATTTTTCCATGCAGACCAGCCGCCGCTGCCCCCTTTCCACCAATAATCAGGATTTGTTTGTTCGTTCCACGGATTATTAGTGCCCTCCTCGAAACCCGGATTCAACAAAAGATTGCCGAAAGATAAATTTGGAAGCAGACCTATTAATATAAATACCATTATATAGGTATGAAAAGACTTGCGAAATCTTCCCCAATTTTTCATCAAAAAAACCGCTCCATATATTTCCATTTTACTAAAAATCGCCGGCAAAGTCAATTTTAGCTTGACTATACAATGCATTATTTTATAATAGCAACCGGTTTTTAATAAATCAATATAAAAATAATAAAACCAGCAGATTATTCAATTTTTATCGTTTATAATATAAAAAAGAAGACAAGATGCACAATATAGGACATAATAACATAAGAATTATTCTTACCTGCAAAGATTCGCAGAACCTTTTATCAGAAAATGATACGGTAACTCTGACTAAAAAATCGTATTCAAGCAACCTGCAAAGTATCGAACTTGATACCTCCAGAACTTTTCAAGTAATAAAGGGTTTCGGCGGAGCATTTACCGAAGCAGGTGCCTATGCACTTTCGCAGGTGAATCCGAAATTAAGACAAGAAGTTCTTAAAGCATATTTCGATGATGTTAACGGAATCGGGTACTCTCTTTGCCGAACACATATAAACAGTTGCGATTTCAGCCTGAACAATTATTCATTCAATGATACACCTGACGACTACAAGCTGGAGAATTTTGATATCGAACATGACAGGAAACTTCTCATACCCTTTATAAAGGATGCGATGCAGACATCAAAGACAGGTTTCAAGCTGTTCGCATCGCCATGGAGTCCGCCTGCGTGGATGAAAACCAATGGACAGATGAATAATGGAGGCAAGCTCAAACCGCAATGCAGGAATGCGTGGGCTTTATATTTTGCCAAATATATAAAGGCTTATATGCAAGCCGGTATCCCGATTTGGGCGGTAACAGTGCAAAATGAACCGGATGCTCTGCAAAGATGGGATTCATGTTTATATTCAAATAGTGAAGAGCGAGATTTTCTAAAATTTTATTTGGGGCCGACACTTGCGGAACAAGGACTGTCACACATCAAAATAATTGTATGGGATCATAATAAAGATATTCTTGTTGAGAGAATTTCTACAATTCTTTCCGATCCGGAAGCGGCTAAATATGTATGGGGAATAGGTTTTCACTGGTACGCTGGAACTTTTTTCGAAAACCTCGCTAAGGTGCATAAGTTTTTCCCCGACAAACAGCTTCTTGCGACTGAAGGCTGCCATGAAGGCGGAGTAAAACCGGGAAACTGGCAAACGGGCGAAACTTATGGCAATGCGATTATCGGAGATTTGAATAATTGGGCTGTAGGGTGGGTTGACTGGAATATGGTGCTTGATGAAACAGGAGGACCAAATCACGCAGACAATTTTTGTGACGCACCAATCATAGCTGATAAAATAACGGATAAAATTCATTATCACAGTTCATATTACTATCTTGGGCATTTTAGTAAATTTATCAGGCCAGGAGCAATTAGAATTCAATGCGAAACAATGAGCGATAAACTTCAGGCGACCGCATTTCAGAATCAGAACGGAATAATAGCGGCGGTGGTTATGAACCGTTCTGAAGAAAAAAACGATTTTTGTTTAAAGATAAAAGATTATGCCGCTCAATTGACAAGCCCGGCTCATTCCATTCAAACGCTTTTGATAAATCAGTAACAATCAGGAGGCAAAAAATGGCATTCTTATTCAGATGCATAATAGTTGCATTAATTTTTTCTTGCGCTTCATTTGCGGATAAACCTTCCAGGCTGCCAATGCTGAAAGCTAAAGGTACTGTAATTACGGACGGCAATAACACCGTTATTCTCAAAGGCACAAATCTTGGTCATTGGCTCATGATGGAAACGTGGATGATGCATTTCTATGATGAAAAAATCAGAGACCAATATATGTTTGAATTAAACCTGCAACAGCGATTTGGGACAAAAGAAAAAGATCGCCTGATGGATTTATTCAGATCAAATTGGATTATTGACCGAGATTTTGAAATTATTAAATCATTTAATATGAATTGTGTTCGGCTTCCGTTTTATTATCAACTTCTTGAGGACGATAATAATCCCATGCAGCTTAAGGCGGACGCTTTTCGATGGCTGGATTATGCGGTTAACACAGCGGAGAAAAATGGGCTTTATACAATATTATGTCTTCATGGGGCAGCCGGTGGACAAAGCACGATGGGACATTGCGGCAGAGAAGATTATAATAAATTCTGGTCTGACCCTAAATATCTTGAAAGAACATGCTGGCTATGGAAGCAGGTAGCACAAAGGTATAAAGATAGAGGCAGTGTCGCAGGTTACGACTTACTCAATGAACCATGGGGAGCGGACATATCAAAACAAATTGAAGCATTTAAAGCTATTTACAATTCAATCAGGACGGTTGATAAAAATCATATAATTTTCATCCAGGGACATGAATCTCTAAAAGAATTAGGCAATCCGAAACAGTATGGATGGGAAAATGTTGTTTATTCCTTACATCGCTATCCCGGGATTTTTGACGGCGGGCCGCCAACACGTGAGAACCAGACAAGATTCCTGAAATACTATCTTGCGGAAATTAACAATGAATTACATGAACTGAACGTTCCATTTTTTATGGGCGAATTCAATGTTCTTTACACAAGCGCGGGCGGAGCGGAAATGATGCGGAGGCACTTTGATTATTACGCAAAATATAATTGGGCGGCAACAATGTGGGCCTACAAAATTTTAACAATCCCGAATGAAAAACGCAGAGGCTATTGGGAGATGGTAACAAATAAAGAACCAATTTCTGAAATTGATTTTAAAACTGCAAGTATCAGCGAGATCGAAAAATACTTTAAATTTCTATCGTCAGATTACACTTACTATGCCGAGCTTAAAGAGGCACTGACGCGTAAAGAGCCGCTTACAGAGTTGGCTGATCCCCCGCCGCCAGCTAAGCCTATTGTCGTATCGCCTTACAATGAGGATTTTAAAGGATGGCAGGGGACAGATATATCAACTGCTATGCGAACTGATTTGAAGATTCCGATTCCCGGCGGACAAAAGGTTTATTCTGATTCCCAAATTGATCTTTATGGGTCTGGCGCAGATATTTATTTATCAAATGATCAGTTTCGCTTTATATGGAAAAAAATAGATGGTGATTGCGAAATATCCGCCACTTTAGATGAGCTGACTTTTACGCACATGTTCGCAAAGGCAGGAATTATGATACGTGAAGATTTAAATGATAATTCAGTTTGCGCAATTTTTGCTGCCAGACCGGCAGGTGAACTGGAATTTATAAGCAGAGTGCAAAAAGGGCAAAGCGTGAAGACAGACGGCCATCTTGGGCATGATTATCCGGGAATTAATTTAAAGCTGATACGCAAAGGAAATGTTATCGAATCTTATCATTCCAAAGATAATGAAGCTTGGGAAAAATTCATGACAATCGAACTGCCGGCATTACCCAGGACAGCGTATGTTGGTTTGTTTTGTTTAAGCCATGATAACAAACAATTGGCCAAAGCCTCATTTAGAAATGTCAAACTAAGTGGAAAAGAAGAATTTCAAAAATAATAATAATTCTTCTATATTCTTAATAAGATTCACTGATACAAAGTTATAAAAATGTGTTTATACGGATCCCAAAAAATACTCGTGCGTTATCCGCGGCTTAAGCGAAGCTAAACTCAATGACTTACAAAAACCTCACGACGCGCGAGTAATAATACCAATTGGTATTATTTTGGGGTTATACCATTTCCATTTGGATTCACGTGCTTTATCCTTTGCCATCAATCTCGCCGCCATAATGATCTTAACGAGTATTAAACAATTTAACTCCTTGACAAAGGATTAAACATAATGTAGATAAGACTTTGCGGCACAAATTTACGAATGCAGTAACCCCGTTTCTGAAGCTTTGCAGTAAAAAAAAGGATGCTTTTTAATTCTCAAGTGAAATCAAAGTATGACAATATATAAACTGGCTTTTATTATCGAACGATATTTTGAGTTCGGAGGGCTTCAGCGGGATATGAGGCGCTTAGCTCTGGCCTGCGCTAAACAAGGTCATGAAGTAACCGTTTACACAAATGAATGGAACGGTCCACAAGAACCATCAATAAACGTTAAAATAATTAATGCCAGAATGTCATCAAACCACCGTACTATAAAAAAAATAGAAGATTTCGTTCACGAGCTTAGACGAGAAAATAAATTTGACTGCATAATAGGTTTTAACAGGATTGACGGATTAGATGTCTATTTCGGCGGCGATATTTGTCTTAAGGCAAAACTACTAAAGAATCATCAAATGTGGATGCGTTTTCTGCCGCGATATCGAACCTATCTCGAATTGGAAGCGGCAGTTTTTGGACCCACAAGCAATACCGAGATTATGCTCATTTCCCCAAATGAACTAAAAAATATTCAGCAAGTTTATCAAACAGCCTCCGAACGAATACATTTGCTGCCTCCGGGCATTGATCGCATTCGCTTTGAATCAAATCCTTTGCCTGCCGAAAAAAGAAAACAATTTCGTGCGGAGTTTAATACGCATGATAAGGATTTTATGATACTCACAGTCGGTTCTAGTTTTTATACAAAAGGAATTGACAGAGCAATACAGGCAATCTCAAGTCTGCCAGAGGATTTAAAAAAACGCTGCCGGTATGTTGTAGTCGGACAGGGAGATGAAAATAAGTTTAGCACAATAGCCCGAAAAATTGGGATAAGAGATAAAGTTTTTTTCACGGGCGGACGAAACGATATCGCATGCTTTTATTATGCTTCAGATGTTTTAATACATCCAGCTCGGACAGAAAATACAGGAACCACCCTGCTTGAAGCAATGCTGACCGGACTTCCAGTCATTGCTACAGAAAATTGCGGATATGCTCATTATATTCAGCAAGCAAATGGCGGAAAGGTTTGCAAAGAGCCTTTTAATCCAATACAACTTAATCAAAATCTTAGTGAGATTCTGACAGATGATCAACTTCGCAAACAATATGGTATAAATGGCAAAGAATATTGTCGGAATGCGAATATATACAGCATGATTGAAGAAGGTGTCGAAGTCATCCTAAATCGTGCCGAAAAAAACAGAGAAACCAAATGATCTATATCCATCCAGACTATTCAAGACTATTCAAGAAATTTCAAAATGTAGATGATTTTCTCTGCATTAAGGTTGACCTCGTTCGGGATTTCAAAAATCGGAAAACAGGCAGGTTTGTTATAGATGGTCATGGTTTTTACATCAAAAAACATTTTGAATGCGGCTGCGGTATGATATTGGATGAGCTTTTACATCTTAGAAAACCGCATATCGGCGCAGAACACGAAAAAAATGTTCTTAATAAACTCCATGCGATTGGTATTGATACAATGAAGGTCGTCGCGTTTGGTAAGGAAGGCAAATCACTTGACAAACAGCGATCCTTTCTTGTTACTGAGGAATTGACGAATGTCAGGAGTTTGGAGGATATATGCA
Organism: Phycisphaerales bacterium; assembly: GCA_039679715.1. GTDB lineage: Bacteria > Planctomycetota > Phycisphaerae > Sedimentisphaerales > UBA12454 > UBA12454. The sequence continues at coordinate 8,240 of JBDKUM010000070.1, forward strand.
AAAAATGGCCGACAGATCGTCCTTCGGCAACTTTTAAAAAATCTTTAATTAATCAGGTTGCATTAATTGCTCAAAAACTTCACAGCAATGGCTTGAATCATCGAGATTTTTATCTATGCCATTTTCTGCTGGATATTTCAGGATTTGCCAAAGAGAATGAAATTCGACAGCCAAAATTGTTTTTGATAGACCTGCATCGTGCGCAAGAGCGATCGCAAACGCCATATCGCTGGAGGGTAAAAGATATCGGAGGGCTATATTTTTCTGCAATGGATATTGGCTTAAAGCAGCGAGATATATTCCGCTTTATGCGTAAATACAGTGGTAAATCGCTTAATCAAACTCTGCATGAAGACAGACGATTCTGGAAAGACGTTCAAAATCGCGCAACTAAGATGTATAAAAAAGAATCTGCCAAATGCGCAGCTCGTGAAGGAAAAATAAAAAATTAGATTACTGAATAATTAGAATTAAATATTAAGACTCATTTCTGTATATATTCAAATTTCATAGGGGTTCCGGCTTTTAGTTCAATTAGTGCCTTTTTACCTACCACATCTTTCAAATATTTAGTAGGCAAACCATTTGCCGGTCTTATTGACCGAATATTGTCTTCTGTAAAAGTCTCACCTTTTTTGATATCCTTGACAACAAACAGAGAACGGGCAAAAACGCGGCTTTGCTGGGAGACTTCATAAGATGGTGCACCAAGCAATTTTTCAGTATTTCGAACGGTGCGAACCATTTGCGAAAACTCTTCAATGTTTAAAGAGAATCCTGCGTCTGCGCCTCCCAAAGCCCTGTCCAGAGTAAAATGCTTTTCGATCACCGATGCCCCCAATGCAACTGCGGCTATTGGAGTTTCAACATTCATAGTATGGTCGCTAAGTCCGACCGGTACATTGAATTTTTCTTTCATATCCGGAATAGACATCAGGTTCATTTTTTCAAGCGGTGCAGGATACGCACTATTACACTTAAGCAGGATAACTTCCTTGTTGCCTGTTCTGTAACAAGCATCAATTGCCTCATGTATCTCTGTTTCCGAGCAGATTCCTGTTGAAATGATTACAGGTTTTCCTTTAGAGGCGGTATATTCAATAAGTGGAATATCCACCGCCTCAAAAGATGCTATTTTGTAGGCAGGTACATTCATCTTTTCAAGAAAATCGATGGCTGTCTTATCAAATGGGCTGGAAAAAAGTGTTATGCCGATTGAGTCAGCGTAATCTTTCAACAAAGGCTGCCATTCCCAGGGCGTATAAGCCTCCTTGTACAGGTCATAAAGATATTTGCCGTCCCACAATGTGCCGCCTTTGATCTTGAACAATTCACTTTCGCATTTCATTGTAATAGTTTCAGCGGTATAGGTCTGTAATTTGACTGCATCAGCACCGGCCTCTTTAGCTGCATGAATCATCTTCTTTGCAAGTTCAAAATCACCAGTATGATTGGCAGAAATTTCTGCTATAATATATACAGGTTGATTCTCGCCAATCAACCGATCATTTATTGTTAAATTTTTGTTCATACCAGTTTAATCCATTCTATTTTGCATACAATCATTATAGGCCTGTTTCACTATATCAATATGGGATTGGTTAAATTCCGGCGAAGTCCGTCTGATTCTACGGAACGAACGGTTCAAAGAATTCCTGGCTCTAATTGCCCATCGGCAACGCGGATGAGAATATCGAGCCTCACGATCAATCATAACAATCGAACTCTGATCACTATCCATCACAATAATATCTTTAAGGCGGAGCGAACCATAAAAGCCATGCCTGTGTAATCTTGCCAGCAGTGTTCCGTATGAACGCGGGAGACGAACGTCTTTATCCTGCATATTCGTCAGGTTCAATACTTTGTCTAAGGGCGTGCCTTTGACTTCATCTACAAGAATAAATCCATATTGCGGCATGCCCCATTTCCGCTTTTCGCCGACAGCAATACAATTCATAACTGGAAACTGAAACTTCTGCAGCGAACAAATATGAAGATACTCCCTAAAAGGAGCAGAATAAGCCATTGTGCCAAACAGATACGACTCAATCGATTTTGCGACCGAACATATCAGCCGTCGTTTCAAATATACAGTTCTGCCTGCCCCTTCAATCCTGAGAATTTCGTTACGGTCTCCTTTTTCTACAACACTGCCGACCTCGGAAAACATTAGCTGTTCAAAGGTATGCAGATTCATTTCTTCCAGCCACGAATGGTATTCTTCTTTTATGATGAATTTAATATTTTCCTTGGCCATAGAGTTTTATGTGAATTTAAATATATGCTAAGCTGCTTTCTCTATTAATTTTAAATTTTTTCCATCAAAAACCAGGTGATGTCGTCTTGCGGAAAATTATTATCTCGCCGATAAACAAATTTATAATCAATAAGTTCAAGATCTTTGAATTTATCGAGCATTTCACCCGCAAAATCTCTTTTAAACAGCTTGTTTTCATACTCCCTGTATGGGATTGCCACCGGTGATGGATTGTAGTACTCTGCAACACAAATATACTTTGAAGATGTATCATACATTTTCTGGTAAACTTTTTCAAGTTCATCCGGATTAATATGGATCAAGACGCCTTTTGTGAATACAAAGTCATATTTTTCTTTTGGTTCAAAATCCAGGATAGAAATGTTATATACAGTTAAATTATCTATCTGCTTGAGTTGCCGGCATGCATTTGCGTTTATTTCAATTGCGGAGATTTTCACATCAAGCAGAATTCTCTTAATCGCGTGTATATTCATGCCGATATTTGCGCCAAACTCCATAAATGAATTTACATCCCTTGTTCGTTTAAAAATATCTGCAAAAAAGGCTGTATCTGCATTAAGCAATTGGTTTGATTTATTTCTATTAACGTATTCATTTCCGAACTCACCGGCCCAAAATGATTCCTGTTCTGTCTTGAAATCTTTAGTCATTTCATTTCTCTCAAATTAGATGTTTTGATTTTTCCCAAGTTAACTCGTTTATCCATGTCTTTTTATAAGAGGTTGCAATTCTAATCTATGAAAAAATTCTGCTTTTATAGTCTCTTCTGCTGCTGATACAAAACCAGCTTTTACAAAAGCCCGTTTTGAACTTTCATTATTTTTCTTAATATATGCGACAACAGGTAAATCGCATGCAATCTGAACCATACGGCTAGCCTTGGTTATTGTCCAAGTACCTAATCCTTTACCTCTATACTCACTATTTATAGCGATTGAAATAAGCCACTGCTCCGATTCAAGCAAGTCAAATCTCACTTGTCCTACAAATTTGCCCGCATAACTTTCAACTATATAAAATTTAACTTTGTCATTTTCAAGCTTTCCTTTAAACCAGTTTTTATGATCTTCTAATTCTATCCTATCCCTCGAGATTGATTGCATCCGCACTTCAGGACTGTTATTTAGATTGTAAACCGCCATAAGATCAGATTCCCTTGCTTTGCGGATCAACATTTGCTTATTGATGTTTCTGAAAAAGTTCGCATCCTTTACAAAATCGGTCAAATTTTCCTCTGAATCTTTTTTTGTTTCGATACTTACCATCGCGCTCGAAGGCAGCAAACTAATTAATTCATCCAAATTATACTTCCCTTGCCCGAAGTGCTCATGGCTATCAAATTCTCCATGAAGATCGCCATCACTAAGATGATACATAGTCGGCTCAAGTTTGATAAATTCTTTTAGGAAACTTATATATTCTATCTTATGTGAATTGGCAGCGCAGATGGCATGTCCGATATCAAGGCAAAATCCGACATTGCATTGCTTCATGATAAATTCTATTTCTTCAGGCAGATTACCTGTACATATCACATTACCAAAACCAAGATAGGGCTTATTTTCTATCAGAATACGAGAATCTTTGATTTTGCTCAACTGCCGGGCAGTTTCTTCTATGCTGCCATCAACTCCGGGATGAAAAATAATATATTCGGCATTTAATGCATTGGCAAATTTTATAGCTTGGTGGGCCAACTTGATATTATCATCTTTCTTTTGTGGATCGGCAAAATTAAGCCCGTTTCGAAAGTGCGGGCCGTGAATTACATAAGGCACCTGCAGCTTTTTCCAAAAATCAATAAGCTCCAAACTATCCGGAACTGCATACAATTCTATATAGTCGTAAAAACCCTCTTCGAAGAGCCTTTTGGCTTCATCAAAGTAATTTTTATTTATTGACCATAATTTTAATCCTATTTTGTGCATTTGAACAGATATCTAAAAGGTTCGCTGCTGCATTGAGGGATTTTGCTTACAAATTTGCACGAGAAATCAGGCAGAGCAGAATTAAGCCATTCTTGAGCGTATTGTTTAACACTGTTTTCATTATTATCTTCGAACAGATTACCATTTAACTTGCCAAATTTTCGATTCAATGCAGCAAATTCAATGAGAAAAATTTTATTGCTTCTATTTGCCAACTTCGACACGTAGGTGCGAGCGACTTCATCGCCATGTTGTTCTATTATTTGATGATGAACCGACAAAAGCAGTATTGCATCAAACTTGGGCAGCTTATCTATCATCTCGGCATTCATTTCCACATTACCAAAAAAAGCCTTTTCATAACGGTAATCAATTCCTCTGAAATCTAACTGCTTATCAACGCCGACTGCAAAAATTCCATTTGCGCCCATAGCACGAACGATCTCACCTGCATTGCATCCCACTTCCAAAAGAGAACCTATTTGCATTTCTTTCAGTGCATTGGCAATATGACTTATTTTAACTTTTGTCTCTCTTCTCAATTGAAACGATTTTTGTTTTTTAAAAAAATTTCTAATCATGCTTTTAACCTTTTCTATAATTATTTAATGAAGGAATTGCAGTTATATGAACGCATCCGATTTGGGCCGGGATAGGTAAATTTAAAATCGAGGCAATCGCGAAACGGTGTATGCCTCCCAGGCCGAAGATTGGTTTTCCATTCGGTCCTAAGTGGATTAAAATTCCGCCTTCTTCCCTAAAATTATTGCTTTTTATTTCACTTCTTTTTCTTAGTTTCCCTTCTTTTTTTATAGTTTCAAACATTTCATCCAGTTTTTTATATCTCGCGATAATATCATTTCGATTTTTGCAGTGATCAACAGCTCTTTGGCTTTTTGCTATAAGATTTTCCATGAACTCGTAAGCTCCCGTTTGTTCCCATGGAATACCATTAACCCAATGAGCTATACAAAATTTGAATTTCGGCACTTCTCGTATTGATACTGACGAATATGGCCAATCTGTATCAATAACAACACCTGAAGCAGACCTGCCCGGCGTTCTCGTCGAAATACCATCTATGCAATGTTCACATACTTTAGGATAAACGATTATCCTTTCCGCGTATTTAGGCGCAGCCGAACCATATCGTATTTTATTTACAATATCGCGTAGAATTTTGTCGGTTCGTGTAATATATTTTTTTATTTTCAATTTCATTCAGACTTCTGGTTTTTGTATATTGATCGCTTCCGAACATCGGTACAACGACTCCGCTATAATCCAGTCATCAAGTGTATCGATATCCTGCGCCTCATAACGAGGCACTTCGAAATAAGCCGTATTTGAGGTCATCAAAGATTTTTCTTTCATCACCGATTCGGTCTTAAACCAGTAAAATTGCCCGCAATCATGATAAAAAGGCTCAAGGTCCTGTGATCTGGTGTTTGCATATTCAGGTTGAGCGTAAACGATGCGCCCATTTTCTATCCTGAACGCTCTTTGTAAAGGGAATTCGAATTCTACAACAGAATACAAGGTATCGGCATTTTCTTTAAATAATACTTTTAAACTCTCTTGCAATTTTCCCGAATTTACAAAAGGTGCAGTGGGATAAAGACAGCAGCCGTATTCAAAATTTTTCCCCTCCGCCCTGTATCGTGAAATAACTTCCACTAAAACATCCACTGTTTTTGAGTGATCCTCCGAATTTTCCCTGGAACGCATAAATGGCACTTTTGCGCCATACTGAATCGCTATCTCGGCTATCTTATTATCATCTGTTGAAACCATCACCTCATCGAACAATTTGGATTCGATCGCGGCCTCTATGGAATAGGCAATGATTGGTTTTCCACAGAAAGGTTTGATATTTTTTCCGGGGATACGCTTGCTTCCGCCCCTTGCCGTTATTATTGCGACACTGCTCAAATTGCCAGCTCCTTAATTATCTTCACAATTACTTTTATATCTTCTTCTGTCAAATCAGGGTATAAAGGCAAAGACAATTCCCTGCGATAATAATTTTCCGCTTTGGGGAAATCACCCCATTTGAAACCGAGCTTTTGATAATATGGCTGGGTATGTACCGGTATATAGTGAACCTGGAGAAATAAACCTTTTTCGCGGAACTTATCGAAGAGTTCTTCTTTTGATATTTTGATTTTATCAAAATCAATTAAAAGCGGGCAAAGATGATAACAAGCCTTTGAATAAACCGGTTCTTCAAGAAGTGAAAAACGTTCGTCACCTTTGAAAGCCTCAGCATACATGGCAAACAGCCTTCTCCGTTTTTCAGCAAAAATCCCAATTCGTTTTAATTGGGAAATTCCAAGTGCAGCCTGAATATCTGTCAACCTGTAGTTGAATCCCAAATCTCTCATTTCATATTCCCAACGATTTTTCCGGTATATGCCATGACTTCTTAAAGCAAGCAGTTTTTCGTATAAATCCTTATCGTTAGTAGTAACCGCCCCGCCTTCACCGGATGTTATTGTCTTTACCGGATGGAATGAAAAAATAGTTGCTAATGAGTGCGCACAATTACCAACCTTCGAACCTTTGTATTCAGAGCCTATCGCGTGAGCTGCGTCTTCAATTATTAATAGATTGTGTTTTTTTGCTATTTGCGCGATTTTTTCCATATCACAGCAGATGCCGGCAAAATGAACAGGAATAATCGCCTTAGTCGCTTTGGTGATATGCTTTTCGATTTCCAAAGGATCGATACATGCTGTTTTATTATCAATGTCGGCAAACCTGACTGTGCCGCCGGCATACAAAACGCAGTTTGCCGAGGCGAGGAAAGTATTCGGCGAAGTAATTACTTCATCTCCCTGCTTAATACCTGCCGCAAGAGCAGCTATATGCAAAGCGGCAGTACCGTTGGCGACCGCGACGGTATATTTAGCTCCCGTATAATCGCATATTGCCTTTTCAAATTCTTTTACTTTTGGACCCTGCGTAAGGAATGGACTGTCAAATACCTTCGTCACTTCCTGTATATCACCGGGGCTTATACTCTGTTTGCCGTAACTATAAGTCATCATTTGGCCTGTTGATTAAATGCAAATATTCTCTGAACAAATTTCCTTGGATGTCGAAACGGGAACCATAAAGCATCTTGCAAGCACTGCTTTGTGTAGTTAGCCATAAGTAAGTTGTACAATTCCTTTCCTTCGATTGCGTCATTAATTCCAATTTCCTGTTCTACCGCTTTTTTCTGTTCTTCAGTTATTCCAACTTCAGGATATGTCGAAAAAAGCTTAACGATATAATCAAAGTACTCTCCTGCCTCTATGATTTTTTCTAAAACATTTTGTTTGTATTTATATCTTATCGTTGCAGTTTGGGGACCATAGATAAAAAACGGAATTCCCATTTCTACAGAATAAAAAAGGTAAGAACCAAAGTAATTTGAGGTTGTGTATTTGCATTGCCTAAGTATTTCGTAGAACTTATCAACAAAGTCGGGTTCTTCTCTCACCCCTGCTGTAACTATTTCAAAGCCGTTCTGACGATATATTTTGTCGAAACCTAACTGAAAATCATGTTCGTGGATACATAATTTGATTGGATGAAAATTCGCGGGTAGTCTTTTTAGCATCGTGCAATATTCTTCTCTGTCGAAAACACCTTCTTCTTTTAAAGTAGAGTGCATAGGATAGGCGACAGTTCCGCATCTATTGTCAACCGTGGTAATATTCATCATTCTTCGATATTGAACAAATGGAGAACCAATAATATAAACCGGTTTTTTCGAATATCGCCGCCAATTATCAAGCCTGCGCTTATTATAAACCAGCATCAATCTTTTTTTACTCCTCAAATCATTTACAGGCTCATCATTATAAGGAGTATGTCCATGTTCATAACGGCATGGAAGAGGTTTGTCTTCAGGAAATCCAGACATCAAGCGGATAATTCTGTTGAGACTGTATTTTCTATCTTCATCATGAAATAATTTATCACTTATCAATCAGAATCTCCAGTCATAATGTTAAAATCCTACAATCTAATTGCTTCATTAATCAAATCTTTGCGACGCCACAAACCGTTGATGTCTTTTGTCACCAGTGTTCGATTAGCATGCTTATCGACAATCTCATCAAAGTGCTTTTGAGTTATTCCAATTGTGGAGCAAAAGTCCGCTTTTGCTAAGGGGTCGCAAATATAATCTCGTTCTTTTATCAGAGATTCAGCCTGGTGTTTACTTAATTTACCTTCTCGAACAAAACGGCAGGCGATATCCGAAACTCTTTGAAAACCAAATTTTACAAATTTAGTCCAAAGATGAATTAGATATGCAACGCTATCTATTTGCGTATAGTTTTCAATACTCCCTTGTCTAGGCCATTCATTGAAATCATCCAGATCCTTAAAACCAATCTCGCGAGCAGACTGAAGTGAACTAGTTATTGAATATGGGTAAATGGCGCCCATAAACACTATCTTCACATTATCATCCGATGCCGGATGAAAAATTTCCAGTTCTTCGCTGGTTCCATATTCAAAAGCTGAATTTTCTCCAAAGAAAACTGTCCGAATCCCCATTTTTTTTGCCATGTTAACTGGAACCTCGTATATTTTTTCTTCAATCCATTTAAGAGGATGCAGTTTCTGTTCGAAGTCTTTAAGTGTTTCTCGTTTAAATGTTTGTGGTTTGCACCTGAAAGTTATATGGTCTAAATCATACCGACTGACCAGATTGTTAATATTGTGCAGACCAGCTTTTGTATGCGAAAATTCATCTGTAACAGTAACCAGCAAAGGATTCTTTACTCCATGTTTCTCGATTAGCTGACGAACTATACAATGTGAATCTTTGCCTCCCGAAACAGCTATCAAACAATCGTATTCTACATCACCTTTGTTCTCTTCAATAAATTTGGTTAACCATTTCTGTCGTCCAACAAAATCTACATGTTTTTTATTATCCTGATTGATGCATGCCAGACAAACTCCATCTTTCTCACCGGTATGAGGGCGTGTTCCTAGAATAAAGCCGCATTTACTACAAATCCTGATACCATTATTATTCTTCACCTTCGAATTCTCCTTTAACATTAGTTATATTACACAGATTTTTCCAAATCGCTGTCTTCGTTTAACAGAGTGCCGAAATCAGATTTCTCATCTGGCCTATTGTGAGCCATTCCGAGTTATTTCCGCTATGATACTCAAAACGTTCCGGGACGGGTTTGCCTTTTAAATCATACTTTGCCAAATTCCACCATTGCATGTTAGGCCCAATGATGTAGTATTTCCCAAAATCGCAGGTATTTATCGAATCTTCTTCTGATATCATCATTTCGTGAATCTTCTCTCCTGGTCGAATTCCAACTTCTTCAATTGGAAGATCAGGAGCCATTGCCTTTGCAAGGTCTGTGATTTTCATGGAAGGAATTTTCCTGACAAATAATTCTCCGCCATGCATCACCTCCAAAGCATGCAGCACCATCTCTACTGCTTCTTCAAGAACGAGCCAGAAACGAGTCATACGGGTATCAGTTATCGGAAGTGATTTGGCTTTTTCAGCAATCAACTTCTGAAAATAGGGAATCACAGAACCTCTTGAACCTGCCACATTCCCGTATCTTACAACGCTAAAACGTGTTTCTTTTGAACCAACATACGCATTGCCCGCGATGAATAATTTGTCGGAACATAATTTTGTAGCACCATAAAGATTGATTGGCGAACAAGCTTTATCCGTGCTTAATGCTACTACTTTTTTAACTTTTTTATTTATGGCCGCATTAATAACGTTTTCTGCGCCAATCACGTTGGTTTTAACAGCTTCGAAAGGATTGTATTCGCATGCCGGAACCTGCTTAAGAGCCGCGGCGTGAACAACAATATCTACACCATCCAAAGCACGGCAAAGACGTTGTTCATCACGCACATCTCCAATAAAAAATCTCATTTTTGCATTGCCGGCAAACGGAGGCATATTGCTCATTTGAAATTGTTTATACTCATCTCGCGAGAATATAACTATTCTTTGAATTTCAGGATAATTCCTTAGAATCGTTTCTGCAAATTTTTTACCAAAAGATCCTGTTCCCCCTGTAATTAGGATCGATTTTCCATTTAACATTTAGTAATCCTTTATTTTGTTTTGAGAACGACTATGGTAACAGCAAGACCCATCCGAGTCAATGACCTTAGAGATGCATCCCCTATTTAGAAGAAATAATAAGGCTGCAAAGAAAACTACATTGGGCGATACAGGATTCGAACCTGTGACCTCACGGGTGTGATCCGTGCGCTCTAACCAGCTGAGCTAATCGCCCATATTTCAAAAACCTGCATGAAATTATAGCCTAAAATTGATATGCACAAAATGAATTTATAGTCTAAAATTGATATAAACAAGCAAATTTCCCAGATAATTATATTGCAAAAAACAAGAGTTAAGTTATATATTTAGCTAACAAACTTAAATAATAGTTAAGGAAAACTATATGTCTCTAGGGCAAATTATCAGGAATCGCAGGCGGGAAATTGACCTCACCTTAGATGAGGTCAGCGCAAAAACGGGGTTTTCAAAACCATACTTATCCACTATTGAAACTGGGAAAGTAAAAAATCCCCCTACTGATGAGCTGTTGCGAAAACTGGAAGAAGTCTTGCAGGTCAAGCCGGGTACTCTCCGCCATGCGGCGAATCTGTATAGAATGCCCGCCGATGTTCGTCAGCAATTCGAAGCATCCGAAGCCGAAAATGAAAGGCTCCGCAAGCTAATGCAAATGATCAAAGATAAAAAAACCAAAGACAAAGAAATTCATGAACTGCTTTCGAATAATGAACCGCTGGCTAATAAAGAAGTTTTTGAGAAGGGGCCTGGAAAGCTTATACCTGTAATAAACCGCGTTTCGGCAGGTTATCCAGTTGATTTCGATGATTTGCAATACCCCGCGGGCTTTGCAGATGATTATGTCCGCTGCCCTGATGTAGATGACGCAAATGCTTTTGCGGTCAGGGTTATTGGTGATTCGATGGAACCAAAATTCATCGAAGGCGATATCGTAATTTTCGCGCCGAATCTTGATGTCCGCAATGGCGATGATTGCTTTGTACGTATGAAAGAGCCGCATGAATCGACTTTTAAGCGGGTATTCTTCGAGAGCAATGAGAAAGTCCGTCTCCAACCGAGAAATGAAAAATATCCGCCAATGATAATCGAGGCCGGCAGGGTTGACGGCTTGTATCGGGCAGTAATCAAGTACGAAAGACTATAGAGCGGGCAAAATCTTGCGTTGAAAAAGATTAGAATTCGAGTATAATAGGCCCAGCAATTTGCACCCGTAGCTCAATTGGATAGAGTCACGGACTTCGAATCCGAAGGTTGCAGGTTCGAGTCCTGCCGGGTGCGATAACCAATTCAAAAATCAAAATTTAAAAATTAAAATTGAGGAAAGATTTTCAATAATGCGCAAGACAAAACTTGCGCGTTCTTTGAAAAAAGTGATTCAAAATGACACGAAAAAGTGTGAATTAAGCGAAAAAAAGTGTTCAAAAAGCGTCCAAAAGTAGTCAATAAGTAGCCAGAAAGCGATGAAAAGTGGGGGAAAAGTGAACCACGGATTTAACGGATTTACACGGATAATTTAACCACGAATGAACTCGAATGGACACTAAATTCAAAATTTAAATATCAAAAATCAAAATGACACATCAAAAATAAAAAACATCATCTGGCGGTTGCGGTAACAAGGCTCGTTTCGGATGTAGTTTTTCGGTTGCGGAATAAAAAGCGGGCCGAATATATTTTTTCTAATCGCTGATGACACGGATTTCACTGATTTTTTTCACCCACTCGGCTAACGAACTGATTGCCTTACTTTTTTCATTTTATTATCACCTCTGTTGTCTGGCCTGTAGTTAAGGCAACTTCAGTTTTACCTGTATAAAACGGTTGGTTTGTATAATCGTTTGCGGCATAGTCCATCTCGAAAATTTCATAGTCAAGCAGGAAACGGCCAGCGGGCAGATTAAGCTGCGGCTTTGGGCTTACAATAGATCTAAACTGCTCTTCGGCTTGTAAGTACACAGGAAGGCGGTCTGTTTCAGAAAAATGCATCTTCAATTTATAAATTTCATTGTTTTGGAGATTTTTAGCTTTGCAATATACAATCACAGTTGGTTTTGTTATTAATTTTTTAAAATTTTCATCCATCACAAATTTCACAATCGCACTTTTCTGAAGTTTAATTTGCTGAGAAATATCTGCATCATCTTCAATTCGTATATTTTCCAGCGATGCCGGCAGAAAACCATCCAGTGACGCAAAAAGGAAATAATTACCTTTCGTCAGATTTTCAAATTTAGTCATTCCATTTGCGTCTGTTTTAGCGAAAGGAGAAATGGAATTCATAAATTCATCCGCTAAGCTGCATGCAGCATTTTCGAGAGGAATATTACTTTCGTCGGTAACAAGGACCTGCAATTTCGAATTGGCCGGCAAAAACTTTATTTCAGGTGTTTTACCATTTTCAATTAGAAACTGTTCTGAAAGAACCTGTAATTTCTTTGTTCGAAGTACAAGAAAGTATTTACCGGGTTTTAGATTTGAAAGTTTAAAAGTGCCATCAGAACTAATCATATCCGCAGATGAACCATATTCCCAATTCATCTTTATTTTTCCTGAAGGCGAATTAATATCCTTAGGATTCCATCTCCTTGCCATTATAGATAAATTCTGCTGCCCGATGAATTCAGATGGAATTCTGCCGCTAACTGTTGCTGAACCGAAATCGATATTCACACTTGAGTCTGATTTGATCTCTATCTGCTTAGTCTCATGAATCCTGTCATAATTGCCTCTTGAAGCAGATTGCGAAAGATAATAGCTTGCAGTAATTTCGTAATTGCCGGGGGATAAACCGGTAATTTTATAATGACCGTTGCTGTCGCTAATAGCACCTTTGGAAAAACTCATTTCATTGTCTCGACTTCTGAATAAAACATGCGTGCCGCTTAAAGGGATATTGGCTTTAGTGATCAAACCTGAAACAGTGAAGCCTTGTTCATTTCCAAAATCCATTTTTAGCTTTTGTCCCGATGAGAAGGCTAATCTTTTAGAAGCTAAAGAAAAACTAGTACCATTGATAAAGGGCGATATTTGCGAGAAATATAAATTTGCAGCCGGGAGTTCAGTAAAATGATAATCTCCATTAGCATCAGTAACAGCTTCCTTTTGAATGTAGCCCATATCTTTTAACTTGAAAACATTGTATAAATCGCAGTTGATTCTGATTCCCTGAACGCGTTTGCCATCAATAAATACTGTTCCGAAAAGTTCCGCACCTTTTTCGAGCATAATTTCTGAAAGCATATCTTTGTCATCAGGCAAATTCAGTTCTGAATCAATGTAAGGTGCAAAGCCTGGCGCTATAACATAAATTCCTCTTTTTCCGCTGCCAATCGAATCGAACCTGAAAGTTCCATTTACATCTGTCAGGAAAGTATCATTGCTTGACCAGTGTTCACCATTCATCGAGAGGCGATTTTCCTTTGAAAACCACCGCACAGACGCTCCTTTGACAGGCTGATTTGCTTCATCCACTACTTTGCCTACGATCATAGAAGCTGTCATAAGTTTGAAAACGATTCTGTTCGGGTCGTCTGATATAGCCTGGACACGGACAGGATCTAAGGTAAGAATGTCAAAGCCTTGAGCACAAACTGTGATTGAATAATTTGCATCGACTGGGAGAGTTTCTCTGCCTGTATCAAAAAGGCCGTCTGGATTTGCAAACTCATAACCCTGCCGGTTCCAATCCGCATTAAAACCTCCTGGAAAACCATCATTATATTTACTGCTGTCGAGTTTAACATTGAACTTTTGTATGGGCTGACCAGTTTTGCCGTCGATGACACGGCCGTAGATTCTTCCTGCGATTTTTACAGTGATAATATTTTCCTCCGCACTGCCAATCACGATTTCGGGCATTACATGTGAAAATGATTCGCCCCAGACTTCGAGGATCATTTTGCCCGAAACAGGCGCATTTTCTATTGTAAAGGAGCCCTGTGCATCAGTTTTTAAAGTGCTCCTACAATCAGAAAGATTAGTGACGCCGTCGATTTCACGAATACTTATGTTTGCATTTGCAACAGGATTACTAAGATTATCAATTACTTTACCATGCAAAGGTTTTGGTGTTTCGAGTTGAATATCAACCTGTTTTTGAGTTTCATTTTCTGAAATTGTAAATCTCTGAACATAAGGCGGATATTGCGGATTAACGGCCCAGAGCACAAGCTGACCTTTATCCACATTTTTCAATTCATAGTATCCATTGGCATCAGTTTCATTTTTTACACAATTCCACATAGCCCGAGATTCAGTATTTCCAACGGTAACTTTTGGCAGAGGATTGCCAAGCGGATCGGTAACTATGCCGTAAACAGTAATACCTTTTTTCAGAACTACGTTAATTTTTGCTGTTTTACCAGCGGAAGCAGGGGTGAAATTTATAGATACCTGCGGAAAATTTTCAGATTTTACATGCATTTGATAATTGCCGAAAGAAGGATCAAGGCCGTCAAGTTCGTAAAACCCATTTGCATCTGTAAGTACCGATTGATTTGAAAGATGAAAAGCTGCAACAAAAGCACCAGCGACAGGATTGTCTGATTCGTCTTTGACAAAGCCGGCGACCTTGCATGATGGTGAGAGACTTATCTTTATGACTATTGAATTTACGTCGGCATCAATTCTATTCTTCAGGAAATTTTTTATGGAGATGTTGATTTTATCCGAAGCATAATTCTGTGCGGTGATATAGATACTGCTATCATATCGATTGTCTAAACCGCAAATTTCGAAAAAACCATTGGAGTCGGATGCGGCGGTAATTTTGCCGCTGGCCCCTCTGTAACTTATTTTTGCATTCACAATTGGTTTGTTTGTCTGTTTTTCAACAACCCGGCCTCGAAAGCAGTTGGAATCGTAAATCTCTGCGTGCGATAATGATAAGATAACGAGTACAAGAAAAATACCTCTGCATTCTTTCATTTTGTTTCTCCTTAAAGATGCCGGATTATATCATCTTTTCAGGGAACATAAAATAAAAAAAGCAGGTCTGCCCCTACATTATGACACCCGCCACCTTTTATGAGGGCAGGCAGGTGCGGCGTCATGGAATTAAATATCAAAAGCGTCGTCCTACTGGCGATGGCTAAACAACCCCGGCGCTAACGCTTGGGGCTCTGAATCTGCATTAAATAATGGTTTATTGCGTTGTTACCTATAAAACGGTATAATAATGTAAAATGACGGGAGACTTAATTTGAAGAATTGCAATCAATTATTTGATTATGCCATCAATCAAAAAGCAACCGATATTCATATTTGCGCGGGAGCACCTGTGCAATTTCGTATCGGAGGAAAACTCAAACCTGTAATGGAAGAAAAACTTACCCCTGAAAAAAGCAAAGAAATCTGCTATGAGATGCTCACGGCAGAGCAGATTGAAATTTTTGAGCATAATCTTGATTTTGATTTAATGCGGGCTTATAACGGCGCGCGATTTCGCATTAATATCGGTTTTTTTAATAGTACAGTCGGGGCAACAGTACGTGTACTTTCAGGTGAGCCGAGAACGCCGGATGAATTGTTCCTGCCGGAGATTGTTAAGACGCTGGCACAAAGAGAGAAAGGATTGGTTCTCATTACAGGCAGCACCAGTCAGGGCAAAACAACAACAATGTCGGCCATGATAGATTACGCAAACGCAACCCAGAAAAAACATATCATTACGATAGAAGATCCAATCGAATATATCCATAAAAATAAGAAAGGTATTGTTCGACAACGCGAGATCGGGCGAGATACCAAAACTTTCGCAAGCGGCCTGCGAGCTGCGCTTCGGCAAGACCCGGATATCATAGCTATCGGTGAAATGCGGGATTATGAAACGATCAAAATAGCATTGACCGCGGCGGAGACGGGAATCCTGGTTCTTTCCACTTTGCATATCATTTCAATTGATAAGATGATTGAACGCATTTTAAGTTACGGGCCGGATGAAAGCGAAAATACTATCCGTTTTCTATTGGCAGAGACATTGCAGGGAGTTATTCATCAGGAATTGCTGCCATTGGTTGGCGGAGGCCAGAGGGTTGCATGTGAAATAATGACTAGTACAAACAGCGTTAAAACCATAATCAGACGCAAAGGCGGTTTTCACCTGCGAACTGTTATCGAAACCGGCAAAAAATACGGGATGTGTACGATGGCTGAAGAGGTTGAAAAACTGCTTGGCGAAAAGCTAATCAGTCCGGAGATTGCACAAATTGTAATGTCGAATTATGCATAAATCACACCCTGCGCTGGTCAGGGTGCTAAACGGCAGACCGGCCAGAATGGCAGACGAATACCTCAATTCACACAGACAGATTATACATAATAAAAAAATATTACCTGTTTTAGAGGCTTTAAATGCGGGTTGGCGGGTTTTTCAAATTTAACGGCATAATAATGGTACGTCAGTTGCACCTCTATAGTATAGGTATCGCTAAAAATATGTTTTTTCAGTCGGCAATCAAAATAGAGTTAAAAAATGCGGTTTTTTCATGAAGCAGTACTCTTTTTTGGTCGATATTTTAGCGTTATGATAGTTTCATCATAATAAGGTAAGCCAATCGTCCTATAATGCGAACAATACGGCGATAAAAACATATAATAATGGTAAAAGATTGAAAATTTAATACTTTAGATTTAGAATTTACTAAGAATTTTATTCCGGCAGGAATAAACAACTTGAGAGGTAAAATATATGTTTGAACGTTTTACGGACAGAGCACGGAAGGTAATGGCACTTGCGAACCAGGAAGCGCAAAGGTTCAATCACGAATATATCGGGACAGAACATATCCTGCTCGGACTTGTTAAAGAAGGTTCGGGAGTAGGCGCTAATGTTCTGAAAAATCTCGATGTCGATATAAAGAAGCTTCGTCTGGAAGTTGAAAAACTCGTAAAGAGCGGTCCTGATATGGTAACGATGGGCAAACTTCCGCACACGCCACGCGCAAAGAAAGTAATCGAATTCGCAATCGAAGAGGCACGTTCTCTTAATCATAATTACATCGGCACTGAACATCTGCTTCTTGGCTTGCTTCGCGAGACCGAAGGTGTAGCGGCACAGGTTCTTATGAATCTCGGATTGAAACTCGAAGATGTACGTCAGGAAGTTTTGAATCTGCTGGGAGCCGGTGTTGAAAATTCGATGCCATCGCTTGATATGAAGATGGATCCGACAATGGGCGGCAAAGCCGGCGCGGCAGGACAAAAAAGCAGAACGCCTGCGCTCGATAGTTTCGGCAGAGATTTGACACAGCTTGCGGCTGAAGGCGAGCTGGATCCTGTTATCGGCAGAAGAATTGAGATTGAAAGACTTGTGCAGATTCTTTGCAGAAGAACTAAAAACAATCCTGTACTTATCGGCGAAGCTGGTGTTGGTAAGACCGCTATCGTTGAAGGTCTGGCCCAGAGAATTACAGACAAGCAAGTTCCTGAGATACTTCGCGATAAGCGAATCGTATCGCTTGACCTTGCCTTGATGGTCGCAGGCACGAAGTACAGAGGTCAATTTGAAGAAAGAATTAAAGCAGTTATTAATGAAGTCAAACGCGCGAAGAACGTTGTATTGTTCATCGATGAGCTTCATACACTTGTCGGAGCGGGCGGCGCTGAAGGCGCTATCGACGCTTCGAATGTTTTGAAGCCTGCACTTTCGAGAGGCGAGGTACAATGTATAGGCGCGACGACTTTTGACGAATACAGAAAATATGTCGAGAAAGACGCAGCACTGGAAAGAAGATTCCAGACGATAGTAGTTGAACCGCCGAGCAAAGAAGAAGCTGTTGAAATTCTTAAAGGTCTTCGTGACAGATACGAAGCACATCACAGAGTGTCGTTCAGCAATGAAGCTTTATTCCAGGCGGTTGAACTTTCGAGCAGATACATTACAGGAAGATGTCTGCCGGATAAAGCGATTGACGTTATAGATGAAGCGGGCGCTTGCGTTCGCTTGAAAAATATGACAGCGCCGCCGAACATGGCGGAAATTGAAGCTGAAATCGAAAAGATACAGCTTGAAAAAGATGAGGCTGTAAAGACAGCGGATTACGAAAAGGCGGCTGCACTTCGTGATCAATGCCAGAAATTGCTGGATAAAAAAGCATTAGTTCAGCAGGAATGGTATGACAAGAATAAGGAAAACGCGGGCGATGTAGATACTGAAATCATCGCGGAAGTAGTAAGCAAGATGACGGGCGTACCGCTGAAGAGACTTGAAAAACAAGAAGCACAAAGACTGCTTGATCTGGAAGGCGAACTGCATAAGCGCGTTGTCAGCCAGGATGAGGCTGTTCAGGCAATCGCGAAATCAGTTCGCAGAAGCCGAAGCGGATTGAAAGATCCGAATCGTCCGATGGGTTCGTTCATATTCATCGGGCCAAGCGGCGTTGGCAAGACATTGCTTGCCAGAGCTTTGGCTGAATTTATGTTCGGCGATGAAGACGCTTTGATCCAAATCGATATGAGCGAGTACATGGAGAAACATAATGTCAGCAGGCTTGTCGGCGCACCTCCGGGATATGTCGGATATGAAGAAGGCGGCCAGTTGACTGAACGCATCAGACGCAGACCATACGCGGTATTGCTGCTTGACGAAATTGAGAAGGCGCATCCTGACGTTTATAATATGCTTCTTCAGATTATGGAAGAAGGCCGATTGACTGACAGTTTCGGCAGACATATCGACTTCAAGAATGTCATCCTTATTATGACAAGCAATATCGGTGCGGATCTGATTAAGAACCAGGCAGGTTTCGGATTCGGCAAACGTACCGCTGAAGCGAACTATGAAAAGATGAAAGACATGCTTAATAAGGAAGTGGAACGTCATTTCAGACCTGAATTCATCAACAGGCTCGATGATGTTATCGTCTTCCATTCGCTGACAAGAGAAGATTTGAATACGATTGTCGAGTACGAACTTAATAAGGTATTCAAACGGCTGATTAAACAAGGCTATCGTCTTGAAATCGAGCCGGCGGCAAAAGAATTCGTGATTGAGAAAGGTTATAACACCGAATTCGGCGCAAGACCTCTTCGCCGTGCGATCGAACGGTATATTGAAGATACGCTTTCAGAAAATATTCTTCGCGGCGAATTTAAAGGCAAGAATGTAATTAAAATCGCAGTACAGGATGAAGATCACCTGAAGTTCGAAGGCTTATTTGAAGAAAGAGCAAAGCCGGAAGTTGTAGGGGCTGGAAACAAACCTGATCAGGGTGCAAATCCGACTGAAAACCCGACTGAAGGAACATAACGATTTAAAATTTAATATTTAAAATTTAAAAAAGCCCGTTGATTTTTTCGATGGGCTTTTTTTGTTGGGTAGTTTTGGAGGAGATTTCTGCGGCTGGATTTTTCCTGTAGTAATGCGTTCGAACTGCACGGCATCGGCGCAGGTGCTTGGAGGGCTGCCGATTGGCGCGGTGATTGTTATGCTGTATTGAACCCCTGCGTTCATCGGATATTGGCCAAGTTCGTTCCATTTGCCGCCATTTTCAGTTTGATTTATTGTCAGATAATCGGTTTGCCCGCTGTTTTGGATTTCGACAGGAACGGCAGTGCTTCGAGAAGCAAGCGCAGTCCACCACATCGAGACTTTATATGTTGATGTGATATCCGGTATGAAATTCCAACTATACGTTGAGCCGCTGTAGCCCCAGAAAGAATTTGAGCCGTAGGGGTCAGGTGCGGTTGAAATAGACCATATTCCGTTACATGATGTTTGCGGGTCGCCGTTGTCGATAGTGAAAGTCGAACCTGCTTCACCGATAAAAATTGATTGGGTCGCTGGTTGAGACCATTGATTTTGATTATCGCATACGATGAAAGATATTGCGTGGCTTCCTTCAGAAAGATTATTCGAATCAAACGAAAGCTGGGCACTCAAAACACCATCGCGGCTGGAATGCCAGTTGTAAGCTAAGATTGAACCATCGGTATCGGTTGCTGATCCTGTAAATGAAATTGTCTGGCCAACAGGAGAGGGATTCGGTGAGATGGAAATTATCGATGCGGTTGGAGAAATATTGGCTGAAGTTTTACTCTCAAATTTAACGGCATCTGCGCAGGTTGTTTGTGAGCCGCCTGAAGGAGCGGTGATTTTTACATTATATGTGTTGCCGGCAATCATCGAGAAATCGCCCAGGCTGAACCATTGACCTCCAAAGAGCTGCTGATTGATTACGAGGTTTGAACCGCCGCTGCTGTGCTGGATGTTAACAGGTATTGAACAACTCCTGGCCTCTGCCGAAGTCCACCAGATGGCGACATTATAATATGCAGTTTCCTGGGGCTTGAATATCCATGTGTAAGTCGCACCGTTTGCGGATAATAGCGAGCTGGTGCTGTAAGGATTCAGGGCAGATGAAAATGTCCACGAGCCGGTAGATGCAGTGCTGCCGGTAAGGCCGTTATCGATGATTGTTATTCCCGCAGGCCAAAAGAGGTTCCACATATCACGAATGTAATGGCCGCCGAGGATTTCACCGCCGCCGGTAACATCGGCAGTAACCCAGCGGTGTACGTAATCAAAAAATTCGTCATGCAGCCAGAGATTTTCCGCTCCCACGATTTTTATCGCGATCGCCTGGCCTACCCAGGTGTTCGATGTGCAGCAATTTCGATATGACGGGCAGCCATCGACTAACTGGTCGGCGTCGCGGCAGTCTCGTGCGCCGCTTCCTTCGCAATGTTTGGTATATTGGCTGACGCAATTTCTGCCCCAAAGAGCTTTGCCGGAAGAATTATAATATGTTTGTGTGTCTTCGGCACCGAGGAGGTTATAAGTTTGCGAGATGTTTTTCATTCCATCGTTGTCGAGCATAATACCTGCGAAAATTATCGGCCATTTTCTGCCGTTATCGTGTCCCGCTTCACCGGCCCACGTTGTGCCATTTATACGATTATAATATAAATCAATACCGGTCTGCACAAAACCTATGAGAAGCGGATTTAACTGCTCGGCAGTATAATCAAGCATGAGAAGGCAGGAGGCCTGATTTGTCGCGGTTCCGATTTCACGGCCGTAGTTGGGCATATTTTTCACAGGATGAATAAGTCGCACGGATGAATGGTTTTTATGGTCAAGCCAGGTATTCTGAAATTCACGCGCGACCCAATTAAGATGCAAAAGACTGGGTTTGGAGGTCAGCGGCAGAGCGGGCAGCAAATCGGTGCGAAGAGAATTTTTATCAAAGAATGGTTTTTCAGTTCCTGCATAAGGCGGACGAAAAATATTCGGGGGCGGGACAGAGGGCAAAGTTGTCAAAACAGCGGCACTATAAAGATATGAATGGAAATCGCCCTGATAATTATAGCGAACGCAATAATCTGACATGTCGAGATAACCATAGGTACAATCAGTAGGTTGAGCTATTATCGATGCTGATGAGATTAAGGAATTAACCCCGTCAAGAATGAGCGGATATTGAATAATTTGGTCTGGGTTGAAACCTTCGCCGCGGCCGTCATAGGCATGATAAAGATTGCCAATCGGATTAAGCATCGAGCCGTTGCGAAAAGATACGCCTGAACCTGCGGGAGCAGGTGTGACGGAATTAATTTCTACAGGTGCAAGTATCCAAAAATCACCATTGCAAAATTGCCCGATTCTATATTCGTCGTCAAATGTCCATCTTATGCCATTGCGGTAAACTTCATGGCTGTAATATTGACGGTCGGGCCAATCTGTTGTTTCGAAAATAGTCGCTAAATTGCTGTCTGTTTCACCATCGGTCAGGATATGTATAATATCCCATGGGCAGGTGTTTGCTCTTATCTCTTCGATTGAATTAAACGGATTAGTTAAGCCGTCTCTTCCGGGAGTTGTATTACTTACACGTATGAAATATTCATTTCTCTTGGGATAATGGAAGCCTATATCAACTGGAGCGTCATCCTGCATCTGATTCCATGAAGTCGTGTGCCCCTGCATTCCTTCATTGTCCGGGTCGCGGCCGGCATTAATAAGTAATCCCCCGCCGCCCTGGTTATTGTTTAGAAAATATGAACCAAGCGAAGTATTTGCAGTGTCGAACGGGGTGCATGTACAAACGGCATAATTCGAGCCTACGGGAAGCGAATTGTAAAAACCATTGTACGAGTATCGCATTTTAGTTTCTTCCCAGTACATGCTGCGAGGTCTTGAACTGTTAAAAATATTATTAAAAATATCTGCCCTGCCTTCAATGCTATAACCGGCGAAGTAAATATCATAATAATTTTTGGCCAACGTATTATTACTTATTTCAAGAACCGCGTCAGATAAATTTTCCCACATAAAATATATGCCGGCAGCATTATTGGGGGAATCATTCGTGATAAGGTTATTTTTAATTTGATAAGTGCCGTAAGCCGCATAATCAACAAAACCGCTAATCCCCGAATCGGAGAAATTGCTTATTATATTGTTTTCAATTTTTCCCGAAACCGAGGCCTGCCATAGAACATCAATGGCGTTAACGGCCCAGCAAACTTTACAGAATGAGATGTTTCCGCACTGTGAAGTGTACAAGCCATTCCAACAGCCGGGCCAGGGCGAAAGATTGGAATCGATAATCGCGCCATATTCAGAATCGTATTTGCTTGTGAAAATTATATAATTATAAGCATCGCCGCTGATGTTTAGAATGCCTTCTATGGCGTTAAAATATTTTCCATTTTCAAATTTTATAACAGTTCCCGGTTCAATTGTTAATTCTACGCCATCGTCGATAGTGAGATTTTCAATTATAAAATATGTGTTTGCAGCGTACCAGGTTTCGTCCTGTGTTAGTATTCCGCTCTTACATATTATAGACGAGGAAGCATTAGCGTAATTACCATTAATAAAAAAAAGAAATACAACAATGCAATAAAGGCGGGTTTTTGCCCTACGCCGAAATGCTTTATGCACAATTTTCTCCCGCTAAAAGATAGAACGTATTTTTATCATCTATAATAAAAACGCAAAGGTTTGAAATAGGGGAAAGGCAGTAAATTTAAGATTTAAGATTGAAGATTGAAGATTTTATGAATTTATGATAGCATAATCAAACTATGCCAAGTCATAATTTAGCAAGAATGAAAATAGACGACTATGATATCGTCGGCTACTCTGTAGCGGGCGAGGAAACTGTCGTGTCAATGCCTCAACTCGATGTCTGTTTCGACATCGGCAAGGCACCGGATCAGCTTGTAAATATAAATAATGTGCTGCTTACGCATGGGCATATGGATCATTCTGCCGGGATTGCCTATTATTTATCACATAGGAAATTCGTAGGACAAAAGCCGGGGACTGTTCTGGCATCGGAAAATATCCTACAACATATTGATGATATAATCAGGACATGGGGCAGGCTTGACGGAAACCGAATTCCGGCAAATCTGGTCGCGATGAAAAGCGGAGATGATTATTTTATTAAGCCAAATCTCTTTGTACGTGCATTTGCGACAAAGCACAGCAAAGGTTCGCTTGGGTTTTGTGTTATTGAGAAAAAGAAAAAACTCAAAGAAGAATATCTCGGGCTTTCAGGGCATGAGCTGGTTGAACTAAAGAAAAAAAATATTCAAATAGATTATCCGGTTGAAACGCCATTAGTTTCTTACCTCGGCGATACCAGTTATATGGATTTCAGGCAATATGATTACGTTGCCAAAAGCAAATTTTTAATTGCCGAGTGCACTTTCGTCGCGGATGAGCATACAGACCGCGCGCTTGCGGGCGACCACATGCATATAGACGATTTTCTAAAATTGCTGCATGAACTTGATAATCAGTATGTCATCGTTACGCATTTGAGCCAGAGGACGTATATAGTAGAAGCGAAAAAAATATTGAAGGAAAAATTAAGTCCCGCCCTTTATGAAAAGACTTTTCTGCTGATGGACAGAAAACACCACATAAGATAAATAAAAAATCAAAATTGCGGAATCCCGTCATAGACGGAATACTGTTTTTATTGTTCAGTTGATTCTTTTTTCAAATCACCGATTGAGCAAGGCTCGGCGACTTTTCTATAGCCAAGAGCCTGCACTATTTCCAAAACTTCGGTCCAGGTCGGGAAAGGTCTGTTGTTTTGCTTTTTATATTGGTCAATCGCCATGACAAATGAAAACTGCTCATCAGTCATCTGGCCTTCTTCGGCAGCTCGGCGGTCGTCTGTGCGTCTCCTGCCGGGGCCGCGGCGACGGTCAAGGTCAACTCTTCTATCAGCGACACATACGCGTTTTGCGGATGTTTGCTCTCTCTGCTCTGAATAACAATTGTCTAAATCTGTTTTATATTCTTCCACGGCTAATACCTCATCTCGGTTCATTTCAATTTCCATTTCCATCATTGAAGTCATAACGTTCATCTTCCCAATTTATGTCATTAAACGCATCATCCAAAAAACAGTCGAAATCCTGCTGCGACTCAATAATACGTTGAGCGTCGTCAAGCAGGCTTTCAGGAACCATCACCGCTGTTCCGATTATCGCCATCGAATAACTTTTCTGCGTAGCTGTTACCGCAGGAATGTTATGCCTTATAAGAATGTCGCGATATTCATTCGCAAAATCGACATCCTCGGCGATAGCGACCGTAACATAATCCTCCAAAGCCGATTTCTGGTTATCACTATTTTTTTCATCACTAATCATAATTTTTACTTTCGTGTTCTAAACCGTTCCGAACTCATAGCCGGAATTGGTATAAAACCACTTCTTATGGTGTTTTCGACCAAAAGTAAGCCCGAATTAATCTAAAAAAGTGAATGAAAGAGCTAATAAATGCAAAATTTTGCATATTTTCTGATTTTTTTAGTTGCAAAACGTCTTATAAATGCACAGAATAGCGTCCAGAAAGTCGACCTTGTCGTGAAAGGCCGATAATAAAAGGAATTGTTGTTTTAATTTTGCACGGAGGAATCCTGACATGGCAAAGAAAAAAGCTGGAAAAGAGTCTTTGATTGTAGCAAGTAAAGTCAAAGCGTATGTAAAGAGCAAAAAGATGATGACATCTGCTGATGCTCTGGGCGCTTTGAGCGATAAAATTTATTGCATACTTGATTGCGCTTGCGAAAGAACAAAGCTCAACAGACGCAGCACTTTGAAACCACAAGATCTGTAATAGTTTTACAGAACTAAAACAACGAACCGGCCATTTGAAATCTGAAATTTTCTTATGAAAGTCTCAAATTAACAATGGTCGGTTTTTTTTTAACCCCACTTAATAAGTTTTTTCCTGAAATTGCTTTTTATATACAAGATACATCTTTTTTATACTTTTAGATTTATTTAGGTCCGATAACTATCAAAAACCTCACTCATGAGGCTGAAAAATGATTTTATGGGAACAATTAATTAAGGATAGGCCGTAAAATTACCGAAGATATATATATACAAAAAAAATGGGTTTTTTATTTGGAGTTCATTAATCTTGAAGGTATTCATGCTAGGATGGGAATTTCCGCCGTTTATCAGCGGAGGTTTGGGCACTGCTTGCTATGGTTTGACAAAAGCCATGAGCAAATTGGGCCTTGAGATTACGTTCGTATTGCCAAGAATGGTACGGACGGACAATCTTTCCAGCCATATCAACTTGCGAACACCGGCAGACATCAAAGGAAGTTTTCTCGAAGAATGGGAAACCGACGAGATTAAAAACATGAGAATCAAAACGATCGATTCTCCTTTGAAGCCATACGGCAACGCCGAAACATATAAAACTCAAATCGAAGAAATCATCCGCAACAAACAGCAGAGAATGACCGGAATTA
This sequence comes from Phycisphaerales bacterium, assembly GCA_039679715.1. Classification (GTDB taxonomy): domain Bacteria; phylum Planctomycetota; class Phycisphaerae; order Sedimentisphaerales; family UBA12454; genus UBA12454. The sequence goes on from JBDKUM010000070.1 coordinate 34,286, forward strand.
TTAATAATGATCATTTACAGGACAACGGTCATTATGCCGGCGATATGTATGCGGAGGTTCACAGGTATGCGGCGGCGGCTGTAAGACTTGCACAGCAGGAAAGTTTCGATGTCGTGCACGCACATGACTGGATGACATATCAGGCAGGTATCGCGGTTGCGGCAGTCAGCGGCAAACCATTGGTTATACATGTACATTCGACCGAATTCGACCGCAGCGGCGAACATGTAAATCAAATGATTTACAATATTGAACGAGCAGGTATGCACGCGGCGGATAAAATTATAGCTGTCAGCTATCTTACGAAAAATATTATTTTGTCACGTTACGGAATCGAAGGTGACAAAGTTGAAGTTGTTTATAACGGTATCGAGAAGAACGGCCAAAGCCTGGGACTTGGTAAAATCGGAATCAGCAGAGATGAGAAGATTGTGCTGTTTTTGGGCAGAATCACAATGCAAAAAGGGCCGGAATATTTCCTCGGAGCCGCTAAAAAGGTTCTTGAAGTAATGGATAATGTTCGGTTCGTTATGGCAGGTTCCGGCGATATGATGAAACGCACGATTGAACTTGCGGCGCAGCTTGGTATCGGCAGCAAAGTGCTTTTCACGGGCTTTTTACGCGGCGAAGATGTGCGGAAAGTCTATGAAAGAGCCGATTTGTATGTTATGCCGAGCGTTTCAGAGCCTTTTGGTATCGCACCGCTTGAGGCGCTTAATAATGATGTGCCGGTGCTGATAAGCAAACAAAGCGGCGTTTCGGAAGTTTTGACTCATGTACTCAAAGCGGACTTCTGGGATGTCAATGAAATAGCGAATAAAATTGTCGCAGTTCTTAAGTATCCTCCTTTGCAGATGACACTCAAGGAACATGGAAACTATGAGGTCAGAAAGCTGAAATGGGAAGATGCGGCGGAAAAATGCAGACAAGTATATATGCAGGTTCTCGAACAGGCTCTCTGCGTATAAAAAATTCAAAATTTAAAAATTAAAAATCAAAATTGTGGAAGGCCTTGGGCCAATTTTTTTTTATTATATACCTCAAAACGGTTCGTAAATTTTGATTTTTGATATTTGATATTTAATTTAGTTATCAAGGATGATATATGCCATCGGTATGCTTTTATTTTCAAGTTCATCAGCCATTTAGGCTAAGACATTATACCGTTTTTGACCAGGACCTCCGATATTTTGACGATTTCAAAAATAAATCCATTTGCCAGAAAGTAGCAAACAAGTGCTATCTTCCCGCCAACAGGGTAATTCTTGACCTTATCAAAAGACATGAAGGAAAATTCAAAGTAGCATACAGCATTACCGGCGTTTTACTTGAGCAATTAGCGGATTATGCACCTGAAGTGATGAGTACATTCGATGCTCTTGCAAGGACTGGATGTGTTGAATTCATCGCTGAAACTTATTATCATAGTTTGAGCTTTCTTTATTCCCGCGGAGAATTCCGTGATCAAATTTTCAAACACATGGATACCATCGAAACCCTGTTTGGACAAAGGCCAAGGGTTTTCAGAAATACCGAACTAATATATAGTAATGATTTGGCGGCTGAATTGGAATCAATGGGTATTTTCGACGGCGTTATTACAGAAGGCGCAGATAAAATTCTGTGGGGCCGAAGTCCGAATTTCCTGTATAAGCCGCCGGGAGAACACAAAATTAAGATTCTGCTGAAAAATTACGCTTTGAGCGATGATATCGCATTTAGATTCTCAAACAGAGGCTGGAATGAATGGCCTTTGAAAGCGGAAAAGTTCAGCCAATGGGTCAACCAGGTAAACGGCAACGGTTATGTAACCAATCTTTTTATGGATTATGAAACTTTTGGCGAACATCAATGGGAAGATACTGGCATTTTCGAGTTCCTGAAGAAACTGCCGGAAGAAATTCTGCGTCATCCTGATAATAGTTTCAAAACGCCATCAGAGGCGATTGCATCTTATCCGGCAACGGATGTTGTAGATGTGCCGACATTGATAAGCTGGGCTGATACGGAACGAGATATTTCCGCATGGCTGGGCAACGCGATGCAATCAAATGCGCTGCACGAAGTTTACCGTATGGAGCAGACGATTAAAAAGACAGGCGATAAAAAGCTTCTTTCCGATTGGCGAAAATTGCAGACCAGCGACCATTTTTATTATATGTGTACAAAATGGTTCTCTGACGGCGATGTTCATAAATATTTTAATCCATACGATTCACCATACGATTCTTACATTAACTTTATGAATATTATGGGTAATCTTGAAAAGAGATGCGGAAAACAAACAAAAAGCCGTAAGAAAGTTAATGATCTTCAAAGTGCTTGATGAAAAACACAAAAGGAGCCGAAGCAGAAGTGGCTGAACAAACCATCGAAATACAAACCAGTAAACAACAGCTATATATAAGCGAGTACGAAAGACTAATCAATACCGAATGGCTGCTGACCAACCGGCGCGGAAGTTTTTCCTGCGGTACCCTGGCGGCGACCAATACCAGGAGATATCACGGGCTGCTTACCGGTTCTATTACGGCAATGTCCAACAGGACTGTCGCGCTGAATAATTGTCTTGAGACGATTATCACCGCGAATTCGCAATATAATCTGAATCATCTCGAATTCGACCCCCCTTCTTTGGAACAGCCGACCGCACTTCCGAAAGGCTATGCTAAAGATATCGGGATGCACCTGACATATTTAACAGGACAATTCAAGCTTGTTAAGAGTATTTATCTTTCGAGCGAATCGGATATTGTCGCGATTGCGTATGATTTCAGCAATGTACATGAAAAATTCGAGTTTAATGTCCGGCCGTTGGCGGCTTTGAGGAATTATCATTCGCTTGGGAAAAGAAATGATAATTTCACTTCCGAATGGCATGAAGATTTTCTATCAATAACAAATAATGATATGCCCGATGCACATCTTTTCATGACAACAGACGAGATGGCTTTTGTCGAAGATAAGCAATGGTGGCATAATTTCTTTTACAGGGTGGAAAAGAGACGCGGATTCGATTACACCGAAGATTTATGGTCGCCGGGATATTTCAGGCGGACAATAGATGGGCCTGTACGGATAGTTTTATGGGCCGGATTCGGCGATGCTTCTTTTGCGCATAAAATGTCGGGTCTGGATATCGATGTAATCATCGATGATCTTAAACTGCAAAAGAAACAGCTTATAAGTAATATGAAGAATCGTGATGAAATGACGCAGCAGCTTGCGCTGGCGGGTGATCAGTTCATTATCGATAAAAAAGTTGAAAAAATGAAAACAAAATCGATCATTGCCGGTTTTCCGTGGTTTGCCGATTGGGGCAGAGACGCATTTATCGCACTGGAAGGTTTACTCCTTTGCCCCGGCAGATACGACGACGCAAATGCTGTTTTGCTGAATTTCGCATACAACGCGGATGAAGGAATGATCGCTAACTTCTTCGGCGACGACCAGACAGGCGCAAGCTATAACAGCATTGACGCTTCGCTTTGGTTTATTCACGCCGCGTTCAGATATTATAAAGCAAGCGGCGATTCACGAGGATTCAGTTCAAGGCTTATGCCTGTAATTCGCTGGATTATCGACTCATATTTACAGGGCACGAAATTCGGAATCAAAGCGGATTCTGACAGCTTAATAACAGGCGGTAATATCGATACGCAATTAACATGGATGGATGCTAAATGTGACGGCGTGGTTATCACGCCGAGAAACGGCAAAGCTGTTGAAGTGAACGCATTATGGTACAATGCGATTTGCAACTGCATGGAATTTTACCGCGGCAAAGACGCTGTACTTACCGAAAGATTTTCAAATCTGGCCGGTAGAATCGCTGAAAGTTTCACGAGATGCTTCTGGTATCAGCAGGGAAAATACCTTTATGATTACGTCAACGGCGATTATAAAGACCCAAGTGTACGGCCAAACCAGATTTTTGCCGTTTCGCTGCCGTTTTCACCTTTAGATATTGAAAAACAAAAAGCAGTTGTCGCATGTGTTGAGCAAAATCTGCTAACGCCGTATGGGCTGCGAACTCTTGCGCCCGGCGACAGCAAATATATCGGTACATATCGTGGAAATCCGAAAGAACGGGATTGCGCATATCACCAGGGAACAGTTTGGCCATGGCTGATTGGCGCTTTTACGGAAGCATATCTGAAAGTCAACGAATACAGCAAGCAAAGCAAAAAAATAAGCGCAGACAGACTCGATAGCCTGCTCGAACACTTTGAACATAACGGCTGCATACAAAGCATCAGCGAAGTTTTTGACGGCGATGAGCCGCATCTGCCGGGTGCCGCATTTGCGCAGGCATGGAGCATCGCGGAAGTTTTGCGGGCTTATTTGATAACGCACACATAAAATTAAAATCCTAAGCACCAAATCCTAAACTCGAAACATTTTAATCCTCGATTCTTCAGGATTTTGCTCCTTGAAAACAAAATCAGAGAGGAAATTCAAAATTAGAATTTACAAATGCTCAAAACAGACGCTTCGCAGGTTTTTGAACATTTGAATTTTGGTAATTCGAATTTGTTTAGGATTTAGATATTAGTATTTAGGATTTTTTAGTCTTATTCTTCTTTTTCGACGGCAACAAGATTTATATAGCCGTGTTTAACGCCGCGAAGGCTGATCATTTTTTCGCCGAAAGAATTAATATCACACGCCAGTCCCCTGACTAAAAGAACCTCAAGGCAATTATGGTGGTCGATATAAACATGGATTGAAGAAATTGTCTTAATCGGTTTATCATGCCCCATCTTTTTAAAGACTGATGAGATGTGAGCCGTATGATGATCATAGACAAGATAAATAGCGCCGATAGCGGGCGTTTTTTTGTGCTCAATTTTTTCCTGCGATAAATGTTCGCGAATCAAATCACGTATCGCCTCTGAACGGTTCTTATAACCTTTTTCAGAGATTTCTTTATCAAAAATTTTGAGTAAATCGCTTTCAAGCGAAACGCCTATTCGTTCAATATCACTCATTTGATTTCTCCTTGATCTGAGATCGGAGCTACGCAGAAGATGTAAATTAAAGGTTCATCTGAATTATTAACAATGTTGTGTTCCGTATACGGAGGAATATAAGCGAATTGCCCTGCCTCTACGGAAATAATCTTTTTATCTATGATTGCCTGACCTTTGCCGGAGAGAAATATAAGCATTTCTTCCTTATTGCCGGTGCTGTGCAGGCCGCAATCCGTATCAGGGTTAAGAAAAACTCTTCCTGAATGTAAAGCCTTTGTTTTAGGCGGCTTAAGCAAAGACTGATATTCAGTGCTGTTAGGCAATTCCTGAACAAAAGATTTAAATGTCATCAGGCGACCTCCAAAAAGATTAATTCCGGATATTTTACACAAAACAAAAAAATTTACAAATAATTTGAAATTTCTTGACGCGGTAATACTTTTTTAATAATATTATGCGCAATGGTAATACGATTTTATTTTTTTTATGCGCAGAAGGAAAATTTTTAATAATGAGGCAAGCAGCAATATTTGTATTAGCAGTTATCTTCATGTTTACAACAGCAGGCATTAGTGATTTTCATTTTGATTTACAGGAAGTTGATGAATACGGAGTTTATACTGATTCTGATATAGGAACAGCAAAAATATATACAATTGAAGGAATAATCCTGAATAAACCGCATGAGATGGTTAATACGGCTCAACAATGGCAGATTTTTGTACAGGGAGAAAATGGCGATAATGCCGGCACGGCGGTTTTTATGACAAAAACAAATTATCCAACTAGTCAAATTTATACAAACGCCGATTGGTTATATGAAGTAAACAGAGCGGACCATAATTTAAATACTGCATATAGGTTTAAACCCGGCGACAGGGTTCGCGTTACAGGTTTGACATGGTTCTATCATGGCAAAACAAATATAAATGAACAACATCAAATTAATCCGGCATATAATTTTAATATTGAACTTTTGGAATCATCTGCCGGTTTACCCGAGCCGGAAGTTATCACTTTGAATATGATCGTTAATGAGCCCAATGTTCCGATTTTCGATCATACACGCGCGGCCGGCTGTGAAAAATATCAGGGTATGCTTGTGAGAATAAATGATGTAACTATTCTTGGCAGCAACTGGGGACCGGGACAAACTATGGAAATTCAGGACGCTTCCGGACTCAGATTTAATCTGCTGCTTGGAAGAGGCGAAGGCTTTACTAAATACACAAAACCGCAGGGACAAATTGACGTAATTGGAATCTTCGATCAGGAATCCACCATTGAAAATCCCAGAATCGGCTATAGACTTTGGGTTATGAACTACGATGGAAATGGAAGTGTTCTGACAGACTGCGGGGTAACAGGTTATCGTTTTAGTGATCTAAATAAAGATTGTTTGGTTGACTTTGAAGATTTTGCCATGCTTGCAGGTGACTGGATGAAATGTTCAAATCCGTATGATAATGAATGCACAATACCCTAAAAATTTAAAAGGCTTTTCACTAGTTGAGCTGCTTGTTGTTATTGCAATCATAGCAATACTGCTTTCAATAATGATTCCATCTCTATCCAGAGCGCGCCAACAAGCGAGAATTGTGGTAGTTAATCATGAGCTTAACCAAATCGGACTGGCATTGGAAGCTTATGAATTCAGCAATCATGACTGGCCAATGGTAAGACCAGATTGCGGAAATGGAGCAGAAAATATGTATTCTCTGCCGCCTGAGCTTATAAAAGGCGGTTATCTTCCTGGACACAAAAAAGGGTTATTGCTTTACAATGATATTGAAGATAAATTTTATAAAGGACATTCATACAGGTATTTAACTGTAGGGCCGACTATCAACGCTTATGGCAAAGCAACTTCATTAAAAATGCCTTTACTTATACCGCTTTCGTATCCATCAGGCACCTGTTCAGAATTAAAAGAATATAGCGAAAAAAAAGATTCGCCAATTAAATGGATTGTATTCAGTGTGGGCCCTAATTACGATTTTAAAAATATAAGCAGAGGATTTCCATTTGATAAAGGATTTCCATCGGTCAAGGATTTCTGGTACACTCCGCAAACAAAAAAAGGTCTTCTGTTAAGAATAAAACTGAAGAATGATCAGCACATCGGTACATTTCAGAAAAGCAAATAAGCAAAAAACCTATTGTCTTTATCCAAGGCTTGTGTATCATTCTGCTCTAAGATTGATACTTATTTAAGGATGGGAATATGATTAAAGAACCGCATATTATTCTGGGCGTTCATGTTACAGACAGAATGAAGCACATTGTCGGCCAGCCCGGCGGCGTACAGCCGATTTTGACCGAATACGGCTGCTACATCAAAACCCGGCTGGGTCTGCACGAGGTTAGCAATAACTTCTGTTCGCCAAACGGCTTGCTCATTCTTGAATTGGCCGGCGATGTGAACAAGTGCAAAGAGCTGGAACAGAAACTTACGGCTATCGAAGGCATAAGCGTCCAGAAAATGGTCTTTAATCACGATTAAGTCTCTATCGGATAATTGTCCAGGATGGGATAGTATTTAAAACTATTTTTTCATAGGACAATACGATTAATCCGCAGCAGGTAAATGACCTTTTAGAAAGAGTCAGGAACGGCGATGTTTCAGTCGAAGAGGCGCAAACTGAATTGCTGCACCTCTCATTTGAAGACTTAGGCTTTGCACGCGCACATCAAAATCTAATCCACTATGGAATGCCCGATGTAATTTACTGCCCGGGCAAAAACATAGAACAAATCGTATCAATGTTTTTGTCTCTTGCCGAAAAAGGCAACAATATCCTGGCGACAAGAGCTGATGAAAGAATTTTCGATGCATTATTAAGAACCGGCAGACTGCCGAGAATTAGATTCGATAAAACCGCAAAAACAATCACCCTCGAACAGAAAAAACTCGACCATATTACAACTGTACTGCCGATAATTACAGGCGGTACAGCGGATTTGCCCGTCGCGACCGAAGCGAAAGTTACCGCAGAGATTATGGGCCAGGAAGTCGAGTTTATCAGCGATGTCGGCAAAACCGGAATGTATAAACTTATTATGCATCTAAAGAAAATCAGGGAAGCGAATGTTGTTATCGTTGTAGCGGGTATGGAAGGTTCTTTGCCGGGGATTGTAAGTGGAATGGTTGATTGCACAGTTATAGCTGTTCCCACAAGTATAGGCTATGGCGCCAGCTTCATGGGCATCGGGCCGTTATTAACAATGCTTAACAGCACCGCGCCGGGTGTTTGTGTTGTGAATATCGATAATGGTTTTGGCGCTGCGGTCAGCGCTGTGATGATAAATAAAAAAATTCAGTCTGAAAAATCAAGTTTAAAGCTATAAACTTTATGATTATTAAAATATGAAAGCTTGAGATTGCTTCGTCGATTTGCGAAGCTAAAGCTTCGCAATCTTTCTCGCAATGACAGATTTGCGTTTTTTGTCATTGCGAGGGAGTACTTTGTACGACCGCGGCAATCTCAATCGTCGAACTTTTCAACAGTCCATCCTGATTCATTTTACAAATCGAATTCTTCGATTTTCAAAGTCTCTGTGTCAATGATGCAGAGATTTCCTTTTCCGCAGACCCAATCGGTCGCTTCGCCGGGATTAATGATTATAGTTTTGCCGACTGTTCGAATATCTCGAAAATGAGTGTGGCCGTAAATTATAATATCATATTTCTGACTTGCAGTGATTTCATCAAGCACGCTGGGCTTGTGTGTCATAAAAATCTTTTTGCCCGCTATCTCGCCGGTATAAGGATCCTGGTGAATTTCGCCGCCAAAACTTTCAATTACGCTCTTAAGCACAAATTTTTCGCCGTCATTATTGCCGAAAATAGCAATAAATTTGGCATTAGTGGCTTCCTTAAAAGCGCGTGCGGTGTATTGCGAGACAATATCGCCTGCGTGGAAAATATAATCAACATGATGATGGTTGAAAATCTCCACAGCTTTCAATACATTTACATGATGGTCGTGCGTATCGCTTATTATGCCAAATTTCATATTATAACTTTCTCAAATCGAAAACAATTATAAAAGATTGTTGAAAAAAGGTCAAACATGTATAATATTCGAGGTTTTCAGTTAATAACCATATTGAAAGGTAATAAAAAATGGCAAGTGCCCCTAAAGCAAACGCAATTGTAAGTCAATCGGGCGGACCTACCGGCGTTATTAATGCCTCACTGGTCGGCGTTATTGAAGAAGCTAAAAAACATCCTGAAATTAAAAACCTTTATGGTGCGATTCACGCGGTTAGCGGCGTTGTAAAGGAAAATTTCATAGACCTTATGAAAGTTTCAAACGATGAACTCGAAGTTGTGGCGGCAAGTCCTTCTTCCGCTTTGGGTTCAAGCAGAGACAAACCGGATAACGAATATTGCAAAAAGATTCTGGATGTTTTCAAAAAACGCGACATTCGATACTTCTTCTACATCGGCGGCAACGATTCCGCTAACACATGCTATATCATTAATAACATGGCTATCGAAGCTAAATATGAATTAAGAGCTTTCCATGTTCCCAAGACAATCGATAATGACCTGCTTGTAACAGATCATTGCCCGGGTTTCGGTACAGCGGCGAAATTCGTATCATGCGCTCTCATGGGCGATGATTTGGATAACAGGGCATTGCCGGGAATTAAAATCGATGTGATAATGGGACGCCACGCCGGTTTCCTTACAGCGGCTTCGGCTCTTGGCAAACAAAGAGACGACGACGGTCCGCATTTGATTTATCTGCCGGAAAGACCGGTTACAATGGATAAATTCCTTTCGGATGTTGACGCTGTTTATAAAAAACTTGGCAGATGCGTTATCGCTGTAAGCGAAGGCATGAGCGATGTAGACCACAAGACGTGGGCTGAAAAAATCACCGAAACAAATGAACGCGATTCACACGGTAACGTTCAGCTTTCAGGAACTGGCGCTTTGGCTGATTTCCTCGCATCACAAATCAAAACAAAACTGAAAGTCAAACGCGTTCGTGCAGATACTTTCGGTTATTTGCAGAGAAGTTTCGCCGGTTTGCAGTCGCCCGTTGACGTATCGGAAGCACGATGGTGCGGCAGGCATGCGGTTCAGTACGCGATGAATCAACTCAACGGTTCGGTTTCCATGAAACGTACAGGCAGCGGCAAAAATTACGGCGTTGAACTTTTCAGAACTGAACTTAAAAATGTCGCTGAAAAGACAAAATCTCTGGCTGACGAATATATTAATAAGGAAGGAAACGGCATAACACAAGCCTTTGTGGATTATGCACTTCCGCTTACAGGCGGTCTGCCGAAAACTGATTATCTGGGCAACAGGCCAAAAATTTAACGAACAAACTTTTATTTTATAAGTATTTGAACTTTGAATGTCTATTTCAAGGAAAGGATAGAATATGAAATACTCAAAGATGATTTTGATGACAGCAGTGATGCTCATGGTTAGTATGACCATCGCTTATGCCGGCGACAAAAAGGCAAACGAGAAAAAGGCCAGTGTGAAAAAAGGCCAGGCAGTGAAAGCATGTGCTGATGCTAATGCAGCAGCAAAATGCACAGTTAAAAAAGCGGGAGAGAGTAAAAAGCAGTGCGCCAAAAAAGAGTCTAATATAAAATGTCAGCAAAAATGCAAGAATGAAACAGCACAAGCTTCAGGCAAAAAATTGGGCTGGTTATCTTTCCTTAACAGAAAAGAAGTCAAAGCAGCCGATAAAGAAGCAAAGTCCTGCAAAGTATCAGAAAACAAGCCGTGCAAAAAAGAATGTAAAAAGGCTTGTCTAAAAAAATGCAAAAAAGCGGCAGATCCAAACACACCAGTCGACCCAAATGCTCCAAAGTGTGTATCAAAGATTTGCAAAAAAGCCGCAGCAGCTAATGCCAAAAAATCGACAGAATCTGCAACACAAACAAAATAAACAATAATCAAAAGGCAAATTCCAATTTTTGGTATTTGGAAATTTGATTATTGGAAATTGGTTATTGATTATTAGCAAGATGGCTGTATTGAAATTTTCAGTACAGCCATTTTTTTTGCATTATTTTTCATTCCTGTTATGATTCACCGATTATGTTTTCATATTTAACAAGTTTTTTGCCGCAGGATTTCAGCCATGTACAATGGCTTATAATGGGTTTATGCGCTGTTTTGATAGGTTTAAATAAAACAGCACTCCCAGGCGTGGGAATTGTTGTGGTGCCGCTGTTAGCTTCGTTTTTTTCTGCGAGAACTTCAACGGGACTAATACTCCCGATGTTGGCATTGGCGGATTTGTTTGCTGTTGGCTATTACCATCGGCATGCAAACTGGAAAATAATTTTGAAGCTCCTCCCTGCCGCACTTGTCGGCATCGCAGTCGGCTCTTACGTGATTCGTAAAATTAATGATGATACACTTCGCCCTGTCATCGGCATTATTGTCCTTATAATGGTCATCCTTAATTACCTTCGTGAAAAACATATCAAACAGGATTTTTCACAGAGTAAAATATTTGCCTCTTCGATGGGCTTCATAGCCGGTCTTACTACTCAACTTGCAAACGCTGCCGGTCCGGTGATGGCGATTTACCTGCTTGCTATGAAGCTGCCAAAATATGAATTCATCGGAACCGGAGCATGGTATTTCCTGATTTTAAATTGGCTCAAAATGGCAATCTTCGCAAGTGAAGGCAGAATTACAACGCAATCGATGGCTGCTGATATTTCGATGCTGCCCCTTATCGCCATCGGTGCGATAGCAGGCATTTTCATTCTCAAAAAAGTACCGCAAAAATGGTTTAATTTCTTTGTCCAAATCCTCGCCGCAGCTGCCGCTATCAAATTACTTTTTTAGTCCGATAATAATTTAGCGAATCGTTGCAACATATTACATTTCAGCTTTAACATCCAAAATTTGAATCTACCATCTTATAAAGCCGAAAAATAATTATGCTTTATAAGGATATGCAATGAAATCTATTAAATTTTCTGTCGGGCAAAAAGCGGCGATTTGCATTGGAATGGTATTCATTATTCTCGTAGGAGTGCTTTACCTTTCCTCAAATACAGTCATAAGGCAAGGCTTTGAAGATCTCGAATATCAATCTGTTGAGACAAATATTACTCGACTTCATAACAGCATACTGAGAGAATTGGAGAATCTTGAAACCATTAACGGAGATTGGGCACCATGGGATGATTCACGCGATTTCGTACTTGGAAAAAGTTCGACTTACGTTGAATCGAATTTGACAGAGGATTGCATAAAAAATCTTAAACTTAATTTTATGATTTTTTTTGATTTGCAGGGCAAAATAGTCTATAGCTGTTTTATTAATTCCGAAGGAGAATTAGTTAATAACATTCCTGAAGATTTAAAACAAAGTTTGCTTTTACAAAAAGAATTTTTCGAAATCAAAGATCCGGCCGAAGCCAAATCGGGTATGATCATTGTTTCAAATTCACCGATATTAGTGGCGGCTCAACCTATCTCGAACAGTGCGACTTCATTGCCTTTAAGCGGAACTTTAATTATAGGCCGATATTTTAACGATGTGGTTATTGAAAAGCTAAGAAATCAAACATGCCTGGATTTTAAAATTATTGATAATTTTAAAGACCTTAGCTTGCTTTCCCCAACAAAAAATTATATTGAAACGGTAAATGACAAGTTAATCAGAGGTTATTCCAACTTTTATGAAGTCGGAACTGAAAGATGCGTAACTTTTGAAATAGAAATGCCCAGAGATATATCCAATTATGGCAAAAAAGTCATCGCCTGTTTTGTTTTTATCACGGCTGCTGGCGGTTTATTATGCTTAGGTATTCTCCTGTATATGCTGCGTATACTCATTTTTAACCCAATAAATACACTCAAAAATAATTTTGAAAAGATCGACAAAGATTCCAATTTCAGCACAAAGCTTTATACTGAAAGAGAAGACGAAATTGGAAGTCTGGCAAGATCTTTCGATACCTTGATGAATCACTTGAAAGAAAGAATAGTTGAACTTGCTGAAAAACAAAACACGACAAATAATCTTAATCTCGAATTAATGCAAACAACTGAAAAGCTTCAGGAAGCAAATACAGAGCTTAAAAATTTCGTGTATGTAGCCTCACACGATTTACGAGAACCGCTTCGAAAAATCGTTGTTTTCGCTGAAATGCTGAAATCTTCTCTCAAAGATAAAATAGAAGGCGGCGATATTGAAAATATGCATTACATGATAGATGGCGCAGAACGAATAAAGAAAATGATTGACGGTCTGCTCGTCTATTCGCGTGTAAGCTCACAACCGCATCCATTGCAGAAAGTTGACCTTAATATCATTCTTGAACAGATATGCAAATTCGAGCTTGCTGTTCTTATCGAAGAGAAAAATGTTATCATAAACAAACCCCAGCCTCTGCCGGTAATCGTTGGCGATACGACGCAAATCACTCAACTCATGCAGAATCTGATTGTCAACGGCATTAAATACCAAAAGCCCGGCAACAGGCCGCAAATTACAATTACTTCAAAGCCTGCTCCTGACGGCAATGTAAGGATAGAAGTAACGGATAACGGAATAGGAATTAAGCCGGAGTATCATAGTGCTGTCTTTACAATGTTTAAACGCCTGCATTCGAAAGAATACGAAGGTACAGGAATCGGACTTTCAGTTTGCAAAAAAATCGTCGAAAGACACAATGGTAAAATTGGCCTCGATTCACAGCCCGACCAGGGCTCAACATTCTGGTTTACAATCGCAGAAGTTCACGCTAAAACCGCTGTTGAGCAAACAACTGCATAATCTACGGTAATTCCTGGAGCAGTTCTAGAATTTCTTCCCTTTTGGGCAGAGATTCCTGCGCGCCGAATTTGGAGCAAGCCAAAGCACCGGCAGCGCATGCAAATTTCACAGCTTTCCTGATATCTGTTTCAAATGCGCAGCAAGCGGCAAATGCTCCGTCAAACGCATCGCCGCAAGCGGTATGGTCAACAATTTTCACTTCAAACGGAGGAATATGTTCCGTCCCGTTTTTATCAACTACAATCGCGCCTTTTCTGCCGAGTTTTATCACCGCGCACCCAACGCCTCGTGCAATTAAATCCGAACCAATGAGTTTAGCGGCATGAATATTGGGATTTTGTGCAGTGCTAAGTTCCGCAGCTTCGATGAAATTTGGAACTATAATATCAGCGGTATAATAGTCACGCGGCAGTTGGCCGCTTTGAATTTGGAATTGCTCGGTTGAAAGTTCAGGGTCAAGAATTACTTTTGCATGTGAAAGTTTGCCCGCTCGAATCGCCGCATTAACAAAATCCTGCGGTAATTGCGCATTTACAAGGCAGGCATCTGCACTTGAAATTACTCGCTCGAACTCGGATGTATTTATCTCCGCCGGTGTTAGAGCTTTATTAGCGCCTTCTGAAATAATTGTCCTGTTTGCTCCGGCACTATTTACAAAAGAAACGCTCACGCCCGTAGTTTTTGCTTCAGCCTCAAACAAAAAATCGCTATGTACTCCATATTCGGCAAGATTATCGCGAATTAGTTCCCCAAACTGGTCTTTGCCCACCTTGCCGACGAGATAAACTTCACAATCGCAAAGCGCAGCCTGTATCGCCTGGTTCAAACCGCAACCGGCCGGCGTGTATGAAAAACTGCTGCCGTATATCGTCTGCAAATCATGGGGAAAATGCTCACATCGCATTGCAATATCAATGTAAACATTACCTACAACTACAATCTTTGGTTTAGCACCCGCCATAAACACCTTAATCTTAATCTTTATACAAAATACAAACAATTCCTATCTTTTGCAATACACTATTTACTTAATTAACTTAAAAGAATTTGACTTGAGTTGAGCATTTAGATACACTAAACGTATAACTCCAAAGAATAAAGAATATCTTTGTTACAGTCTCTACTCCTCTTATCTGGATAATTTTTATGGACAAAAAAGAAAATTGTGGTCTTTTTGGAATTTTCGGAGACCCCGATGCCGCCGAAAAGACTTTTTACGCTTTGCACAGTCTTCAGCATCGCGGCCAGGAATCGGCCGGGATTGCCTCAAGCAATGGCGAAGCAATTAGATTACACGTCGGAATGGGACATACCACACGGGTTTTCCGCAGCAGCAAAGACGTCCTTTCAATGCTCAAAAATCCCATAGCAATCGGGCATGTCCGCTATTCGACAAGCGGTTCACGCAATGTATCCAATGCCCAGCCTCTTCTAAGTGAATATTCACGCGGCCAGGTCGCCGTCGCACATAACGGCAATTTGATCAACGCAGCTCTACTGCGGGATGAATACGAAGCATATGGCAACATTTTCAAAACTTCAAACGATACTGAAATTATTATTCATTTATTAGCAAAACCATCTCATGTTGCCAAACCAGACCCGCTGGGGCATGTTCTTAATCATTTACAAGGCTCATTTTCTCTGCTCTTTTTGTTCCCTAACAGGATCGAAGCGGCAAGAGATTCTTACGGCATCAGGCCTTTATGCATAGGCAAAACCAAAAACGGCGATTATTGTTTCGCAAGTGAAACATGTGCTTTCGATACTATCGACGCTGAATATATCCGCGAAGTCGAGCCGGGCGAAATTGTAACTGTCGATAAAGACGGACTGCACAGCAGATTTTTTGTAAAACCGGGAAACATCAAGCCCGCGCACTGCATTTTCGAGCATATTTATTTTGCAAAACAAAGCAGCTATATCTTTGGCGAGAATGTGCACGAAGTTCGCAGAAAATGCGGCGAACAAATAGCCAGGGAACATCCGGTTGATGCTGATGTTGTTATTCCGGTTCCAGACTCCGGGACATCGGCGGCTATCGGCTATAGTGATGAAAGTAAAATCCGATTCGATATGGGTTTTGTGCGAAGCCATTATGTCGGCAGAACATTTATTGCGCCCGGACAGGAAATGCGAGACCTTGCGGTTAAACTTAAACTATCGGTTGTTAAACCTATAGTTCAAGGAAAACGTGTAGTTGTTGTCGATGATTCAATCGTTCGCGGAACTACCACAAAAGGCAAAATTACCGCACTTAGAAATGCAGGTGCAAAAGAAATACACATGCGGGTTAGCTGCCCGCCAGTATTGTTTCCATGTTTTTACGGCGTTGACTTTCCCACAAAAGAAGAATTGGTAGCGCATGGCAGAAGCATGGATGAAATTAAAGAATTTCTCGATGTTGACAGCCTGGGCTATATTTCACTTGAAGGAATGCTCGCCTGTGCATCGCTGCCGAAAGACCATTATTGTACCGCATGCTGGAATGGCAAATATCCCGTTCCTGTTACTTCGGTTGTCGGCAAGTTTATGATGGAACGTTATCAGATGCAGCTTTTCGATGATGAACCTGTACAACTGTAAAAGTATATGAGTGAATGTGTAGATGAGTAAATGGGTAATCAGAATTGATCACTCATTTACCCATTTACCCTTTTACTCATTTACTTAATTTTTAATGGATTAAAATGACTGAATATTTGACTTATGCAAAATCGGGCGTTGACATCGACGCCAACGACGTGATGGTCGAAAGAATTCGCTCATCGGTACAAAGCACCTATGGTCCACGCGTGATAGACATCCATGGCGGTTTCGCAGGTTTGTTCAGACTCGATTACTGCGAAAAAATCTTCAAAAAGAATTACAAAAATCCCGTGCTCGCCGCCTGCACCGATGGCGTCGGCACAAAGATGCTTGTCGCTCGCGATATGAACAGATACGATACTGTCGGATTCGACCTTGTCGCGATGAACGTTAACGACATGCTCGTAATGGGTGCAGAACCACTGTTCTTCCTCGATTATCTGGGCGTAAATAAACTTGAGCCTGCCAAAATCGCCGAGCTTGTCGAAAGCATTTCTGCCGCTTGCAGACTTTCAAATTGCGCTCTAATTGGCGGCGAAACTGCCGAAATGCCCGACATTTACAAAAAAGACGATTTCGATATGGCAGGTTTCGCTGTCGGCGTTGTCGAAAAAAACAAAATAATAACAGGCACAAACGTTAAAATCGGCGACACCATCCTCGGCCTCGCCTCTAGCGGTTTGCACAGCAACGGCTACGCTCTGGCCAGAAATATATGCTTTAAAAAATTGAAATTGAAAGTCGACGACGTAATTAAGGAACTGGGAAACAGAACAATTGGCGAAGCTCTTTTAACACCGACAAAAATTTATGTTCGTCCGATTTTGAAGCTTCTTTCTCAATACAAATCCAAAAAAGTCATTCACGCTATGGCGCATATCACCGGCGGCGGTTTGCCCGGCAACGTCCCGCGCGTTCTGCCAAAAGGCTGTGATGCCGTTCTTGATAAATCCGCATGGAAAAGAGAACCGATTTTCGATTTCCTGATGAATAAAGGGCCGGTCGAAGAAGAAGAAATGTTCCGCGTTTTCAATATGGGCATCGGCTATGTTTTAATCGTCGCTCCCGATTTCACATCATCAGTGGCTGAAAAATTACGTGTATCAGGCGAAACAGTTTTCAAAATCGGTACAATCCGCCGCGGAAACCAAAACGTAATTATTAAATAGCGTTCAGCAATTAGCGTTTACGCTGTACGCTTAAAAAAAAGAATGCTTAAAAAAAGACCACCATTGCTGATATCTTTTCCGATTGCAGTAATATTTTATACTGCCTTTGCTGTTTTTCTTTTTTACCCATATCAGCAAAATCTTACAAATTACAAAATTCTTTTTCCAGTTGAAACCGTTATAGCTTCAGCAGGCGTTTTCATTCTTTGCAGAAGATGGGTGCTTTCCTTTTTCGCATCGCTGGCCGGAGGTGCGGTATATGGTTTTGGAACTTATGCATGTTCCTTTTTATGTTTTCATCCTTTTGCGGGGCTGGTTTACGCCCTGCTGCCGTGGACTTTTATACCTGCGGTCTTCTTTTATCGCTGGACAAAGCTTGACAGACTGAACACAAAAATTATTTCAGGCATGCTCGTATTTCTTTCTGTTCTTTTCATATTCGCGGCCTACCATTTTGCCGCGATACATTATTTATTTCCCATACCTATTCAAACTCAATTACTGCCGAAATCTCTTCTCGGCATCATCGACCCTATCGGAGTCAAGCAGGATATTTTCGCTCCCGGTTTTTATCACGTTTGCATTACCGGCCTGATTATGGGCACCGCTGTTCTGATACGAACTCGGCGAATCGGAATTATAGTTTTATTTACTCTTGCTTTATCTGCCGCTTTTACCAGGCCTATTTTGAATGTTCCGCCGGTAGTGTGGGCTTCGATACCTGTTATGATTTGCTCTATTGTAATTGCCTGCGGCCTTGAAACGATTGTTCTTGCCGGCGCAGGCGATGGCAAATGGCTTATTTCAACGATTGCGATTTTGCTGCTGTTGAGTATTGTCGACGTTTTCATCAAGCATACCCAGCCGGGCATTATACCGCTTTCAGCCGTTTTGTATGGCTTGGGAGTTGTTTCAATCCTCGCGATTTATTTTATTACAGAGACAAACAAAGCATGGCATCTCCTGCGAATGTTCATTCTGTACACCGCGGTCTTTCTCGATATTTTCCTAAGCACCATGCACAACATCAATTCCATTTTTTAATTTCTATACCTCTGTGGTCTCTGTGTTCTCTGTGGCTAAACAATAAATCTCTGTGGCACGCGCAAAAAAAACGACGGGGCATTAAGCCCCGTCTTTTGTTTTATGGCTCTTTCTTTTTGCGTTTTAGCCTTTTGCCTGCTTACCGTTTACCATCAGCCATGTCGATACGCATCGAGATGATATGCCGGCTTTGCTAAACTTGACTCTTATCGAGACATCGAGCCATTTAGTTTTTTATGTCATTGCGAGCCTTTTAGGGCGAAGCAATCTCTATTAAAAGCCTAATAAAAAAATCGGCACGTTGCTGAAAAAAATTGAACATTTTTTATAATTTTTTAAAATATTTTTTTATTAGCAATCTGCTTTATAATAAGTTAAATAATATCGGTCTCTTAAATAAAAGGATATTAAGTATGCTTAATTTTACATTTCAAAATCCAACTAAAATTGTTTTTGGCAAAAATGAAATCTCTCAATTAAATGCCCTTATAGACCCAAAAGCTAAGGTTCTGTTAACCTTCGGCGGAGGCTCTATTAAACAAAATGGGATATATACACAAGTTAAAAAAGCTTTGAAAAATCGTAAGACTGTCGAATTTGGCGGAATCGAACCGAACCCGTCTTACGAAACTTGCATCAAGGCGATAGAACTTGGCAGAAAGGAAAAAATTAATTTCATTCTTGCTGTCGGAGGCGGTTCCGTTATGGATGGCTCCAAATTTATTGCCGCCGGTATTCCATTCAAAGGCAAAAATGTATGGCAAATTGTAACTTCACAAGGCTCAGCCGTTAAATCCGCGATTCCTCTGGGAACTGTCGTTACACTGCCGGCAACAGGTTCAGAGATGAATATTTTTGGAGTCATCTCACGCAAAAGCACCAAAGAAAAACTCGCATTCGGAAACCCGTTATGTTATCCGCAATTTTCCATTCTCGATCCGCAGGTTACTTATTCCCTGGATAAAAAACAATTGCGAAATGGCATTGTTGATACTTACGTTCACGTTTGCGAGCAGTATGCGACAAAAAACATAAATGCGTTTTTGCAGGATAGATTTGCTGAATCAATTTACAAAACGCTCATAGATGTCGCTCCTGCTGTAATGAACGGCAAAAAAGATTATACCGCACGCGCAAACTTTATGTGGTGCGCGACAATGGCGCTTAACGGCCTGATAGGTCAAGGCGTTGTGCAGGATTGGAGCACGCATAGCATCGGCCACGAAATGACTGCTTTCTTCGGACTGGCGCACGCAGAAACTCTCGCGATTGTACTGCCGGCGGTTTGGAAATATGAATTGAATAACAAAGCCGATAAACTTGCCATGCTCGCCGAAAATGTCTATGGCATAAAGAAAGGCACGAAAAAACAAAAAGCAAACGCCGCCATCACAAAGACGATTGAATTTTTCAATTCCGTTGGTATGCCGACAAAATTATCAAGCTATAAATTAACTCCGGCAGATTGCGATGTTATTGCTGAACGTGCCGCAAAACAAGGCTGGAACATCGGCGAAAATTTTGATATCGACCCAAAAGCTTTGCGAAAAATATTCAAATTGGCAAAATAAATTTTAAGGTTGTAGGGGCAAACCCATGTGTTTGCCCTATATCAAATTGTTTACGATAAAAAAATGGATAGTCCTGCGTAGCTTTATGCGAAGCAGGATGCGGGAAAGGTTTAGAAAGGAGGAGGTACTAAACCTTTTGCCCCCACATCCATTTGTCATTGCGAGGAAGTCCTGCGTAGCTTTGCGAAGCAGGATGACGAAGCAATCTCAGGCTTTAAAATTACTAGTAATTTTGATTTTTACATTTTGTTATATCTTGGCCCGCCGCTGCCTTCGGGAACTGTCCAGCGAATATTATCGAACGGGCATTTCCGCTGACATGTTTTGCAGTGCAGGCAGTTCGAAGCATTTGCGGGCTTAACTTCATCCTGCACAGTTTCATATACACCCGCCGGACAGAATGTAATACATGGCGCGTTAAACTTCGGCCTGCATTGCTGCATACAAATATTTCTGTTAATTATCGTCAGATGGCTCGGCTGCTCTTCACGATGCTGCGTGCCCGCCATCGCGGTAAATGTATCTTTATCATAACTTTTCGCGGGTTTATATTTATATTTTTCCGAGGACATTACTTTGTAGTCTTCTTCGACCTCGAACAACGGCCCCTTCTGTCCGAGCACAGACAATGGCATTCCAAACAGCGGCCCCAGCTTGGCGACATTCTGCCTGAACTTCGACGCAAGTTTCATTTCGGCAATTACTCCCATCAAGTTG
Source organism: Phycisphaerales bacterium (assembly GCA_039679715.1). Lineage (GTDB taxonomy): Bacteria > Planctomycetota > Phycisphaerae > Sedimentisphaerales > UBA12454 > UBA12454. The sequence goes on from JBDKUM010000070.1 coordinate 55,126, forward strand.
AGCAGTTCGGTATATTTTGAAGCTGCCGCGGTATAATTATTTGTCGATTGCGCGATCGCCTTTGCCGCCGCAATCCCGCTTTTGATTGCATTATGCAGCCCTTTGATTTTTATCATATTTACAAAGCCCGCGCCATCGCCGAGGATTAATACATTCGATCTGCCCATCGCGCTTGTCTGCGTATTTCTCGGCAAAGCGAAATAACCGCCTTCGGGAATCATCTTCGCACCAGCCTCAACGATGCTTCCGCCTTCGATAAATTTTTTCACGTAACTATGATTTTTAAAATTCGTCAATGCATCCTGCGGATTGAAATCGCAATATTTCCAATCAAGGCCGACAATCATAGATACCGCAATATGATTTTGACTTATCGGGTGCATTGTTCCGCCGCCGAACATTGCCGGCCCCAGTACAGGCACCCACAGCGGCCAGCCCATCGCATGAACCGCCCTTTCAGTTGTGAATTTCGCGAACTGCTCATCGCTGACCCTTATTAATTCCTTAACGCCGACAGAGTAAAGCTGTTTTGCGTGTCTCTCAAGCGATGCTTTTCTGATAAATTTTTCTGTAACAAGCCCGTCGCATCCCTCGGCAAGAATTATAACATCCGCGTTGATGATTTCACCTGCGACATAATTGGGCAGTTTGCTTCCGTGTTTATCAAGCCCCTGGTCTACGAGTTTAATTCCTGTCGCGATATTTTTCTGCGTATCGTAAATTATATCTTCCGCCGCGAAACCATGAATAACCTCAATGCCCATTTCCTTTGCAAGTTGAGTCATCCATTTAGTAAGCTTGCTGATGGATAAAATATAATCACCCTGATGATTCATCATTCCGAAATTGATTTTGAACATACCGGCAAGTTTAAGTATCGGATGAATATTGAACGCCATTTTACTGCCGGCAAAAAACATCACGTTATCTTTTTTAACTCGATAACTGAAAATATCTTTTGCCTGCTCGGTATTTTTCCAACCCGCTTTGATATCATCGAGCAGCATTTCAATCGCACCTGCTTCGACCGTCGCGCCTGAAAGATTATGATTGCCGCCTTCTGCCGCCTTATCGATAACGCAAATTTCCGTTTGCGGCAGCAATTTCTTCAGCTTCATCGCCGCCGACAAGCCCGCAGGCCCCGCTCCAACTATTAATATTGATGTTTTGTTCATATCGTTTTTGCCAATGCATTTATAAGTTCCGGAACAAGTTTCTCAATCGTTCCAACCATATAATAATCACAATGTTTGAAAATCGGTGCGGCCGGATCGCTGTTGACCGCGACAATTATATCGCTGTTTGCCACGCCGATCATGTGTTGAATCGCGCCGGAAATTCCAAGAGCGACATAAAGTTTCGGGCCAATCGATGTGCCTGTCTGGCCTACCTGATGAATGCGGTCGATAAATCCCTGCTCAACCGCCGCGCGTGAAGCACCTTTCTCAACGCTCGTATGCAGCTTCTGTTTCAGCGCCTCGATAAGACCGCTTAACATTTCTTCATAATTGTCTCTGCTCTGCATTCCTTTTCCGCCGCTAACAACAACATCAGCTCCAAGATTTACTTTGCCGTGTCCTTTTTCTATGTTGATTATATCAAGGCTTATATCCGCTTGTGATATTTGCGCTGTTTCTTTTATTACCTTGCCGATTCGTGTCGCGTCCGCCGGCAATCTTTTCATAACCCCCGGCCGTGCTGTCGCCATCTGGCAGCGAGAATCTTTCGTGCAAATTGTCGCCATCACATTCCCGCCAAGCGCCGGACGTGTCTGCATTAAAATCGCTACCTGATTTTTCCTGCTGCTGTCCCGAATATCAAGACCGGTGCAATCAGCCGTCAATCCGCAGCCGAGCCTGTATGAAATCATTGGCGCTACAATCCTGCCCTGCGGCGTCGCCGCAAAAAGTACAATCTGCGGCCAATATTTTCCAATCGTATCCGCAAAAACTTTGCGATATGTAATCGGGTCGAACTTTTCAAGCAGCGGATGCTCGATTGCATAAACAAAATCCGCCCCCGCTTCAATCAATTTTTTGGTTTCTAATTTATTTCCAGCTATTACTACTCCAACCTCTGTGCCTAATGAATCGGCCAGGTGCCGTGCTTTTCCGATAAGCTCGAATGTCGCGGGATGAATTTTATTTTCATCGCATTCCGCCGCTACCCAGACCTGTCCTTTATATGAGGATTCAACAGCCTGCAAGCCTGCAAGCATATCTTCAAGCGCTTTCTTATGGAAATGCTCACCGGCGGAAGCCAAAATTTTCGCTTTCATTTCTTCTGTAATATCTTCAAGCTTTTTAATCTCAAGTTTTTCTAAAATATCGGAAAGTATTTTATAATCTTCGCTTTCCTTTTTCGTACCTTCAAAACTTCTGTCAAAATTTTTTCGCCTTGCAGGCAGCATGTATCCATTATCATCTGAACTGCTGTTTTTATTTTCCTTGCCGAAATTTTCGAGGATTTTTTTTACAAGCTCATCGCTGCCGTTAACCTGCTCACATTTTCGCATAGTCTTGCCCGGCGGGAAAACAGAAATCACTCTCGTCTTGGAGCCTGTGATTCCGATATGAGTCGCGTTGATGTCGTTTGCACCCCATTGAACAACTCTGAATTTGTTGGCCATCCGTGTTCCGCAAAATGTCGCGAACAGCGGGTATTCATATTTAGCGACTGTAATTACAGCCGGACTTTTTCTATTGCTGATTACCTGGCTTCCGCCGCTGATAATGCCTGTAAATTCGAAGCGTCCATTTTCATATTGAACATTCGTAACGTAAGGCACGCATGGCATATTTAATTCTTCAGCGATTTGCGCCGGCACCTGCGCGGTATCGCCGTCAACCGACTGCATTCCGCAAACAACGTAATAATCATTCGAGCCGCCAAGCAGTTCAGCGGCGATTTTTTTTATCGCGAACGCCAGCGGATTAGCAGTTGCACAAGTATCCGCTCCGCCCAGAGCCTTATCCGTCAGCAGCACCGCATTATCGCAGCATCTTGCCAGGCTGTATTTCAAAACCTCTTCCGCTGCAGGCGGTCCCATCGTCAGCGCGATGATTCTGCCCTGCTTGTCGCTTATCTGGTTCATGCGATGAGCTATCGCCAATGCCTGCGTATCAAGCTCATTGATAACACTAGCCAGTCTCGATCTAATCAGAGTCCCTGTCTCCAGATTAAAAGCATTGTCTGTAATCTGCGTAATATCAGGAACTTGTTTTACTAATACAATATAATCACTCATAGTTTTCTTCACTTAATACGCTTAATATTTTCCACTATACAACAAAAAATAAATATAAGGCACAACTTTTTTTTTATAACTATCTTGCTTTTGTCAGAAATATAATTTTTCGTGTCTTTGTGCCTTAGTGGCTAAATAGTTTATGTTTTTGCATTAATTTGCTGTTTTGTACACGCATTCTGTTAAAAAAATGTCAAAATGCCTCTTGTCTCTTGATTCAAAAGCCAAAAAGTTGTTTAATCATCCGTGGAATTGTGGAATTGGAAATAGTATTTAGTCCTATAATTAAAGGGTAACAAATGGCAGATTTAAAAGCATTAAGCGAAGCTGTAATTAAAGGCGATCAGAACAAGGCTCTTGAAATCACAAAAGCCGCAATTAGTGAAGGCATGCCTCCGGCCAAGATACTAAATGATGGTTTGATCGCAGGTATGAACGTTATTGGCGTTCGTTTCAAAAATAATGAAGTTTACATTCCTGAAGTCTTGATCGCCGCACGCGCAATGAAGACCGCTTTGGAAGTTCTGGAACCAAAACTCGTAGAAGCAGGCGTACAGCCTTTGGCAAAGGCAGCTATCGGCACTGTTCAGGGCGACTTGCATGATATCGGCAAGAACCTCGTTGTTATGATGCTCAAAGGCGCTGGTTTCGATGTTATCGACCTCGGCGTTGATGTATCAGCACAAAAATTTGTCGATAAAGTTAAGGAACTCAAACCCGCGGTTGTCGGCATGAGTGCACTTTTGACAACAACAATGCCTTCAATGGAAAAAACAATCCAGGCAATCAAAGCCGCCGGCCTGAAAGTAAAGACAATGATTGGCGGAGCACCTGTTACACAGGCTTACGCTGACAGAATTGGCGCTGATGGTTACGCCGCAGATGCCGCTTCAGCAGTCGATTTAGCAAAGTCTCTTCTTAAATAAAGATTTTGTCATACCCGCGAAAGCGGATATCTATTTGATTTGACAAAAACCCCCGGTCTTTCCGGGGGTTTTTTATCGACAGAAAAACAACCATAAAGCAACTATGGTTGGTCCGCCAATTGCATTTTCAATTTTATCTTGTATATCCTTCAAAGTTCCAATTTTTCTATTGGCATTATCATAGATATCGTTGCCTTTAAGTATCGCAACTTTTCGATTGCGTTCATCATATATATCAATTCCACGAATAGTTGCAGTCCGGTGATTTCTTTCGTCATAGATGCCATCGCCTTTGATTGATGCGATTTTATGATTTCTACTGTCGAATAAATCATTACCCTTAAATTTATACGGTTTCATTCTTTCCTCCATTTTTTATAACTCTTGAACTTTTAAATCTGCCTTTAACGTAAATGCACGAAAAGGCGATATATTTGAATTCAGTTTAGGCCCGAATACAAAAAGCCATCTATTTTCAGGAACACGGAGCATTCGATCTTTGCCCAATTTATTAATGTAAGCTTGTAAAACTTCCTCTATCTTTGTTTTCCCGGTAAAATTGAAATATGCTGAAATGATTTTCAAATCAGCAATGATATGTGTTAATTTACAAATTTCTCCATTCCAACTCTTATCATTTTCGTGCTCGTAAGCTATCTTAAGTTCCCAATCGTATTGCTGTTTAGTAGTATTTGTAACATATCCTATTATATCAATATTATAAAACTCACGCTGTGTATGTATTTTATAATCCTCGGTTATAATCTTTTCAGTTATTTTTTTTATTTGGCTCGTCCACTCTTTCGATGATGTGTATGCTTTCTGATTCTCCTCTTTTTGTAAAACGTTTATTATTTCTTTAGAATATAGCTTCCAAAATATTTCGGGCTCTAATGAAAGTGATTTTAAATTCACAAAAATTCCTTTATATTAAAGTGAAACTGCTTCACTAATTCTACCTGCTTTTTTACAATCACTTAAAGTAACAAGTCCAATTCTGCCTTCATCTTTGGAATCTCTGGATAAAGAAAGATATAGCGCTGGAGACATTTCATAAATATTGTAAATACCATTTTCCTCTTCGAAAGCAGCAAATACAACATCAATCCTTTCCAGCATTGCGTATGTACAGCCAATTTGATTATTTCCTTTTTTGGCACACCTAATAGTGATTAATCGTCCTTCATATGCAAACTCATTGCTATTATCAGTTATAGGTGCGGCACCAATTTTTTCTGCAATATTACGGGCCATCATATGCCCATATTCGTTTGCTCTTGCTCCGCTTGTTCTATCTTGAGGCATTTTGTATTCCTAAACTGTTAATTCGGATTTGTTTCGGATTTCGATATTAGTGCTTCGGATTTAAATTTTCTTCCGGGTACATAAATTCCGGCACTCTTTTTGGTTTGCCATTCTCATCAATACAAGCCAGTACGCTTGAGCCTTCGGCCAGCAAAAGTCCAAGTCCCGGCCGGAAAAGTTTATATGAATGCTCAATTCTCGCCGCCGTAACCCTCGTGCATTCGGTAACCAGTTCCAACTGTTCATCATAAAACGCCGGCCTGCGATATTTAACATGCAGCTCCGCAACTACCATATAAAATCCTTCGCGTTCGAGATCTTTATACGCCAAACCGTTAGCGCGGAGCAATTCTGTACGTCCCATCTCGAAATATATCGGGAAAACACCATGATGAACAACCCCGCCCTGGTCGGTTTCGCAATATCGGGGTATGACCGTGATTTTATGTATCTGAACAGTAGTTTTTTCAGGAAATTCCATTTTTCAGCGTCCTATTGTTTAGCCGTCGCCGGCAGCGGCGATACAATAGGGATTACGGTAGCAAAAATCCAAAAAAATTCAAGCACCCCATTAAAAATAGCTGAAAAGTCCTAAAAAAATGCCCAAATATCGCCCCAACAAGCACTTTTTAGCCTGCGAAAATATTATCAAATTTAATTAAAAATTAAAATTTACCTAAATTGACATTTATACTAAAATCTGCTAAGATATAGACATAAGTACCGAACAGTTATTAAAAACAAAACAGTTCTGCCGGAAGCAGACTCCTTAATTTTACATTTTGATTTTTAATTTTTGATTTTAACCTGACCTTTGGTCAGTTTAACTGTTGTTTTTAAACGTTATTATTAGTATAAACTTTTATGAGGGAAAGTATGAAGATTAGAATTATGCTCGACGTATTGCTTGCGGTTGTTCTGGTTGTGTTCGCGGTCTCGGTTAGCGGCTGTAAAACTGTTAGTGAATCAGCCGGTAACACCGTTCTCGGCACACATCAGGCGGTGGGGTCTGTAATCGGCGGTCATGGTCTGGGCGAAACTGAAAAAGAAAGAACAGATGATATTTCCAGACAGCTCCGTCTCAACGGCTCAATGATGATTGACGATATTGACGCCTGGATGATGACTGACAGAGCAAGCAGACTTACAGAATATTCTGTAAGATAATAGAATTTGAATCTCTATCATTATGAAAGAGAATTTATTTAGTTAAATGGCTGCGGTTTTCGTTGCTCGAACGTAAGACGAAATACGTCATACGTAACGAGTATCGTAACCGCAATCGAAATACGTAAAACAAATAAGCTTTAAGGGATTGATGCATGTGGATTGATGCGATAATTGAATACCTCCGCCGTGTCGCAACTTATAATCCGCTTATTGTTATTATTGAATTGCTTCTCATCGGCTTGGTTGTCTACTGGGCTGTTAATTTCCTTGAAGGCACACGCGGCGAAAGACTTTTCCGAGGCGTTATCATCCTCCTGCTTGCAGGCTCAATGATCCTTAAATTGCTCGTTACCAGCTTCGGCTTCGAAAGACTTCAATATCTCTACAGCAGTTTTTTAATTCTCGTTTTGATTCTCGCTGTCGCGGGCTTTCAGCCTGAAATCCGCAGAATGCTCATCCGCATTGGTGAAACAGGAACTAATTTCCGAAGTTCAAGCCAAAGACAGCTTTCACAAACTGTCGAAGAAATGATCACCGCAGTTAACAATCTTTCAGAAAAAAAGATCGGTGCCATTATCGTAATTGAACGGCAGGTCGCGCTTGGCGAATTTACCGAAACAGGCGTTCGCATAGATGCACAGGTCAAATCCGCGCTTCTCGAATCGATTTTTTACCCCGGCGGTGCACTTCACGATTTAGCCGTTATTATCCATGGCGATAAAATCGCCGCTGCCAGAGTGCAGTTACCTTTAGCCGAACTTGGAACCGTTAAAGGCGTGCTTGGCTCCAGGCATCGTGCCGCGATTGGAATCACGACAGGCAGCGATGCTTTCGCTATCGTTGTAAGCGAGGAAACAGGTATCGTCAGTATCGCCGAAGAAGGAAAACTCGACAGGCATATTACCGAAGAAGAATTGAGAAAGAGACTGACAAATATCATTGTCGATACCGCAGGCTTTGCCGCACGATTCAAAAGAAATAAAGAAGAAAAACAAAATCAAGCCCATCAGGAACTAAGTTAACATAGATTGATCGTTTCTTTTCATTTGAACGATTTGTTTTTTAACTACCCCCTCTTATTTACTTCTATTCAATTTTTGGCTAAGAACGAATTTGCGCATTAGAAAAAGTGCGCGGAAATTTTTTTTTAAAAAATATATTGTTTGAAGCCTGAGATTGCTTCGTCGTTTTTGTGTTAAAAACCACAAAAAACTTCCCCCCTAAAGGGGTTGAAATCGCAATGTGACAGATTCAGAGTCTGTCATAAATTATTCCTTATAAAACTGCGCAAGGTGGGACTATATAGGGGGGAACATAATTGATTTAGGTTTAAAAGAGCGCAAGAAAATTTGCGCAAGGGAAAATACCCACGTAATATTTTGAAAATGCTACATAGTTTTTTTTAATGCTACCATTATTTTAAATTTGCTACGCAAATTTAGCGTACAGCGATTAGCGAATAGCGTATACTTGCGCGAATTTTACAAAAGCGCGAAAAGGTGTAAAAAAAGCAAGAAAAAGTATTAAAAAAGTATTAATTCAAGGGTGAAATTAGAAAATTTGAGAAAAGAGGAAATCAATAATTGCACGCAATTTCTTTTTAGCCACTAAGGCACTAAGACACAAAGATTTTTTGTATCACTGATGACACTGATTTTATGATAAATTATGTAAACAAAGGAGCTACATTGAAAACAAGAATTGATGAATGTGATATGGGGGAAAGCAGATGCTACAGATTCGAAAGGGTCGCCTACAGAAGGAAAAATGAAATTATTAAAAAAATCCGGCTGCTGGGCAACTGCTCCAATAAAAGTTCTTATGATTATTACGAATTTCAAATCCAAGATATATTTAAAGAAATTCAAAAAGAACTCAAAATC
>JBDKUM010000071.1:0-1658 GCA_039679715.1 Phycisphaerales bacterium
TTTTTGAATAGCCAGGGTTTTGGGCGCCAGCTCGCCAAAAACTACATGCAGGAAAGTAATCAGGGCAAAGGCAAAGATAAAGGAAATGGAATGAACCAAAGCCGGTGTATTTATCCCCCATTTAAAAAGCAGCGGAGACAGCAGAGCGGCAACAGCCGGCTCCCCCAGCCAGCCCAGGCCTAGACTGGACAAAGTAATACCCAGCTGGCTGACCGAAAGATAGGCGTCCAGCTTGTTGATACATTCCTGAACTAAAGCCGCCTTCCGATTCCCCTCGGAAACAAGCTGGCTGATACGAGTAGGTCGTACTTTGACAAAGGAAAATTCGGCCGCCACGAAAAGACCGTTTAGCAAGACCAGCAAAAAAGCCAGCAATATTTTGCCGGTACTAAATAAGACATTGATAGCAGTGGGATTCTCCATCAATAAATTCTCCTTAAGAAATGAAGCATATGAAATCTAACTATTTCAGCTTGCTTCAAGATGATATTTAATATGTAAAGAAATTAACATATGTCAAGGGAACCAGTTAAATTGCATCTCTAATGAGCAATTTCTACTACTATATATAATTTCGAAGGAATTGGCAATTTTCCTAGCATCCATTGATCTCTAAAATTAATTTTTAGAACTCCTGCAAAGCTTTGACAAGGGCTGGCTGGGTGAACTAATTTTTATGTAAAATCAGTTTCAACTGTATGCAAATGTCTTTACAGAATTTTAAAGGAAAACTGGATTAATATATCGAATTATATAGTATTTACAGTTGTTATAATGCTTGGTCAATGAAGTTCGTACAACATTGAACCCAAATTTTTATCCTGCTGATAGCCATAAGGAGACAGAATGATAAACAAAACATATAATCGTGAACCAGGGGAAAATGACCAGGAACTCGTTAATGAAATGGAGCCCGCCAATATCCAACCGCAATCTGAAACCAAGGAATACAGTGATATAATAGAAGAAATCAGAAGCAATTCGTCCATTCTGGATAAAAGCACCGATGCACTAATCATTATGAATCTTCAAGGTCAAATTTTGCATGCCAATGATTCGGCCTATCGTTTTTTGGAGTTGAATAGTGGATATGGTATAAACATTGCCAACAGACCATTTAGCGAATTATTTCGAGAAATTATGGCTAATAAAAACCATTTCTTTGAAATCCGGGTAAACGGAAAAAACGGAGCATATATTGATCTTGAAATTAATTCACATGTGGATTGCTTTAATGGCCAACCGGTTATCGTCAGTATTTTGCGAGATGTCAGCGAGCGTAAAAAAACAGAACAAACTCTTCTCTACAACCAGACTATTGTCAAAGCTTTACTTAACGCCGCTCCTGAATCTGCTTTTTTATTTGACTGCCAAGGATATTTGCTGACCTTAAACGAAATTGCCGCTCTGCGGATGGGGCTGACACCTGAACAATGGACTAACCGTCACATATCCCAATTATTCCCGCGAGAAGTATCTTTACATAGAATGGAACGCATCCAGGAGGTGGTTAACACCAAGAAGACCGTTACATTTCAGGATATTCGTAATGACCTCTACTTTGAGAACACAATTGCTCCCATACTGAATCCGGACGGCGGCGTTTACATGGTTGCCATGTTTGCCCATGAGATTACCGAATACAAGCTGGCACAAGC
>JBDKUM010000072.1:0-2682 GCA_039679715.1 Phycisphaerales bacterium
CTTGCAAAATCAATTTTTTGATGACGGCAAACTGCGGCCGACAATTTTCTGATACAACGAGTTCCCAGGCAGAAGGTATTATCGGCAAATCTTCCATTTTCCACACTTTATATTTTTCGTTGTATTCCTCCGGATTCTTTTGACGCAGCACATGTCCATACGCCCAGGTAACAATGTCATTGCCGATTTCAAAATATCCGGTTTTTTTAGTTGCACTTCCCAGTCCTTTGGCAATTTCAGCCGCAAGACTTGGTTTTTCAGCAATAAACAATCGCATGATTTTACTCTCCCCTATTAAATGAATTAAAAATTTAGCTGTGGATAAGTTTGATTTTCCCGTATTCCCGGCTCGGCATGTGGACGGCTCACGTTCCATGTGGACAGCTATCGACGCTGGGGGGCAAGCCAACGGGAGCCCCCGCAGCGCGCCGATACCTGCCCACATTCCACTACCCGACCACAAGTCGAGCCGGGGAGCCGAGTGCCAAAAAATTACGACTGAGCAAGAGGCGGACCAAACGGATCATCCGAACTATCTAGTTCATTCTTCGCATTGAATATATCTTCGTTGACGTTTTCCTGTACTGATATATTTTGTGGTGGCTGCGGTTTACTTTCCTTACTGCAAAATTGTTCTTCTAATACATGAACGGCTTGCACAATGTCCACTGCTTTTAAATCAACGCCAACGGCTTGCAATTGATGACCAAAATCTTCAAGGCGCATCAAATTCGCTTTCTTTTCCAGTTGACCTAATTCACTTTCATAAGAGTGTTTTTTGTTTTCCAACTCTGAAAGTACTGCATGCGTTTTTTCCAATTCTTTTTTCAAACGGAGAATCTTATTTTCAATTCTTTCTAACTGTGCTTTACTCATGAATCGTCTCCTCTTTCAGCGTTTGTCCAATTTTTTTGTAGAGTTCTTTCATGTCATCATTTTTATAAAATTCCGACGATGAATACAATAGCCCCAAAATAAATTCTTGATCCGTATCATATTTGCCTAAAATACCGGACTGTTCAAATAGCAAACCGGCATTAATCAGCTGCCGTGTCCGTTTTTGTCGTTGCTTACGATGCAATTCATGTTCGATTTGCCGCTCCTTTTTCTTGTGTAAGACTATTTTTTCTTTCAGTTTTTGTAAACGCTCTTTCTTTTGTTGTAGTTTCAAATGCTCTCTCTTCCTCATATACTTTTTCTATATTCTAGCATACAAATAATCCCATTCTTAGAACTGAAGCCGAAAGACTTCCCTAAATACTCCGTCCGTAAGATGAGGCGTCATGGTAAGATATAACCAGAAAAAAGGTAGGCGCACTTAGGAGCTTCTCTGGCGAGAAACTCAAAACCAGCATTCCAAACACAATATCTGCCGTTCGCGTCCGCTCACTGAACCGCTTTGCGGTTAAAAAAAAGGAGATGTGCCGCCGTGGCTTGTTACCACTTCACGATAAAACCAGATAAAAGGCCGGATGATACCCCGATTGCAGCCACGGAGCATATAGACTATATTAACCGTGATGGCAAATTCAAGGATATTGACGATAAAGAACCGTCTATTGAATTAGAAAAAGTAAACCCTGCATCACACGCTGACTACATTAACCGTGAAGCAGAGTTTAAGAAAAAAGGCGGCTGTATATATAAAGACCATCATTTGCCTTCGTGGGCGCAGGACTCGCCAAAAAATTTTTTTTCAGCGGCTGAAAGATTCGAAGGCGTCGGATACAGCCGCTATAAAGAAATTGAGTTTGCATTGCCCAATGAGCTTGCATTGGAGCAAAATAAAGAAATTATTGATACGTTTTTAGAACACCATTTACGCGACTTTTATTATGCCTATGCGATTCATGACAAAGATGCCGTGATGGGAAACGGGGAACGAAATACGCATGTCCATATCATGTTTTCTGAACGAAAAATAGATGAGTTTGAGCGGCAGCAGGAACGAACCAGGGAACAGTTCTTTGCACGCCCCTTCGTACCGTCAAAAAAGAATACGGAAATGACGCTTGAAAATCGCGGCGGCTGCAAAAAAGATCCAAAATGGAATGGCCGCGGTCGTGCACGGTATCTTTGTGAAATGCGTAAAGATTTTGCTTTGGTGCAAAATGCCGTATTAGAGAAGTATGGTCATTCGATCCGTGTGGATCATCGAAGCTTAAAGGCGCAGCGCGAGGAGGCATTGCAACGCGGCGATAGGAAGCTTGCGGAGCTGTTAGACCGTCTGCCGGAAAAGCATTTAGGCCCGGAAGTTGCCGCGCAAAAAAATCATAAAGCTGTCATTGACTTACAAAAATACCGTGCTTTGAAAGCGGAGCATCGTCAGCTTCTCTTTGCAGCTGATATGCTGGAAGCAGCGATTGAAAAAGATGAAATTACAAAACAGATCACAGGGAATCTGGAAAAGACGGCTACCCTGTCCAAAACCGCTGTGTATAAAGCCGTTTCTGCCGATTCGCTGCGTACGTTAAAAACCGATGTGCTGCATGCTTTAAAAGAAGTCACGGCTTTAAAGAATATTGTGATTTGGAATGGCCAGGCAACCAACATGGCCCGAGAAGCATGTCTGACTGTTGAAGAACGTTCCATCTATGATCAATTAAAGAAGTCCCAGGAGGAACGGCTTCATGTAAAGCAATTGCAAAAAGATCTACAAAAGCCGCCGTCCTGGGATCATGA
>JBDKUM010000073.1:0-2527 GCA_039679715.1 Phycisphaerales bacterium
AGGACATGAGCGAAAACGCACCGGTATGCCGTTGGTTGGTTGATGACGTCAAAGTCGATGTCATGCCGACGAAGGAAGATATTCTGGGCTTCTCCAACCGCTGGTACCTGCCTGCCATCAGGAATGCAGTGCATATCGAGATTGAAAAAGAGTTAACAATTCAACTTGTAACGCCTCCGTATTTTCTTGCAACCAAGATCGAAGCTTTCAAAGGACGCGGCGGCGGTGACTATATGTCCAGTCACGATATAGAAGACATCATCACCATCGTGGATGGCCGTCCCGAAATTGTTTCTGAAATCATGACGTCACCTGACGACCTGAAAGATTATCTGTCTGTGTCATTCAGGGCGCTTTTGGCACACGGTGAATTTCTCGATGCAATTCCCGGGCATCTGTTACCCGATCGCGCCAGTCAGGCGAGGTTGCCGCGACTCATGAAATGTCTTGCGCAAATATCAACTCTGCAAATACTGCATGAGTGAAAACGGCAGACGTGGACACACGCGCGGACACAAAACGTGGTGTTTTTTGATGATTTTAATGACTCTAATGCAGGAGAAAAGTGAATAATATCAATACTGCTGTGGTGGTATGGATGCCCTCTCACACCGGAGACAGGAGTTCAACTCTCCTTGGAACTACCAAAATAATTCAATCACTTACGAATTCAGGCATTCACAACATCCTTGGGTGTGTCCTTTTTTCCAGAAGCCTTAAACCAACCGCCAAGTCATCAGCAATTTTCTTTAAATAAATTCCCGTTGTCGTTTGTGATTGATGCCTCAATAACCTCTGCAACTTTTTGATGCTGACTCGATGAATGTCGTTTAAAACCGAAGGGCCAAATTTCCTGAATGCCTTAAAACCGAAGGGCTTGACTCCGGCTCTTTTGCATAGACCTTTCATAAATCTGTTTCTGTGGGTAAATTTTTCGCCTGTTTCCGGGTCATTGAAAACATAAGGCGATTCTTCATTGCTATTATCCCATTGCCACTTTAACGCCCCGTATAGTTCCGAATCCTCAGGCAGAGGGAATAATCAACTTGCTTATTTCTGTTTATTGAAACTAACGAAAAAATCAGCCGGAGCGAAGCTATCGGCCGTATTGCCCTTGTTGGACCTTTCATTTAAACTTTCACCAATTTAATTGAACCAGAAGGGACGATAATGTCTGGCAGTTTAGGAAGTTTAAGAATACCATCGAGAAAACGAGTTCGGCTTGTAGTGCCCAGCCCCACAGCCCAAAGCCAGTAGTCAATTCCGAACTGAGTCGGCCCAACGCACATCCCCCACTCCGACACCTCGCACCATCCCCTTTGCTTGTTAAGAGGGTTTACGAGCTCTGGGTTTCCCCAATGTGTTTGGTCAACCAGGTCAAGTCGCTTAAGTCCTGAAGTGCAATGCATAAGGATGTCGCCGGAAGGTTCGCTGCTGGTGAAGTCCATGGCAATATTAAGGAAAGAACTGGGTAGAAAAAGCCACATCTTGTTGAGGTCTTCGCTAAAGGTTGGCCGTAGGCCTGAATCTAGAAATAGCGCTCTCCATGTCATATACGCAACGTAATGAAATCTGATTTGATAGGCCGAGAGTTCCGAAGTCAGTTTCAGATATGACAGGACCAAAGTCTCTACACAATTCTACAGATTTTGAGTTTGACGCTTTTCGAAAAAGAACCCATTTATCAAATACTTCCAAATGTCAGCTACACAAAACAAGAAGGCCATATCAGCAACCAGTTGAATCTATTCGATTAACGTTGGGACAGCAGTGGATTTTTAATAATGAGTCACTCATGCTCCACATCCGCAAACCGACACGGACGCCGACCCCCCGAATATTCGTGGGATGATTACATCCAATCCTGACGTCCTGACAACACAAAAACAGGATGTGACGGATAGGTCTGTCTGAATTCCGGTCTAAAGGGTCTTGTCCGGCATCTTTACAGGATAAAATCATAAAAGGATGATGTGCGTAATGCAGCGCCGTTCCGGTCAGCTCATCCATCTCCTATATCTTGTGGCCTAAATCTTCTTGACATACAAGAGACCGCTAAATATACTTCACGCCACAAAAAGCAAGTTCTTATCAATCTTAGATTTTGCAAGTATTGATATTATTTATCGGGGTCCTCGTTAATAATCAACTATAAATTCCGAGATCAGTAAAAATTGTTAAAATAAATACTACACGAAGAACCTGTTCAGAAACAAGAACAAAAATAGAGATAAGTGTCAGCTTGGCGGCCGGTTCAGAGTTGCCGTTCTTCGAACTTTTGCACTTGTTTAAATCCATCTCGTTACTTTCGTTTCATCAGTAATCCTCAGTTTTGACAGATGCCCTCCACTAAAGATTTGCAGATGTAACAAGCAGTCTGATTAATATTCAATTTGACAGAAAGAACAAAGCGAGCAAACAAAATATTATTTGCCAAAGATTTATTAGGCATAAGTGACGCCGAAAGACATGCCGGCTAGAGCCGCGTTATTGATTCCCAGTGCTTTTTTCTCTTTTGTTACAAACG
>JBDKUM010000074.1:0-6231 GCA_039679715.1 Phycisphaerales bacterium
TTTTGGAACGGGTAAGACGACTGTAGATATGATGGCAGCGGCTACTTACCTGGAGAAGATTGTAATAGGCAAATACCCTTATGAACGTTTCGAAATAGCCGGCTGGGATTTTGTTGATGAAACAACAAACGGCACAGAGGACATTTGGAAAATACGTGAAGGGACAAATTATCCTGACTTTGCCTGGCAGAATATGCTCGGTGATTTAGCTTGGCCTAATGGCATTGATTTTATCGATTATTCGGTTCTCGCCAACCAATGGCAACTTGAAAAATTGTCTTTTGATACTGTGCCGAACGGCGGCGACGGTATTGTAAACTTTTTAGACCTCGCGGCCTTTGCTCAAAACTGGCACGGTGATTACGAGCAGCTTTTTGAATTTTCTTCCCAATGGCTGATGCGGGGAATGTATAACGCCGATATTGCTCCGACTCCCGCCGATGGCATCGTTGATTTTAAAGATTTTGCATTGCTTGCTAAAAATTGGTTGAAAGAAGATTAGCTTTTATTTATTAGGAGATTTTAAAAGTGATTACAGGAGAGAATATGAGAAGAAACTTTTTATTAGCGATAATTATTTTATGTTGCGTGTTTTCTTATTGTAATGCCGCAGTTCGAAATGTTCCCGCAGAATATGCCACTATTCAATCTGCTATTAACGCTTCTGTTTCCGGAGACAGGGTTATTGTTCAGCCGGGAAGATATTATGAAAACATAAAATTCAACGGCAAAAATATAAACCTGACGAGCATTGATCCCAATAATTCGGCCATCGTGGAAACAACGATAATCGATGGCAATAGGCCGTCAAATATCAACTCAGCTTCAACTGTAACTTTTGCAAATAGTGAAACGAAAAATGCTGTTATACAGGGTTTTACAATCACAGGCGGAACAGGAACGCTGGATACATCTCTCGGGCAAACGTTATATTTAGGAGGGGGCATATTTTGTAAAAATTCATCCCCGACAATAAAATTAAATATTGTTGCAAATAACATCTGTCCTTACGACGGCCAAACTCGTTATGGAGGCGGAATTGCCACACTATATTCGAACGCTGTCATAAACAACAATATAATCAGAGATAATGATTCACTTGTCGCAGGCGGTCTGATTACGATCTATAATAAACCTCTTATATATGATAACTTGATTTATGATAATTCCGCAATAATTGGCGGGGGCGTTATTCTGCTGGGCGGCGGAGCGCTTGTAAATAATACTATTGTAAGAAATGAAGCCGACTCGGTGGGTAACCTTTATTTTATTTCTGGTTCCACATCATACGATATGGCTGTTAATAATATAATTTGTTTCGCCGGGCAAGGGGGTGGAGTATATTGTGAAAATCCTGGCGATTTAAATTTATTTAAATACAATTGTGTCTGGGGTAATGTTGATGGAGACTATTGTGAAGTGCCGGATCAAACCGGTATTAACTACAATATTTCACAAGATCCGATGCTTGTTAATCTGGACACTGATGATTTCCATTTGAAGCCATATTCGCCATGCATTAATGCAGGCACAAATTCATATTTTATACCTGACGAAAAAGATATAGACGGCCAGACGAGAGTTTTATCCAGTTATATAGACATTGGTACCGATGAATTTTCAGGTTATATGATTCATTATGTTAATTCCGGTCAAAGCATTCAGGCAAAAATAAATGACGCGAATTCCGGAGACATCATAATTGTTGCACCCGGCAGATATTATGAAAATTTAAATTTCATCGGTAAAGACATAATTCTCACAAGCCAGAATCCGCTTGACTGGACAACAGTCGAGGGGACAATTATTGACGGCAGCATGGCTGCGAATCCGGATGCCGCTTCTGTTGTAACTTTTGCCAATGGCGAAACACAAAAAGCGGTTATAAAAGGTTTCACCATTACTGGTGGATCTGGAACAAAAACCAGCAGTGTAAACACAAGCGGAGGCGGAATATACTGTTACCTAACAACTCCTGTTATAAGCCAAAATATTATTAAAGGAAACACAGCATCCAACGACGGCGGCGGAATATGGGTCAGGCAGGCTTCGCCGAAAATCATTGGTAACAAGTTTATCGCGAACTCAGCAAATAGAGGCGGCGGCATTTACGGCTTTGGCGGTGTCATGGAGATAAGAAATAATATTTTCAAAAGGAATTCCGCCTCATCTTGCGGAGGAATATATGCGCGCTGTGAATCTCAAATCGTAAGCAATTTGTTTTATGATAATTTAGCGACTTTCGATGAGGCAGGCGCAGTTAGTTTACGCGGCGCGAATAATTCTGTGTTCTATTGTAATACTTTAGCTGAAAATTCATCGGTACAAACAGGTGCTAATCTTGCTGTACAATTCTGTGATAATGTGTACATTGCAAACAATATAATAACCGACAGCTTAAATATGCCGGGCGTTTATTTTTATCAGAATACAAATATCACCTTTAAATATAACGATGCGTGGAATAACCAGGGGGGCAACTATGAGGGCATATTAGACCCGACTGGGACAAATGGTAATATTTCACTTGACCCTGTTTATGCCGAAAACTCAGATTACCTTCAGCTCCAGGTAACTTCGCCATGCATTAATGCAGGCGATCCTGATTATCATGGTGAAGATGGCGCAAAGGATGTTCTCGGTAACCAGCGAATAGCTGCAGGGCGGGTGGATATTGGAGCTTTCGAGTATCAGGGGAATATAATACCAATCGCTGATGCCGGGATCGACCAGACTTTCGATGATTTGCCTGTGGTTGTCAATCTTGACGGCTCGGCTTCTTATGATCCGCTCGGCGATGCATTATATTATACATGGCGTCAGATACGCGGCCCGAAAATTGAACTCGACCATAATGATATTAGTCAGCCGACTTTTGTGCCAAAGCAAAAAGGCCTTTATGTTTTCAGTTTAATCGTTGATGACGGCGTAATTGCAAGCAAAGAAGACGAAGTCGGAATAATAATCGGCTGCGACCGTGCGCCGGTGGCGGATGCAGGCACAGCAAGATATGCTTTAACATCGCCTGTGCTGCTCGACGGTAGAAGTTCCTACGACCGAGATGGTTACGGAGAACTGACGTACCAGTGGCGGCAAATTTCCGGGCCGACAGTTCAGATAACGGGTGCTGATACGGCAGAACCTTTAATTAGCGGCTTTATCCCAAAGACCACCCGGCAATATTGTAAATTTGAACTTGTTGTATCAGATGGTTTAAAAGAAAGCCAGGCAGATGATGTCAATGTGATAATCGTGCCGAATTATACCACTCAGCAATTAGTTATTTCCAATCCGCCGTTTGATCCCGAAAAACCAACGATTTTGGCTTTTGGCGGAGGCAACTGTACAACGGGAGGCTCGCTGTCTTTTGGGGGAACCTGGTCTCAAAAAGTAAATTGGATTACGGTAAGTTCCTATGGTACGCCTTACACGAAATACGGCGATATGCTGCTTGTTTTATTATCTGAAATTGCCCCGGATTATAAAGAGGCGATTCAAACCACCGGCCACAGCACCGGCAACAAACCGGCAATGGAAGTAGCATGGTATTTGAACATGTATTACAAAGACTCACGATATGTTGTAAATCGTGTTTCACTGCTCGATGCTGTTTGCAACAATCTTTCGAGCAGAGTCAGTCAATATTATTCCAACCGTGTGGCTGGTGAGCAATGCTGGGTTGATAACTATGTAAGCAATGATACTTCTTATAGTATTGCCGCGATTATTAACAATACTTTAAATATTACATGCCAGCCTAAGCGTTCACATTCTTATCCTGTTTCAAGATATATGTCTTCAAGCTTCAATTATCAAAATAACGGCCTGGATGCTTTTGGCTACTTGTCTGTTGTTGGCGAAGGTAAAAATTTTCAATTAAATACTCAGGCAAATAAATATTATTTCAAGATAGATGGAAATGAAGATATTGTTTTTTATAATCAGTCAACATGTCCCGGCAAAATTCTTGCACCAGTACAGTTGACTGGTACCCCAGACGGCAGCGAAATCGATGAAGAGGATGCTGTTCTTGGTTGTTTGCCTTGTGAAAATGCCGTCAAATATGAATTGATTATGGGGCCGGACAAATACAATATGATTTATAAAATTTGTGAATCGGGTCAGCCTATTGAAAAATATATGGCTGCCTTTCCATATAGAAATACATACTGGACGGTTAAATGTTATGACCAGTTCGGCTCTTCGATTTACGCTGACCCGATTTTAATTAAATCGGACAATATAGCCAAACCAGTCGCCAATAGAGCAGGCCAGGAATATTTAAGCTGCGCAGGCTATGAGCTTATTTGGCAAAAAAGAATATCGAGAACAGAGTTTGAATACTGTCTTAAAATGAAGCTGAAAAATATGACAGGTTATAATGTTAGCAATATAACTGTCCAGCTTTCCTGCGGCTATGAGGAAGTTAAAATGATGGACGACAAGATATTTTTCAAAACAGCTCCGGCAGGACAGGAAGTTGTGAGCGACGACAGTTTTATAGTAAGAATAAACAGACTTTATGATATTGATGCCAATGATTTCGATTTAAAGATTTCATCACAGAGAGAAGCGGATTTTTTGGTTAATGGCAAAATCGATATTAATGATCTGCGGGTGTTGGGACAAAATTGGCTGCTAACCGGTCCCAACATGCCGCAGGACCTTTATAAAGATGAAATAATAAATTTTAGAGATTTTGGAATTTTCGCAGAACATTGGTTCAAAAATTAGGAGTATTGAAAGATGAAAAGATTTATAAATATGACCATTATTTTAATTTTTACACAATTTACACAAGCGACTGTCATAAAGTATTCATTTAATAATTTGGACAGCGGCAATTTTGAATATGTTTATACTATAACAAATGACACGCTTACAGTGCCGATTGAACAACTCACGATTTGGTTTGATCAGCAATTTTATAATAATCTTCAAATTGTCTTCCAGCCGCATCTGGCAAATGATTTTGATGAAATAATTCTGCCGGCCACGGGTTTGGGTGTGCCGCTTGGTTATGATGTGTTAGCTATTTCAGGCGGCATTAATATTGGCCAATCAGTCAGCGGTTTTTCGATAAGATTCAATTGGCTTGGCGACGGTTTGCCCGGTACTCAACATTACGAAATTATCGTTCCTGCAACAAATCATACAATTGATAGTGGCTTTACGATACCCGAACCTGCAACATTACTGCTTTTAAGTCTTTCTTTTGTAATAAACAAAGGCGTACGCGAATAGCTGTATATTATATTTTTTAGCTTTAAAATCATATAAAATTAAGTATTCTGTCCGAATTGATAATTCCATCCTATGACGACGCGAATTTATAATGAGTTTGAATTGCTAAAAGCGAGTATACAAGGCGATACAGCAGCATTTGAGAAAATCGTTGAAAAATATCAGTCTTTTGTATGTGCTATTACATTCGGTGCAACGACTGATTTCCAAAAGAGTGAAGACTTGGCTCAAGAGACATTTATAAAAGCATGGGAACACTTACGGGACCCTCACCACATTCTGTTCTGGACAATCCGAACTTGCAATCCAAGCATTTAGCTGCCATTTCCGGCCTTAAAGCCTCCGGATTTATCCAACTTTCAGGCGGTTTGTGTTATTTTGTATTATCATAATAAATTAATGTAACTACTTGGAAATAATGCAGTTAATAACTTGCTTTAACATATTTTTGAGGTAACACATGTACGTAATTAAACATAAGTTTTGAAAGGAAAACATGGAAAACATAGAAGAAAAAACAGCCAGAACTGACATTGCAAACCTGCTCGGATGGTTTGAATGCGAATTGGCAAAAGAAACAAATACCGGCTCACCAGTTGATGCCTTGCGAGAATTGATAAGAGCATTAGCATTATTTTCCGGTATATCAGAAAAACAAATCAAAGAATCACTCGAAGATTTAACCCACACAAATGATGAAAACGAAGGGACAAGCAAATGAAAATCGAAATCACAAAAGGCAAATACAAAGGAATCCGCGGCAGAGTCGTTGGAATCTATACGGACGGCCGTTATGACATCAACGTTATCAAACCCAAACCCACACAACCAAAGATTATGGTCATAAAAATTAATAACTGCAAGGAGATATAGAAAATGAAAGTTAAAACTCTTACACTCGAAGGCGAAACTGGATACACAGCAAAAATAACACGCAATAATTCTACCGAAGGATTGGAGTGCATAATTTGCGAGCTTACCGATAAA
>JBDKUM010000075.1:0-6094 GCA_039679715.1 Phycisphaerales bacterium
CTGGGAAACACCTGAAGGTACGGACTGGTTCCAGGCTGCGACAATGTCATGGTGCGGCAAAAAAGGTGATACGCTTGCGCCGATGGGGCCTTATATTGTTACACCTGATGAGATTTCAAATATTTATGATTTGATTTGCAAAAATTACACAAATGATGTTCTTCGTGAGAGGTCGTACACCGGCTGTTATCTTATCGGTGTTGAGCGATTTATCAACTGGTACAGTTCATTTGCGACTTTGCATCCTGGTGATGTTCTTCATTTGGGCACGATGGGCGTTGATGGATTGTCGGGCTTTAAGAATCTGACGTATGGGCCGCAGGATAGCATTTCGATTGATATTGAAAAACTTGGCAGATTAAGCAGTCGCGTTGTTGTTGAGTCGGTTAACGACTGGCGAAAGAATGATGAGGCATCGAAAAAAATACATCCATCTCCTGCAGTTCGCGAGATGATAACATCGGGCAAATCTGAAATAACCAAGCCGCAGGATTGGGATGTTTCGCAGATAAGACACTACTGGACAGTTTACGGCAATTATAGAGATGTCAAGCATGCTGAAGGTCTTGAAATTTCAGATTATCCAAGAATTTTAAATACACCGGCATCATCGGTCGGCAGCAGTGGAGATACAGTTGAGATACCGCCGCGTGCGACAACAGTAGATATAGATGTGGAGCTTGCGTGCGTTATAAAGAAGGCCGCGTTCAGAGTAAGCACAAGCAATGCGTCTGAATATATTCTTGGCTTTACACCGCTGATTAATCTGTCTGACAGGTCGTTTAAGGATGCTCTCGTTGAGCCTGCAACGCCGCAGGAAGCAGGGCTTCCGACAGTTTACGGCAGATGGGCCGACAAGTTTAATATTGTATCAGACAAACTTGCTGTACTTGATTCAAAGAAGCTTTCCAGCCTGAAGATGTCATTGAATGCAGGTGAGTTTGGAAGCGTTAAGGGATGTACAGAAGAGTATGTTCTGGATTTCGCGCAGGTTCTGGAATTCATAACAAAATATATAACGTTGTTCCCGGGCGATTTGCTTACGCTCGGTAGGATCGGCAAAGTAATTAATGTACCTGCACACGAATTAGTGAATGCCGGCGTGAAGATAACAGCGGGTGTAGATTGCCTTGGCGAGATAACAATGGCAATAAAACAGGAATCACAAAGAAAACCAACGCTGATAACAAAGATAGCAACAGTAGTCGGCGAAACAGTTAAAAGAAAATAGTTTAAGAAAGGATTAATATTACAATGCACCTTAGGGGTTTGATAGCCGCACCATTTACGGCAATGAAGAAAGATTACAGTATAAATCTCGATGAGATTTCCAAATATGCACAGTTACTTATTAAAAATAATGTCAGCGGTGTTTTTATTTGCGGCACAAGCGGCGAAGGTATGTCTCTTACGACAAATGAACGCAAACAAATCGCTGAAGAATGGGTAAAATACGCAACCGCAAATTTTAAAATCATAGTTCACATTGGTGATACGAGTGTTGAATCGAGCAAAACCCTGATGGCTCATGCCGAGAAAATCGGTGCATCTGCAGTAGGTATGATAGGGCCGTGCTTCTTCAAGCCTTCGAGCGTTGATGTGCTTGTGGATTATTGCAAAGAGGTCGCATCATCAGCACCGAAAATGCCATTCTATTATTATCATATGCCTTCGATGAACGGCATAGCTTTCAGTATGAGAACATTTCTTGAAAAGGCCGTTGATAAAATTCCAAACCTTACAGGCGTAAAATATACTTATGAAGATTTGATGGATTTTCACCTTTGCCAGAAGTTCGAGAACGGCAAATTCGATATGCTTTTCGGCAGAGATGAACTTCTTTTATGTGGGCTTACGTTAGGTGCAAAAGGTGCGGTAGGCAGTACGTATAATTTTATGGCTCCTCTTTACAATGAGATTATCGCGAAATTCAATGTTGGCGATATTAAATCGGCCAGGGCATTGCAGGGCCAATCGATGGAGATAATCAGATTAATTGTATCTTCTGGCAATTCATTTATGTCGAACTGCAAACATATAATGAGCAGATTCGGTCTTGAACTCGGTACAGTTCGCAAACCTCTTGTATACACGACAGACAAACAGGCAGAAGAACTGAATAAAAAGCTTGATGCGATGGGCTTTGCAGAAGTATGTAATGAATAAAAATATTAAACAGGGATGATGATGAGATTATCTACGAAATGGCTATTAGCAGTAGTTTTATTATGTAATACTTTAACCATTGCATCGCAGGATGCGAATGTTTCCAATTTTTCATGGCAGAATTTACCGCCTATTCCTGATGCCGAAGGTTTTGCCGGTGCGATAGTTGGCGTTTGCAACAATAACGCGTTAATAATCGCAGGCGGTTCTAATTTTCCAGAGGCCAAACCATGGGACGGCGGCAAAAAAGTTTTTTACAATAATATATTTGCATTAACCAAATCAGAAAACCAATATAAATGGAACAATTTAGGTACTCTCAAGAACAATATCGCATATTCAGCGTCGGTTAGTACTGATTGGGGTGTTGTAAGTATCGGCGGCGGAGATGGCCAAAATTGTTTCAGCGATTGTTTGCTGCTTACCTATTCTGACGGCAAAGTCGAACAAAAGCAATTGCCTGCACTTCCTAATCCAAGCTGGTTTGGTTTGGCGACGATAGCTGATGGTGTAATTTATTATGCAGGCGGCCAAAATTCTCCTGATGGTAATTCCACATCTGAATTTTTATCCTTTGATTTGAAATCATTTATGGCCGGCGCAAAAGTTGATTGGCAGCAGATGCCTGCATTACCAGGTCAAAGCAGAGTTCTCGCTGTTATGGCTGCGCAAACGGACGGTTTCGGCAAAAACATATATGTCATCAGCGGCAGAAATCTGAAAAAAGCTGAAGATGGAAATCTCACACCGACATTCTTAAAAGATGGTTACAGATTTGACCTTCGTACAAAGACATGGTCGCAGATTGCGGATGCTCCTGTAAGTGTTTGTGCAGCACCATCAATCGCATCGGGTCAGAGTAATATAATAGTTTTCGGCGGCGACAGCGGCTCATTATCAGGCCAAACGCTTAAAGAAAATCATCCCGGTTTCAGTAAAGATATTTTAACGTACAATACAATAACTAATACATGGTTCAAGACGGGTACATTGCCGGTATCACAAGTAACAACATCGGCAGTAATGTTCGATGGTTCGATGGTGATTCCCTGCGGCGAGATAAAGCCGGGGATAAGAACGCCTGTAATAAGTTCGTGTAAACTTATCGCCGCCAAAAGAAGTTTTGGCGTTATTAATTATATCGTGCTTGCGATTTACCTGGCGTTTGTTCTTGGTATAGGCTTGTTCTTCTCTGACCAAAAGAATACGAACGATTTCTTCCTCGCAGGCAAAAGCATTCCATGGTGGGCGGCGAGCTTGAGCATTTTCGGTACACAATTGAGTTCCATTACATTCATGGCAATACCTGCCAAGACGTTTTCCGCAGATTGGACTTATTTTATGATTAATATGGCGGTAATACTCATTGCCGCTCCGATAGTTTGCCTTGTTTATATTCCGTTCTATAGAAGATTGGATGTAACCACCGCTTATGAATATCTCGAAAAACGATTTAATGTAATCGTAAGACTGCTTGCCAGTTTGATGTTTACGCTTCTTATGATTGGCAGAATGGGCATCGTAATTTTCCTACCTGCTATTGCGATTACAACAGTTACAGATGTAAATATAAACTTCAGTATTCTGGCAATGGGCATTCTTTGTACGGTCTATACATTTATGGGCGGCACAAAGGCGGTTATCTGGACAGATGTAATGCAGGTAATCGTATTGCTCGGCGGTGCGTTGGTGTCACTGCTTCTGATTATTCATCAGGTTGACGGCGGACTTGCTAAAATTATTTCTGTTGGTGCAGCCAATGCAAAATTTTCAATCGCCTATAATGGTTTAGATTTAACTCGTACGACATGGATGGTAATATTCCTCGGTATGTTTTCAGTATTGATTCCATACAGTTCCGACCAGGCGGTTATTCAGCGTTATCTTACGACCAAAGATGAAAAGACTGCAAAGAAATCGATGTGGAGCAACGCATTGCTTGTGATACCGAGCACGATTTTATTCTTCGCGATCGGCACAGCTCTTTATGTTTATTACAAACAGAACCCGGCCGGTATGAATATGAGTCTGAAAACGGACTCGGTATTTCCATGGTATATAATGGAAAGCCTGCCGATAGGTGTGTCAGGTGTTTTGATCGCAGGTATCTTTGCGGCGGCGCAATCAACTTTAAGCGGCAGTATGAACAGCGTTTCGGCTGCGGTTATTACGGATTTTTACAGAAGATTTTGGCCGAACCATTCGGAGGCGAAATATTTATTGGCTGCAAGATTGGTTACGGTGTTCCTCGGCGTTCTTTCGACAGCAATGGCACTTTTTATGGTAAAGAGCAGCATTATTTCATTGTGGGATGCGTTTACGGAAATCATCGGCCTTATCGGCGGAGCTTTGGCAGGGTTGTTTGTATTGGGTGCATTCAGCAAACGAGCCAACGGCAAAGGTGCATTGATCGCTGCTGCGATTACAATAGTAATCCTGTATTATGTTCAGAATTATACACATCTGCATTTCTTTGTATACGCTTCGATCGGTTTGGCAAGCTGCTTTGTGTTTGGAAATATTTTTAGTGTGTTCTTCAAACCTGCTTCAAATGAACAACTCGATGGGCTGACGATTTACTCACTATTGCAGAAAAAGTAAAAGGTAAACGGTTTATGCTCCTTTTTTCTACTGTCACAATTTGACAGTAGAAGAGTGCAAATATTCGCGTGCGGTACAAATATATACGGCTCATTAAAATTATGTTTGTATTATACCGGTTAATTCTTGAAAAATCAAGTAGTTATGATAAATTTTGCCGATGGAAACAACAACGAAACAAACCAATGCTAGCAAATGGATTAATGTACCAATCATTGCGATAATCGCTCGGCTTTTATGCCGGGAATTAACACTTCAAAATGAATATCTTCAGCAAAAAAATAGAGAATGATTTTTATGAAAATTCGTCCATGGACCATGATTTTAACAATGCTTGCAGGCTGGGTAAATCAGCATCAGCAGGATGTAATTGAATACCTCAAAGCCGAAAATGCAATTCTGAAAGAGAAGCTCGGCAAGAAGCGTTTAATTCTTTCTGACCAGCAGCGAAGAACGTTAGCAGTTCTGGCTAAGAAAATAAGTCGCAAAGCATTTGACGAAATATGCTGTGTCTTTTCACCTGACACAATTCTACGTTGGCATCGTGAACTAATTGCCCACAAATATGATGGTAGCAAGAACCGTAAATATGGCAGACCGCAAATATCAGAAGAACTTCGCAAACTTATTATAAAGATTGCAAAGAAAAATCGAGGTTGGGGTTATACTCGCATTCAAGGACAATTGAAATATTTAAAGTTCAAAGTCAGCGTTAGAACCATAGCAAACATTTTGAAAAAAGAAGGATTGGAACCACAGCCTGATAGACAGAGAAAAACCACATGGGCCGAGTTTATAAAGTGTCATTGGAAATCACTTAGCGCAATAGACTTTTTTCATACAGAAATTTACACTTTAAAAGGTCTGACAAGATATATGGTTTTTGTTGCTATTGATTATTCTACCAGGAAAGTAGAGATAGCAGGTATTATAGAACAGGCTCACGGCACATGGATGCAACAAGTAGCCAGAAATTTGACTGATCCATTTAATGGATTTTTAAAAAAGAAAAAATATGTCATTCGTGATAGAGACCCGCTATACATAGATGCATTTTTAAAAATTTTAAAAGCAGGCGGCATTGAAGCTATAAAATCAATGCCGATGGCACCTAATTTTTCTCCCTACATTGAGAGGTTCATTCGGAGCATAAAATCCGAATGTTTGGATAAAATGCTGATCTTTGGTGAAGCACATCTGAGATATATTATAAAAAATTATGTAGACCATTATCATTTTGAGAGACCGCATCAATCATTAGATAACAAGATTATTAAGCCTCCACCGCAAGGAAAGGGCAAAATAGTCTGTCAAGAACGTCTTGGCG
>JBDKUM010000076.1:0-2751 GCA_039679715.1 Phycisphaerales bacterium
GGTTTCCGATGCTGTTAACGCAGGGATAGCACTTCTGACGGAAGACAGACAGGCACCGGGTTTATTACTGGGACTCTCTGTGAATGTAAATATTGCAGTTGCGGCTTTGAATTGTGACACAATAAAAAAAGACTTAAGCAGGGTAGGTTTTTTAAAAGGGAAAAAAATAAGCCAAAACAGCCAGGAATATTGCAGGAAAATGAGTATAAAGACACCCTCGCTGCAACAGAAAGTTATGAATCTTTCCGGTGGAAATCAACAAAAAGTAATCATAAGCAAATGGCTGTCTACGAAATCCAAGGTGTTTATTTTTGATGAACCAACCAGAGGCATAGATGTCGGCACCAAGGCTGAGATTTATAAAATAATGGAAGAATTGGCCAAAGAAGGCGCCGCAATAATAATGATATCTTCAGAAGTTGATGAAGTTTTGGGGATAAGTGACCGGGTTCTGGTGATGAGAAAAGGGAGAATCGTCGCAGAAGCTGTTACGAATACATTGACTAAAGATGAAATCATAAAATATTCAGCTATGGAGGTTTAAAATGAACGCGCTGCATAAAAATGAAAGTCTGCTTGGAACCAAAAGTAAGATGACAGCAATTATAAGAGAATGGAGCATAACTATTGTTTTATTGATAATTTGGATTGTGCTCTCATTTGTATCTCCATACTTTTTAACGCTCAACAATATTACAAATATCTTCCTGCAATGTGCAAACATCATGATGATTTCAATCGGTTTGACATTTGTTCTCATAACCGGCCAAATCGATTTGACACTTGGTTCAATTGAAGCTCTTGCGGGTACGATTACCGCGATTGCAATAGTTAAACTGGGATTGCCATTTTTTATAGCGATAGCGCTGGCAATACTGGTAGGTATGGCATGCGGCTTTTTCAGTGGGGTGCTGGTAGCGAGGTTTAAGTTCCCCCCGTTCATTGCAACCCTGGGTATGCAAGGCATAACAAGAGGTATCGCACTTATACTTACTCAGGGAGCAGCGATACTTGTCAGTACAGATGCATTCAAAACGCTGGGACGAGGGAAGGTGTTTGGACTACTGCCAGTTCCCGCTGTGATATATGGCATAATGCTGATCCTTGCAACGATAGTGCTTAAATACACGCGATTTGGTGTGAATGTATATGCGGTAGGAAGCAATGAGCAGGCAACGAATTTTTCAGGTATTAATGTCAGTTGGATAAAGATAGCTGTATTCATGATAAGTGGTGCCATGTCGGCCTGCGGGGGGATAGTTATGGCAGCGAGGCTGGGTTCGGGAAATGCAGCCATTGGCGATGCCGATGTCATGGACGCTATCGCCGCGGTAGTAATTGGCGGCACTTCAATGAGAGGTGGCACCGGATCGATTAGAGGAACGTTCGTTGGAGTACTTATCATCGCATCTATAAGGAACGGATTAAATCTGCTGGCAGTAGGTTCTTATTGGCAGATGGTACTTATTGGCTTGATTATCATTGGTGCGATACTCATAGACCAGTTTAGTAAGGGTGAAATAACGAAGTAAATTTAACCCTTGCTTTAATATAGTAAAAAATCAATTAGGAGGAAAGTAAAATGAAAAAATTAGCTTCACTGTTTCTGGTACTGGTACTGGCAGTTACTTTCATAGTATGTGGTAAAGCACCTACAGAAGTCACTGCAAACCCAATTACTGCCAAAGAGGTTGGGGTAACAACAGAAGGACTTAAACCAGTCCGTTTAGGATTGATTGTTCAGCCCATGAACAACATTTTCTACGTTGTGTTAAAGGATGCTGCAGAGGCGTATGCCGCAACTTTAGAAGGTGTTGAGATAACAGTCCTCGATGGTAAGAATATCGAGGAACAGATCAAGGTTTTTGAAGACTTCGCATCTACCATGCCTGATGCTATGGGTGTTGCTGCAATTGATGCAACCGCAATGATCCCGGCTATCAACGGTGCCGGCGAGCTTGGGGTTCCGGTTTTCTGTGTTGACAACAACTGTCCTGATGCCGAGAGGGAATCATATATCGGTACAGACAACCTGTTGGGTGCTGAAGAGATGGCCAAATGGATTATTGATAGACTTGGCGGCGAAGGCAAGATAGCGATTGTTGAAGGACCCGGAGGCAGCTACAACTCCAATATCCGTAAGGAAGGTTTAAACAACATATTTACAACGGTTGAGAATAATATCGAGATTGTAGCAAGGGTCACTGCGAACTGGCGCAGAGACGAAGCTTTGAATGTTACAAACGATATTCTGACTGCAAATCCTGTTCAACTGGATATGGTCGTTGCACTTAATGATGAGATGGCAAGCGGTTGTATGGAAGCTATTAAAGCCAACAACAGACAAAATGATGTTCAGCTCATCGGTTATAACGGTGTACCTGAGGCAATTAAGAACGTATATGAGGGTGGTTTCCAGGCTACTGTTGTACAATATCCTGAGGTAATGGCAAAAACATTCATCGATAATGCTGTCGCTTTGGTTCGAGATGGTGTTGTACCGGAACAAGAGATTTTGATCCCTGCCACCGTTGTTGATACTGAGCTTATCAGAGCAGTTGTAGATGATAATCTTAAAGCCACAAACGAATCAGAGGAGACTCTATACGCTAAATTAAGACAGTTCTACGATGGACAATAAAGTATTCAGATCTATTTAGAGAATAATTAAGAAAACCGACCATAGTAAATGAAGTCGCTATGGCCGGTTTTTTTATGGTACGCACGACCTTGACGGTGAAAGTCCGTTGC
>JBDKUM010000077.1:0-4887 GCA_039679715.1 Phycisphaerales bacterium
AAGCAGTTACGAACCATTCATCTCATTCGGGAAAATGCCAATAGCCAACGGATTCCTGCGGGCAGAAGAATTCAATAAAGAATACTTCTTCGAGCTTGCTACCGGTTTCTGTTCCAAATGCGGTATGGTTCAGCTCATAGAGCAGCCTAATCGTGACATGATGTTCCACGAAAATTACGCGTTTTTCTCCTCAACATCCGCATTTATGAAGCAGCATTTCAAGGAATTTGCCGAGCTTGTTATGCAGGACATCGGGCAAAAGCCAAATCCTTTCGTTGTGGAAATCGGCAGCAATGACGGAATCATGCTGCAAAATTTTGCCAAAGCGAATATTCGCCATCTGGGTATCGAACCTTCAGCCAATGTCGCGAAAGTCGCAATAGATAGCGGCGTAAATACGATTTCAGAGTTTTTCGACGAAGAACTTGCACAGAAGATAAAAGCGGAGTATGGGCAGGCCGATGCAATTACGGCTGCAAATGTAATGTGTCATATCCCAACGCAGCATTCTGTCGTAGAAGGCTTCAGGATTCTTCTCAAACCTGATGGGATAATAATGTTCGAGGATCCGTATCTGGGCGAAATAATCGAAAATACGCTTTATGACCAGATTTATGACGAACATGTATTTTTATTTTCTGTCGCTTCGATTGGGTATTTGTTCGGCGAGCATGGCCTTGAAATTGTCGATGTAATGCCGCAGACAACGCATGGCGGATCGATGCGGTATCTTATCGCGCATAAGGGCGCAAGGAAAATTTCAAGCAGGGTAACGCAGCAAAGAGAAAAAGAAAAACAACTCGGTCTGCATCTGCCGAAAACTTATGTACAATTTAAAAAGAATGTTGAAAATTCACGCGACAAACTTGTTCAATTGCTGAAAGATGTAAAAAAACAGGGCAAACGGGTTGTCGGTTACGCAGCGACAAGTAAGAGCACAACGATTAATAATTATTGCGGGATCGATTCAGAGCTTATCGAATATATCAGCGATACAACGCCAATCAAGCAGGGCAAATTCAGTCCCGGAACGCATATACCTGTAAAATCATACGATAATTTCAAAAACAATTATCCTGAATATGCACTTTTGTACGCATATAATCACGCAAAAGAAATAATGGCCAAGGAACAGAATTTTATGGCCGGTGGCGGTAAATGGATCACTTATGTTCCTGAAGTTGGGGTGCTGGGATGATTCTTTGCAGCAATCCGGCTTTTCAATATCTTTCTTACGAAAAAGAAATTGATGCCGCGATAAAACGCGTGTTGAAAAGCGGCTGGTATATTCTGGGCAAAGAAGTTAAAGCCTTTGAAGGAGAATTTTCGAAATATATCGGCTGCCAATACGCAAAAGGTGTCGCCAGTGGAACAGATGCGATAATGCTTGCGCTTAAAGCTTTGCAAATCGGAGCCGGTGATGAAGTAATTACAGTTTCACAAACGGCAGTCGCTACGGTTGCCGCAATTGAAATGACCGGCGCTAAAGCTGTAATGGTCGATATTGAAAAGGATTTTTATACTCTTGATGCTTCGAAAATTGAAGCTGCAATTACTTCCAAAACTAAAGCGATAATTGCTGTTCATCTTTATGGTCAGCCCGCGGATTTAGACGCGATTCTTCTTATTGCTAAAAAGCATAATCTCAGTGTAATCGAAGATTGTGCGCAAAGTCACGGCGCAAAATACAAAAATAAAAGAGTCGGCTCAATCGGCACTCTTGGCTGTTTCAGTTTTTATCCGACAAAAAATCTCGGTGCGCTTGGTGACGGCGGAATGGTTGTTACCAATGACGCAAAGCTGGCAGAGAGAATTGAGCAGCTTCGTCAATATGGCTGGAAAGAAAGATATATAAGCGAGTTTGGAGGTGTCAACAGCAGGCTTGACGAATTGCAGGCAGCAATATTGCGGGTCAAACTGCAACATCTCGATGATGATAATGCCAAAAGGGCACGCATTGCCGAAATGTATGATAAAGGGCTTAGCGGATTAGATTTGGTATTGCCAGGCAAAAGAGAAAATTGCACGCACGTGTATCATTTGTATGTTGTTAGGCTGAAAAAACGAGATGAATTGCTTCAATATTTAAAGCAAAATGATATTGCTGGAGGTATTCATTATCCATTGCCGGTACATTTACAGGCAGCATATAATAAAGGACAAAAATTGCCGGTCACAGAAGGCATCGCGAAAGAAATTTTGTCGCTGCCGATGTATCCTGAATTGAACGACGAGGAAGTTGCGAAAATTATCAGTGCTGTAAAAGGATTTTTCAAATGAGTTTTCATATATGGGAAGGAATTTACAGCGATTTCAGCCAGTGTCCGAAAGGCCAGGGTGATGGCTGGAGCCAAAGATGGATTACGCAGCAAACCGAACGAATAAATAATTTAAAAGAACAAATTAATCAATCGCATGAATCAATAGTCGGTTATCAAACGAGTTTGCTGCCTGTAATTTCGGTTATGGCGGGCGCAAATCTGCAAAAAGATAAATTAAAGATAATGGATTTCGGCGGAGGTCTTGGAAATACTTATTTGCTGATGAGTTCGGCATGTATTAAGCAGACTGATTTTGAATTTTATGTTATCGAGAATGAAGAAGTATGCAGGAAAGGGCAGGAGCTTTTCAGGAATGAGGGCAGAATACATTTTTATCCGAATTTGCCGGATGATGTGAAAAAATTCGATATTGTTCATTGCGGTTCATCGATGCAATATGTGGAGGATTGGAAAGGATTATTCAAAACGTTCGCAAAATATAATCCGGCATTTATTATTCTTGCGGATCTTCCTGCAGGCAAAAATCCAACTTATGCGACTGTGCAGAATAGTTATGGAGCGAAGATTCCGTACTGGTTTTTTAATATTGATGAAGTAAATAACGCGATGGATTGCGCGGGATATAAGCTGATTTTCAAATCGAAATTTGTTGATAAGCGGCTTGGTATAGAGCAGCCTTTACCGCAGGATAATTTTCCGGCGGAATACAGGGTTGGAGATACATGTAATTTATTATTTTCGCGAAAGGAAATATGATAGACGGAATAGTATTTAAAAAGTTAGTAACTCATAAAGACAACAGAGGTTTCTTTCGGGAAATAATACGCTCGAGCGATGAATCTTTCAGTGAAGGTTTCGGCCAATGGAGCCATTCGCTGATGTACGATGATGTTATTAAGGCATGGCACTGGCATAAAGTTCAGACAGACCACTGGTATGTTTGCAGCGGAGTTCTGCGGGTTGGCTTGTGCGATATGCGGGAAAATTCCAAAACTTATAAACAGACAATGGATTTTTTGATGGGCGATAACCAGGATTCGCAGGTTTTGACTATTCCGCCGGGAATAGCTCATGGGTGCAAGACGATACAAGGGCCTGTAAATTTGTTATACGTTACTTCCAAAATTTACGACCCGAAAGATGAATTGCGAATACCATATAATGATCCATCGATCAAATTTGACTGGATAAATAATTACGAAATAAAATAATGACGAATTGCGGATTTAAAAATTTGCCGCCGAAAGTTGTGTTATGGGGCGGGACAGGTCAGGCGAAAGTTGTTCGGCCGATAATCGAATATTACGGTTCGAAAGTCGTCGCGGTAATTGATGATACGCCTGGATTGAAGTCGCCGTTTGAAGATGTTGAAATTCACGTCGGATATGATGGTTTTAAATCGTGGGTAAAAAATCAGAAGACAAGCGAACTTGGTTTTTGCATCTGCATTGGTAATCCTCACGGACGCGCAAGGATTAGTTTGCATACTCTCCTTGAAAAAGAAGGATTGACTGCTGTAACAGCAATTCACCCGACAGCACATATTGCCAGGAACGCAAAAATCGCAGCAGGCTGCCAGATAATGGCAGGATCGATAATTGCGGAAGAAGCGGTAATCGGGCCCGAGTGTATTATTAATACAAAAGCGAGCGTTGATCATGAATGTGTGCTTGAAGCAGGTGTGGAAATCGCGCCGGGCGCAACATTGTGCGGATGCATTCATATCGCAATCAATGGCTGGGTATGCGCAGGCGCGACTATACTGCCGAGAATTAAAATCGGTGAAGATGCGATTGTCGGCGCAGGAGCAGTTGTAACTAAAGATGTACCGGCCGGGATGACAGTTGTCGGAGTGCCGGCTAAAGAACTTATTAAAGGAAAAAAATGAAACCTATATATATGGCAGGGCCGTGGATAACGGAACTTGAAATTAAAACTGTTGAAGATGCGATGCGCAATGGCTGGTATGAGCACGCGTATGATTATTGCGAAAAATTTCAAAAAGAATTCGCGGCTTATCATAACCGCAAATACGGAATAATGACGCCGAACTGCACAACTGCGATTCATTTGCTGCTTACCGGACTTGGAATCAAAGAAGGCGATGAAGTGATAATGCCCGAATGCACGTGGATTGCAAGCGGAGCAGGAATTTCATATTTGAAAGCGACGCCGGTATTTTGCGATATTGACCCGGTTAACTGGTGTATCGATCCGAAAT
The DNA here is from genome assembly GCA_039679715.1 of Phycisphaerales bacterium. Lineage (GTDB taxonomy): Bacteria > Planctomycetota > Phycisphaerae > Sedimentisphaerales > UBA12454 > UBA12454. Next base: position 4,504 of record JBDKUM010000077.1, read on the forward strand.
CAGTTGAGCAAAGAATTACAGCCAAAACGAAAGCAATTATCGCTGTCGATTTGTTCGGCAACATGCCTGATATGGACAGCTTAACCCAAATTGCCAAAAAGTACAATGTCCCCTTAATTGAAGACGCGGCCGAAGCGGTTGGTTCTTCATATAAAGGCGTTCGGGCGGGAAAATTCGGCATCGGTTCGGTTTTCAGTTTCCACCGTACGAAAACGATAACGACAGGCGAAGGCGGTATGCTGCTGCTTGATGACGATAAACTATTTGAGCGTTGTTTCTTCCTGCGCGACCATGGACGCAGAGCAGATGGACCAATGTATTATAATTTTGAAGTAACTTATAAATATATGCCGTTTAATTTACAGGCTGCTTTGGGCTATGCGC
>JBDKUM010000078.1:0-2223 GCA_039679715.1 Phycisphaerales bacterium
GTATTTCGGTTGCGGTTGCGCTGCTCGTTACGTTTAACGTAAGTCGTTTTACGTTTCCGCCTTGCTCCAGCGAGCCTCGAAACCGCAGCCGTTTGACAAAAGAAATATGTCTTTCGTTTTATTAGAGACTCTAAATAGTACTCTCAGGGACTATCTCAAGCAGAGAAGAATCAATTTCAAGACAAGTCGCTTTACCAAGCATATCAATTTGCAGAACAAGTTTTGTTTTGTTCTGATCGTTTGTTACAAGTCCTTCGGTTCCCATCAGCGGACCTGCGATAACTCTGCAGCGCTGTCCCGCTTTAATGTAATTAAACGGCGCAAGTTCGGCACCGCTTTTCAAAGCCGCTTCGATTGGAAGAAGGTCTGAAACTAAATGCTGCTGGTCTTTGACTTCCAGCAGATTCGCTACACGATTGGTCTTTAGCACTTCGAGTCTTTGCGGTTCATCGCCGCAGAAAAAAATATATCCGCCGAACAAGGGAAGCATAGAACGGAAAACTCGCCTGCTTTTTTTATATACTTTTTCGGTCATTGGCAGAAAATAGCTGATATTCTTTTTCTGCATCTGCCACGCAAGAGCTTTTTCATTCCTGCTTTTTGTGTGCGCAACCCACCACATGCCCTGAAATTCTTTGATGCTTTTATCAGGCGGCCAGATAATCGGAGGATTTTCTTCAGGTTTTAACATGTCAATATTGTATGTTAAAATACCAGAATTGTCAAAACTCAAATTATCGTTTGTAAATACTCTGTTTCTGCATCAAAGTTGATTTTGCCTTCAAAATCGGCAGGCAAAAGAATCGTTTCGCCTTTTGCGAAATCAACTGCCTGTGTTTTCGAAGAAATGATTTGTCCCTTACCTTTGATTATCACTAAAACCTTCATTACTCCTGAAGCAATCTCGATTGATTTGTTTGCGGATGAGGTAATTTTATCCACTTTAAAATATTCACAATCTACAAGTCTGCCTTTTGTCTCAACTGTTAGTTCATCGGGATTTTGTCCGAAATGTATGCTTTCAAGAGCCTGCTCTATGTGCAGTTGTCTGGGTTTTCCGTTTTGCAGCCTGTTCCAATCGAAAACTCTGTATGTCGTATCCGATGGCGTTTGGATTTCCGCGATAAGCAATCCTGCGCCAATCGCGTGAACTGTGCCGGCGGGTAAAAAATGACACTCGCCCGGCTTTACAGGAATTTTATTTAAAAGATTTGCGCAAGTTCCATCTAGTATGGATTTTTCGAATTGCTCGCGCGTTGTGCCTTTTTTCAGACCCTTGTAAATACATGCGCCTTTTTCGGCGTCTATTATATACCAGCATTCAGTTTTCAGACTGCCGGATTTAAGCTTTTTTACAGTTTCGGTATCGGGATGAACCTGTACGCTCAATACATCTGCCGCATCGATGAATTTGATAAGCAGCCCGAATGGAGGCGAATACTTTTTCCCCATTATCTGCTGGGAATATTGTGAAAGGACATCAGAAATCGTTTTGCCTGCAAATTCGCCGTTAATAATTTGATTTTTATCGTTAGGTAAATCGACCAGTTCCCAGCTTTCGCCGATTTTTGCTTCTTTCGGGAAATCTTTATTTAAAATATTCGCAAGTTTATGGCCGCCCCAAATTAATTCTTTATAAATTGGTTTAAATTTCAATGGATATGGATTCATTTTTTTCCTTTACGCAAACATTAACAAACTAAGAGCCATTACAATCATACCGGCCACAAAGCCGTAAACAGCATAATGATGTTTACCATATTTTTCAGCGGAAGGCATAAGCTGGTCAATTGAAATAAAGACCATAATTCCGCCGACTGCCGCGAAAATTATATCGCTGATTAGATTACTCGTAAACTTTCTTAAAATTATATAGCCGATCACCGCTCCCAAAGGTTCGGCAAGGCCTGAAAGAAAAGAAAGCCAGAATGCCTTTTTCCTGCTGCCGGTTGCGTAATAAACAGGAACGGAAACCGCAATACCTTCAGGTATATTATGAATTGCGATAGCGAAAGCGATCGGCACGCCTAAATTGAAATCCTTTATTGCCGAAGTGAAAGTAACAAGTCCTTCGGGAAAATTGTGCATCGCGATAGCCAGAGCCATAAAAATTCCGGTACGATAAAGGCCGGTAAATTTCGCGGCGGCTTTTTTATCACCAATGCTTTCAATGCTTTTGGTCTCATGCGGATTATCAATGCCCGGTACCAATTTGTCGATAAT
>JBDKUM010000079.1:0-20742 GCA_039679715.1 Phycisphaerales bacterium
ACTTAAATCAGCGAAAAATAAATCCCCTGCCAGATAGAATCATTTCCAACCACCAACCAAAAGATGTGAATCTTATCACTGCGTAACCATTGCCCCGATAGTTGCAAAAAAGTGATTTTTTTGAAAAGTTTTATGAGTCCACTGCTCTACCGCTGAGCTACAAGCCCCAGAGTCCGGCTAGTTTACAATCATTTTAAAAATTTGCAAGATTAAAGATTGTAAAGCTGGTCATTTGTGAGAACTTCAAAGCCTGCTTTCCTAACTACTTCCTCAGCATTGCTTTGCGCGTAATTCTCAATTTCAAGAATGCAGATACCTGTCTGGCTTGGCTGCAGAACAAAACCATGAGCATCAATTATGTTTATATTATTCGCTGAAAGCGCACGTAATAAAATATTCAAATTTCCTGGCTTATCCGGTACTGAAACAGCCACTACATCCTTCAAAGCACAAGCACAACCCAGGTCAGCTAAAGACAAATACGCATCCTGGGGCTTATCGACAAGCAATTTCATAAGGCCATAATCCGTTCTGTCCTGGATGGCGAAGGCTTTGATGTCGATGCCTGCTTTTTGAAGGTTTTCAGTTATTACTTCAAGCCTGCCGGGCCTGTTCTCCACAAAAACATGAAGTTGTTTCATAAAGCATTCCTTTACAGTTTCTCACGTGTATCAACGACACGAACCGCTTTGCCTTCAGATACAGGCAACGTACCCTGTTCGTGCAGTTCAATTGCGGGCTTAATTGTTATCGAGGCTTTAAGTTCATCAGAAATTTTCGATTTCACACGCTCGATTTGTTTGGCTTCACCCAAAAACATTTTGGGATATAATTCGACTTTGACAATGAGCCGGTCTAGAGCGCCTTGTTTTTCGACAAGAATCTGGTAATTGGTTCCGACTTCAGGAACCCTCATGATCACTTCTTCTATTTGCGACGGGAAAACATTGACGCCATTAATAATAAGCATATCATCCGAACGTCCAAGAATGCGAGACATTCTGCGATGCGTTCTTTTACATTCGCAAGGTTCGGTATGGAGATATGCCAAATCTCTTGTTCTATACCGGAGAAGAGGCATTGCGGTGCGAATAAGATTTGTCAAAACAACTTCGCCCTGCTGACCATCTTCAACCAACTCGCCTGTCTTTGGATTAATAATTTCGACTATGTAGGCGTCTTCCCAGAAATGTAAATCTTTTTTATACTGGCATTCAAATGCGATTCCCGGGCCGTTCATTTCACTCAGGCCATAGGAATTATAAGCATCAATATTATAAAGCTCTTCAAGTTTTTTGCGCGTATTTTCAGAATGCGGTTCGGCACCAATGAATGCTTTTCTCAAAGCCAAATCATTAAGAGATATGCCGAATTCAGGCAATTTCGAATGAATGTGGAGCAAATAGCTTGGGGTTACATGAAGTACAGTTGTACGAAAATCTTTCATCAACTGAACTTGTCTTTTAGTATTTCCGCTTGCTGCCGGTATAACCATCATACCGACACGTTCAGCACCATAATGCATGCACAAGCCGCCTGTGAACATTCCATAGCTCATCATGTTCTGCAAAATATCATTGTTATCTGCGCCTGTAGCTGTAATACTTCTTGCCACCAGGTCAGTAGCGGCTTCAAGGTCTTTTGCGCTTAGGTATATGACAGTAGGTATGCCGGTTGTGCCGCTGGAAGTATGAATTCTGACAACATCTTTTGTATCTACCGCAAGCAGACCTTTAGGGTATGATTGACGTAGATCATCTTTCATAGTAAAGGGGATTTTGCGAAGATCATTTAGGCTTTTAACATCATCAGGTGTTTTGATTCCGACAGCGGGCAAACGTCTTGAATAAAAAGGCGTTTTCAACGCTGCTTCTATTATTTTTTTTAGCCTTTGGAGTTGAATTTCTTCGATTTTTTCTCTTGAGGCTGTTTCAACTTCTTTATTCCAATAACGAATTTCCATAAAAATTTCTCATATCTAGTGAAGCGTATCTCGATATAATTAATAAAAGCCTCCATATTGGGGGCAGCTAAACAACTTCACGGTTTACAATTCTCTAATTCCCTGCTCTGAAACAATTTTAATATTATTTTTTTTCAAAATATTAACGGCCTTGTCAGCATCATCGAATCTGAAAACCATAAGCGCTTTATCAGAAGATTTTTCAATGAAACCGTACATATATTCAATATTCAAATCTTCTTGGGCAAGCACTTTCAAAATATCGGCCAGGCCGCCGGGCTGGTCTTCAACTTCTATCGCGACAACATCTGTAATTCTCGCAACGATTCCCGCTTCTTTCAAAACAGAAGCAGCCGTTTCAGTTTTATTCACGACAATGCGCAGAATGCCAAAAGATTCTGTTTCAGCGACATTAAGAGCACGAATGTTAATATTTTTTTGTCCGAGCAATGAACAAACATCGTAAAGTCTTCCTTTGCGATTTTCCAGAAATACAGATATCTGTTTAATTTTCATTTTGAAATCCTTTACATTTGACGTTTATCAATTACTCTTTTTGCCTTGCCGATACTTCTTTCGATTGTCTTTGGTTCGACGAGAGTAATCTTGGTACTTATAGACAATACCGCGCTTATTTCTTTTTTTATTTTCCGCTTAAGCTCTTCAAGCTTTTTAACTTCATCACTAAATAAATTGCTGCTAACCTCGACAAGCACTTCAACTTCATCAAGCTGGTGCTGCTGTCTATCAACAATGATTTGATAATACGGCTGGGTTCCGTCGATTCCGAGCAGTACATGCTCTATCTGTGACGGGAAAACATTAATGCCGCGGACAACAATCATATCATCGGTTCTTCCTTTGATTTTACTAATACGAGGGCTTGTTCTGCCGCATTTACATTTTTCATATGATATGCTGACGATGTCTCTTGTTCTATATCTTATGAGCGGAATGGCCTGTTTGGTAAGGGTAGTAATAACAAGTTCGCCATCTTCGCCGGGAGCTACACGCTGTCCGGAATCGGCATTGATAATTTCAGGATAAAAGACATCACTATGAATGTGAAGACCGTCTTTGTGCGGACATTCCTGCGCTACGCCCGGTCCGATTATTTCAGAAAGGCCGTAAATATCTGTCGCAAGCATATTCCATGCGGATTCAATCTCTGTTCGCATTTTTTCAGTCCACGGTTCAGCGCCAAAGACTCCGATTCGCCAATTACTTTTTTTAGTGTCAATGCCCAATTCTTTTGCTTCTTCAGCCATGTAAAGTGCGTAGCTTGGCGTGCATGTAATTAATTTTGGTTTGAAGTCCTGCATAATTTTGAGTTGTCTTTGCGTTTGGCCTGCAGACATAGGGATAACTCTCAAGCCCATTTCCAAGGCACCATAATGAACGCCGAGGCCGCCGGTAAATAAGCCATAGCCATAAGCGTTTTGAATTGTGTCGCCGGGTTCAGCGCCTGCGCAAGCAAGGCAGCGAGCCATAACCTGACCCCATAGTTTAATATCGTCATGTGTATAGCCAACGAGGGTTGGGTTGCCGGTAGTACCGCTTGAGACGTGTATCTCTTTTACATTTTTTTGGTCTGCGCTGAAAAGCCCATAAGGATAGCTATCGCGCATATCGATTTTTGTGGTAAACGGGAGCTTTTGAATATCGTCGATAGAACGAATAGCATCCGGTTTTATACCTGCCTTATCGAATTTTTCTTTATAGATTTGACAGTTGCCGTAGACGAGGGAGGCGAGTTTTTTTAGTCTTTCCGATTGCAGCCGCTTCAAATCCGCAGGCAGCATACATTCAAATTCTTCATTCCAAATCATCTTTGAACCTTCTGTTTTAATATAAAACAGTATTTTATCAGGTTTTATATTTCATTTCAATAAAAAAGCCCGGCGAAAAACCGGGCTTTGGAGCATGTATGTCGTGATTTCAGAAGGTATATTCGAGGTTTACGCGAGTCCAGAGAGCCGGGTCTCTGTTCTCGGAAGCATAGTAGTTTCCAGGTGAGAAATATTCGACAACAAAATGACCTTTTAAGTTTTTGGTTAATTGATATTTTAACCACCATGTCGCAAGATGGCCTCTGAATTTGCCCGAACTTGAGAATGCAAGTGGTATTGTCGGATGCGGACGGTCTTTTTCAGTATTCTCATCGGCAAAGAGAGCATGATAATCTGTGCTCATTGAAACTTTATCGGTCAACATCATTTCATGACCAATGTTGAACCTGTAGAGATTCGTTGTTTCAGCAATTCTGGTTTCAAGAATGTAAGTATAAATATACAGCTCGCTCCATTGCGGCCAACGTCCCCACAATGGGTCGAAAGCGGTAATCTTGTCATTGTCGGGATTATCGCCTGAAAGATATTCAAAAGTGCCGTGCAGGATATTTTTCTTTTTATCATTAAAATGATATTCTAACCTGTTGACAGTGCCGAAAGCCTGGAATGTTTCCTGATTGCCTGAAAGGAGTTCACTCGAAGAGCTTACTTTGCTTTCTTTTTTGCCCCATTGAAAAGCACCTTCAGTCCTGTATTTCCAATGTTCACTCGAGGCAATTGGTCCGCTCAAAGCACCACCGAAAGTAAATATTTCAGATTTCCTCGGCCAATATGGCGGGAAGGGATCAGGTACGTCTTTTGGAACAGTATCGATAGGATTGCTGTTTTTATATATGAAATATGCTTCTTTCTGCAGGTTCGGGTTTGACTTGTCTGTTAAATAAACAATCGCACCCTGCTGATCTTCTTCAGAGAAATGCCTGTCATGATCATTGAATGGTCTTAACCACGCATCTTCATCAGCACGGTTAAATACATAAATCAAATCTAATTTTGTATCTCTATTCGGAACATCATAAGTAAATCTTAAAGCATCAAATGTATTAGTTCTGGAACCATCCAATGGTGTGCCTTCAGCGACAAGCCAGCCTTTGCCAAGAATGATATCCTGTTTACCTGCCACCATTGTCAACGGCAGATCAAATAGATTACGTACAGTCAAATTGAAATGATCCCAAACTACTTCATCAGCATCGAAATTCCTGTCTTTTCTTACGGGTTCATCCCATGTTCGAAATTCCCAAGTCCATCTAATATTGAAATCGACATCATCTGTTATTTTCGTTTTATTCCAATATCTGACTCTGTTACGAGTAAAATGATAATCTCTATTTATCGCTTCATTGTTGAGACTATCAATGTTTGGAGCATAAACATAACGCCAACGGAAATCAGCTCCCTGACTAAACCAATCAGTTGGATTGTGGAACCAATCGCGGAATTTTTCGAAACCAGATTTATCCGTTGAAGCTGCGATCACTGAACTATCGGTAGGAGTTGTTGCCGAAGGTTGAGGCTGAGTCGGCGGAGTATTTGGCGTCGATACTGCGGCGTTTGTAAAATAAGGGAGACATCCGATTAATAGAAGTGCTACGAAAAGCATCCGTCTTTTTTTCATGTTTTTCTCCGTAAAAACAAGTTGGCATAAAAACATACTAAACTAATACTATTATCGGTTCAACAACATAATAAATTAATCTGAAAAACATTTTTCTAAAACTTCTTTTTTTGGGGGTTTGGATAAAATAGCGAAAAACACTGTTATCAGTATTGATATGGGCAATGCAACTATAAGCGGGTCGATTACAGGCCAATTTGGATAATTTGCTAAAATGCTTGTTTGACCATGCGTGAGCTTTTGGACAATGCCTATATCGCCTGCTTCCTGCGCTTTGACAAATACGAGCCAGAAAGATGTAACCGTAAAACCTGTAACCATTGAAGCAATTGCAGCTGCCTTTGTCATACGTTTAAAGAACAAGGCTCCGAGCAAAGCAGGCAGGAAAGTTGAGGCACAAAGGCCAAAGAATATAGCGGTTGCGCGAGCGATAATGATTGGGCTTTGTCGGGCGAAATAGCTTAATACCACAGCCAAAACTATACCAATAATTATACCGCAGCGAATAATGCCCATTGTTCCGCCATGTTTTGGATTTAGTTGTTCGTAAATGTCTCTGCCGATGCCTGTACCCATTGTGTGGAATTGACTTGATAGCGTACTCATGGCGGCAGATAATAATGTGAGCAAAAATATAATGCCGAACCATTTTGGCATGGCGGAAGTTACATATACCGGAATAATCTGGCCTGCATTTCCGCCCGCATATACGGCTGATATACTTTTGCCTTTGAGAACTTCGATTTCTTTTCCTTCGACAATTGTTACTCCTGCCCTTTCACCTGTAAGTCTTACAGGCGCTAATTTGCCCTCGATATCAGTCCACGCGCCAGACTGGTCTTTATTCATCAGCTGCAAAACAGCCATTGCTTTTTCGCCGTCAAGAACTTTCACAACCCGGCCTGCAAAATCGTCGCCATGTTTATTGAAATAAGCATTTGAAAGAGCACCGACTGTAAAGGCAACTCCTGTCATGAGCAGAATAAATACGCCCCCGACCGGAACGGCACGATTCAATTCTCTTTTGCTTTTTACAGTCATGAATCGAACGACTAATTGCGGTTGTGCGAGAACACCAATTCCTACGCCCATTGTAATGGTCGAAATCACAGTCCACCACAAATCATATTTTTTATCACCAAAGCCAAACAATGGCATCGCAGTCCAGCCCTGATGTCCCATTTCCCTTAGCTTGCCTGGAACCAGCGAAGCCATATCTGTGAGGGTTTGATGACCTTGTGTAACGCCTCCAATTTTAATATATGTCCAGACAAGGAGTATGCCCATACCAATAAACATAATCGCACCCTGGAGAGCATCTGTATACATGACACCTTTCAAGCCGCCCATGATGACATAGGCTGCGGTAATAACACTGAAAATTAAAAGTGCGACATTGTAATCAATGCCAAGCTGGGTTGATAAAAACTCCGCACCGCCAATAAGAACAGCGGCAGCATACAAAGGCATGAATATGAAAATAATTATGCCGGCGAACACCTGTATGAATTTGCTGTCAAAACGTCTGCCTAGAAGTTCCGGAAATGTATGCGCATCGAGAGCGTGTCCCATTCTTCTTGCCGGTCCGCCAAGGAAAACAAACGCGATAAAAATGCCAACAAAAATATTTAAAAATGTAAGCCACAGAACGCTCATGCCGAACAAGCCGGCAACACCGCCAAAGCCGACAATCGCAGAGGTGGATATAAATGTCGCTCCATAGCTAAGAGCCATTACAAACGGATGCGCTTTTCTGCCGGCCACGAGATAATCCGTTACGCTTTGAGTTCTTTGATAGCCAAGCCAGCCGAGATATACAACGATGAGCAGGTAAACTACTACCGCTAAAATTGATCCAACCCCCACTGTGTTCGTCATTTCCATATTCATATTTTTTCTCCGTGTTTTTTTTACCTGGAAACCTGATTAGATTTTTTGTTCAACTTTGTCTTCTTCTACAGCCCATTTTTTGTCTTCGGGCTTGATTTCCGTGGCGCCTTTATTCCAGGCAAAGAAACCATAGACAACGCATAACAGCGTGCTCAACAAACATAAAACAAAAACGAGTGAAACCCATCTATCCTGTATTCCCAACATATTTTTCTCCATAAATAATTATATACGTTAAAAATATAACATTATATTTTCGGACATCAGGCGTGAAAAACCGTAATTTTTTTAACAAATTAACGCTAAGTAAAATGCCAAAACCGCATTTTCAGTATTAATAATGGGGTTTTGCGGGAAATTATTTTTGTGGAATTTTACAGAAAGTGCCCTTTTTGGACTTACTTGTGCATCACTGACAATTCAAGTCTGATTGCCCGTGGAAAGAGAACTGCTGTTTCGATATGTCGATGTTCGGTAATAAGCGATTCAAGTTCATGAAGTTTTGAGTAGAGCGATTTAAGAACATCGGCTGCATCTTCAGGCATCATGTAGTCGGAAGCGAGAACCCTAATTCTGCCAAGAAGTTCATGCTCAAGTTTGTCATGATCGAATTCGATTCTGCTTATTGGATTTTCAAGATTTTTGAAAGGCATATGTGGTTTGTCGCCGCCCTTCTGCTCGTATATCTCCATCTTGCGGACATAAGGAAATAAAATGCCTTCCTCGCGATTGAAATGATTTCGAACTTCAGTCTTAAAAAAATCGAAAATATTTTTCAAAGGTTCCATCTTCCGTATGTATTTCTTGTTTTCGACCTCCATCGTTTCTTCAAACAATTTATCTATTTCAGGTATTTTATTTTCTAAAATTATTTTATGTTCAGCCTGAAGGTAATCGACAATTTCTGTCAGCGACGCATGTTCAAATTTACGATCTAATTTTACGAACGTCTTTTCCATTGTGGCACCTTAAATTGTACTCTAAAAAACCGATAGATGTTCACTTCATTAAACTACTAAAAATTACAAATTACCAAATCATAGGTATTAATCTATATCGAACTTTTTGAGCGTACTCGCTATAGCCGGGCAGTTCTTTCTGAAGTGTTTTATCTTCAAGGTATGTTCTGATGATAATTGTAAAAACTGCTAGACCAGCCGGGATAAGACCCCAGAGCGAACCCAAAGTTATAGCGGTACTAGGCATCCAGAAAACAACCCCCAGATAGCCGGGATGGCGGACATACTTGTATGGCCCCCGCTGAACAACATATTGTCCCCTATCGCTCTGAATACGAACTCTGCTGGAGAAAAAATTATTTGTAAACATTGCCCAAGTAATAAAGCAATATGAAGCAACCATACTAATAAAACTAATCACATAAACAAATATTGGAAGTTCCGGCGAAAAGTAAAACCTGCCGCAATCAAGAGCGGAAAAAAACATCGTGATTGTCGTTAAGGGCACAAAAATCCGGAAAATAATTTTATCCCACCATTTGATACCTGGGCCGGGCTTGATTCTCTCCTGCACCAGCTCTTTTCTTTTTATAAACTTTTTGGAGGTAATTACAGTGAAAACAAGATAGAAACCGACTACAAGCCAGCCTTGCCAGTAATTTAAAGTTCCAGCGGAAAGAAAAATGAGAATTGAAATAAGCATAATATTCAGGATTATCCTGGCCATTAATGCTTTATAGGAAATTGTTTTTTTATCAGGTAATTGTTCCATTTTTTAAACTCTGATGCAGTAATTATAAAAATATTTGCAAAAAAGTCTAATGAATATGTTATAATACAGACATCAGAAGAAATAGGGTGGAATATGGCTGGGGTATTGAAATATTTTAGTTTAATTTTCGTTTTCTCATTATCGTCAATGCATTTAACGCAGGTTTTAGGCCAATGCAATGATTTTGAAATTGACGGCACATACGAAGCATCAATCGATATACCGCGCATATATTTTCTTCTGAAGCATACACCTGCCGAGCCTCCAATTCCATCGGCTGCGGCACTGGGTTTTGAACTTAATTACGCTTTTCTCGATACCGGCGCATCAGGTATTTTGCTTTCACGCGAGACTGCTGACGATATGCTGATTAATATTCAGAGCGGCGCTCAATTCGTCGATACAGGGGTCGGCGGGGATGAATTTTTCGATGTTTCGGAGCCTTTGTATGTCGGCACACTGGATTTCAACGCGGATGAAACACAGGCGTACAATCCGGACGCATACAGGCTTTGTCCGCAGTATCGATTTCAGATTTCAAGAGAATATGTTACCGATGGTTTCAGCGAACCTATTGATGTACTCGGAATGCCGGTAATGGCTGGGAAAGTCGCGGTGCTTAAACCAATTCAGGATTTGGACATCGGCTGGGATTTCTCATCAACGAGCGCAGATGCAGGCGAATTTGGGCAAATGTATTTCACAGCAGATATAAAAGACGTAAACGACAGCAATATTCCCGCTATAGATTTTCAGGTAGCTCTTCGTTTTGAAAAATATATAAACCCGTCAAATCCGGGCAATGTTCCGCCATTGCCGGTGCTTGCGTATAATCCGGTAATTGATAATGTAACAGTTGAAAAAAACGGGCTGACTTCCAGCGGCAATCTGCTTTTCGATACCGGCGGAACTGTAAGCATTATAAGCGTCGCGCAGGGAATGGCTTTGGGGCTTGTCGATGCAAATGGCGATCCGATTGTCGATTATGATTTTTCAGTACCTATCGGCGGTATTGGCGGAAGCGTAGAACTGCCGGGATTTACACTCGACAGATTGACAGTTCCAACCCTTAATGGTTTCAATCTTGTATATCTTAACGCGAGAGTCTGCGTGCATGATATCGGAATACTCGATGAAGACACGGGCGATTTTACAATCATCGATGGTATTTTCGGAGATAATTTTATCTGCGCTTCAATGAATATGGAAACATGGGATGTAAGTTCTACCCCTTACGACAATATAGTAGTTGATACACGAAGAGGCATACTGGGCTTTGACGTAAATCCGGCTTATACGGTACCTGCCTGCACATACACCGGCTGCGGCAGCATCAGCAATCCAAGACCGGCAGGAGATTTTACCGGGGATTGCGAGGTAGATTTCGATGATTTACAAATCGCTGCTGAAGAATGGCTGAAAACCTGTGATTGGCTGAATTTCAGATGCAGAGGAGCAGATATGGTTCCAGATGGAATAATCAACTTCAAAGACTTTAACGCCTTTATAAACAACTGGTTTGAGTAAAAATTTGCTTGACTAGAGGATAGCAGAAAAGGTATATTTCCGAATTCTCAAAAATTGGTCTATTTTCAGGAATATACAGTGAAAGCAAGCGAATTAAGGCCCGGAATGGGCGTTATAATGGATGGTAAACTTTGCGTTTGTGTTAAATCAGTACACGTTACACCCGGTAACCTTCGCGCATTCGTACAGGCCAAGCTTCGGGGAGTAAAAGACGGCATCATGTTTGAAAAACGCCTTCGTTCAACCGAAGATATTGAACAGGCATTTCTTGACCGCCGTGAAATGCAATATTTGTATTCCGACCAGACCGGCCTTGTCCTGATGGACAATGTAAATTTCGATCAGTTCACTGTTCCTCTGGAAATGGTCGAAGATGTAGTTAAATTCCTCAAACCAGATACACAAGTAACCGCCCTTCTGCACGATAATAATGTTGTCTCACTCGAACTGCCGAAGGTCGTCGAATTAAAAGTTGTCGATACCGCTCCGCAGCCAAAAGGCGCAACAGCTACAAACCAGTTGAAAGAAGCTGAACTTGAGACAGGCTTAAAGACTCGCGTTCCGCCATTCATCGAAGTTGGTGAAATCGTAAGGGTCAGCACCGAAGACGGCTCATATTTGGCCCGCGCTAAATAAATAGTATGTCCGTGTTAGTCCGTGTTAAGTTAGTCAGTGTCTGTCAGTGTATTCATTAATTGCAAGACCATTTGTGCTGTTTTTGGGCGTCTTTCAAGAACATACGTAATATAATCAATCAACAATTGCTCAGTCTGTATTAAGGCTGAAGAACTTGCGTCTACAGATTTCAGCGGATTATTAAGACAAACTGCTGTTTCCAATGAGACTATTTTTTTATCAACATATGCCGATTCGCAATCTCTGCACACAAAACCGCCGCCTGAAACGCTGAAAAAATATTGTTTGGAAGCGGTATTGAATTTTCTTTTGCAATTTGCGCACATATCCGTAACAGGTAAAGAGCCGGTATATGTCAACAAATCGAATTGAAAGATAATCAAAAAAGCCGGAGCTTTGTTATCAGGATTTTCATCGATTTTTTTCAGGAAGACAATCGCTTCATCGAATAATTTGGGATGAGCATCGTATTCCTGGGTAAACATATTAAGCAATTCTGCTGCGAAAAAACCGCAATTAATCGCGAGCAATTTTTTCCGAATGCCTGAACTGAAAAATGTAGGATTAAATTCGGTAAGTGTTCCCAACTTTTGGCCTTCTTTAATGGCATAGACCATGTCCCCTGCCGAGCATATTTCAATCGTCCCTGAAACAGCGGATTTTGTTACACGTCTTGAACCTTTAGCGATTACAGAAACTTTGCCCCCTGCGTGAGTGAAGAAAGTCAATAGCTGCGAACTTTCGGAATAATCCATTGCGCGGATACAAATGCCTTTATCTTTTACAACTGCCATAAACTATTCCGAAACCTGATTTGCCGAGAATTTCATCTTCCATGCGATGCATCTTCGCCGCCTTGCGAGTAGTTAGATCATCGAATCCCAACTGGTGCAAAAGCCCGTGTATGATATAAAGCATTAATTCCGCTTCGAAAGAATGCCCGCGGAGCTTTGCCTGTCTGCGGGCTAACTGTGCATTAACAATAATATCGAAAATTTTATCATCGTCTTCCGAAACATCGAAACTTATTACATCCGTAATTTTGCCGCTTTTCAGAAACTTTTTATTAACTTCGACAATGCGTTTGTCATCTGCAATTTCAATATTAATCAAAGCTTTGCGGAGGCCGAATTTTCGTGATGTTTTTTGAACCAGTTCAGCAGCTTTGCTTTTTTTAAATGAAAAACCTTTTCGGCCGTTGAAAATATTTACTTTAAGGCCGGCGTTAGTGGTCCTCTTTTCAGGCATTTTGATTCTCTTGCTGTTCTAATTCTTCCAGTTCGGTTGCCGTCTGATGATGCGGCTTTCCGCCGACGGTCGGGTATGCTACTCTGCCGTGATAATGGGCTGCAAGGCTCTTTGACAAAGTCTCTTCAATCTTGCTCAATTCTTTTAGCGTCAATTCGCACTCGTCAAATTGACCGTCCTGCAGGCGTTTCATTGCCATATTATGCACAATGGTTTCAATTTTTGTAGGCGTAACTTCTGTTTGAGCACGCACAGCGCCTTCTATGGAATCGGCAAGCATGACGATCGCAGCTTCTTTTGACTGCGGACGAGGGCCTGAATAACGGAATTCAGATTCGGCAGGTGGCATATCTCCATTTGCTTTTTTGCGTGCTTCTTCATAAAAATATTCTATCAGCGTTGTGCCGTGATGGCTCTCTATGAATTGCCTGATTACCATTGGCAAACCGTATTCTTCGGCAAGCTCAAGACCATCTTTAACGTGGCCGGAAATGATTAATTGACTCATCGCGGGTGAAAGCTGATCATGCCTGCTGGCGGTACCCATCTGATTTTCAACAAAATATCTGGGCTTACCGATTTTGCCTATATCATGATAATACGCTCCCACACGGCATAAAAGACCATTTGCGCCAATTGATTCGGCTGCGGCTTCGGCAATCGAACCAATCAGCAAACTATGGCTGTATGTGCCCGGAGCATCCATCGCAAGTTTTTTTAGCAATGGCTGATTCGCATCACTGTAATCCAGAAGCGTCATACTTGTGGCGATTCGAAAAACCTTTTCAATGATTGGCAAAAATGCCTGTATTATAACAGCTACGCAAACAACTGCTGTCGCAGTCCAGCCGGCTTTGGCGAAAATTTGCCTGCTAAAACCGAATTCGAACATGTCCATCGCGAAACTTATAAGAAAAACAGCTCCACCCGTGAAAATTCCTACTTCCAGAATCTTGACTCTTGTCCTGACTTCGCGGAGTAAAAAACAACTCGTTAAAGTACCGGCGATCATTGTTAAAAACAGAGTGAAATCCGTTTCATGTCCCGCCGCAAGACACGCCAGCATAGAATATGATAAGCTCATTGCCAAAGCAAATCTCTGCTCGTAGGCGATAGACATGATGATCGCACAGCCGACCGCAATAGCGACTGTCATATAAAGACTGCCCGGAAAAATAGTGCTGAATTTTGTTAACGTAAGAAGTATCAAAAACAGGCAAACAATCGCAATTGAACGCATTGGGCTTTTTAAAAGCCTTGCGTTATATCTAAAAATATAGATTCCGCTGGCGCCGCAAAGCACTAAAACCATAATTACAAGCGAAATAATCTGATAAAGAGGACGGTAAGTAAAAGTATTATGAATAAAATTAACGCTTAAGAGGAAACTGCAAGTAACGGTAAAGAATAGGAGTATTGCGCTTTCAAGCAGAAGACCGCTGTTGACAAAATGAACAAGCTTTACGAATCTGTCGGCAGCAATAGCTTCCCGCAATTGTTTTCGTCTTGGACTTAAACTTTTTTTCAAAATTCCCATTATTTACCTTTTAGCATCGTAAATTGTCGCCTTGAAGAATGAGAATCAATAGCGATTGAGTTTACGATTGTCTCTTTTTCTTCGCTTCGTATGCCTGAACAATATTCTGTACAAGATTGTGCCTTACAATATCCGTATCGTCAAGCCCAATTAATGAAATACCGTTTGTTCCGGCAAGAGTTTCCATGGCATCGAGCATTCCGCTTTTCTGGCCGCGTTCCAAGTCGGTTTGCGTGATATCGCCTGTAATAATCATCTTCGAGCCTCTGCCCATACGCGTCAGGAACATAAGCATCTGCGTCGGAGTTGTATTTTGAGCCTCGTCGCAAATTATACATGCTTCGTTTAATGTTCTGCCTCGCATAAAGGCAAGCGGTATGACTTCGACAATATCCATTTCAGCAAGTTTCCGCATTTGTGCGAAATCCATCATATCTTCGAGGCTGTCGAACAAAGGCCTAAGATAAGGATTTACTTTCTGCTCGATATCGCCCGGCAAAAATCCCAGTTTCTCGCCCGCTTCTACAGCAGGCCTTGCAAGCACGATTTTTCGAATTTGTTTGCGTTTAAGCATAGATACTGCGACTGCGACAGCAAGATAGGTTTTCCCTGTGCCCGCAGGCCCTGTGCAGAAAGTCAAATCGAAATTCAGCATAGCTTCTATATATCTTCGCTGTCCCCTGGTGAAAGGTTTTATCATCTTCTTGGGTGAAAAAACCGGCACGCCGAAATCTTCATCCGGCTCGAAACTGACTTCAACTTTACTAATAAGTCCGACAACATCATTGGCATCAAGTTTGCCAAATCTCGCCAGATGTTTCTGCATCAGTTCAATAACCTGCTCGGCCTTCCTTACAGATTCTTCCTGACCTGTTATCAAAACCGAATCGTCACGCGCAGAGATATTCACCCCGCATCTCGCACGAACTATGCGTAAATGTTCATCCGCAGGTCCGAAAATTTCGAGCCGTTTATTTGAAACCAATTGAACTGTAATTTCCAACTATCACCTGACAACGAATAAAAAATACAAATAAGCGAAAACGCCTGCCGCCAGCGGCGAATCAATTACATCAAGTACGCCGCCAAAGCCCGGCACAATCGATGCCGAATCTTTTGTCTCGGCCGCTCGTTTTAGCAACGATTCTGCTAAATCGCCAAGCTGACCGATAAATGCGAAAACCGCACCGAAAATTATCGCCGGCAAAACGGGCATTATATCAAATGCTTTAACAAAAATGAAGGACGCAATTACCGAAAATAATACACCGCCTGCCATGCCTTCCCATGTCTTTTTTGGGCTGATTATAGGCGAAAATTTGTGTTTTCCAAACATCCTGCCGCAAGTGTAAGCTCCTATATCGCAAAACTTTACGACAAATATGAACATCAGGAAAGCCAATGGCCCAAAATCGATTCTAAGCTTCATAATGAAACTTGTAAGTGCACCAAGATAGCAGATAGCCAGCAGGTTTCCGCCGATATTGGAAAACGCCCCGATAGCAGCATACTTCAATCCCTGCCATAAAAATATAGCAAGTGTGCTTAATCCAAAAACCAGGATAAAAAACATTGAGGCGAAATGTTCGCTGTCGCCGAAAATTTCTGTAAATTGCGACAGGTACCATCCGCCCGCAAGAAGAATGCTTGATGCAATTGTGATTGGCAAAAATATTTTCACGCCGCTTGAACCAATCAATTTAGATAATTCAAAATTCGCAGGTATCGCGACAATAACAAGAAAAGCTAAAAGGATCGTGCCCTGCACAGGTGAATTAATTTTTCGCGAGCTTAGACTCCCATCGATATGACCATCGAGCAAAATCAAACCAACAAAAAAAATGGTCATCAATGTTCCGAATATTAATCTGTATTTTAACACAAATTTTCCTTAGAATTTTATACTAAAGAGGGTTTTATATCACCTAATCGTCTTGCACGCTTGGAATACTCCAGAATCGCTTTGTCTATTTCCGCGGGAGTAACGTCAGGCCAAAGAGTATCTGTTATATAAAATTCTGCGTAGGAAATCTGCCACAACAAAAAATTGCTTATTCGTTTTTCACTGGAAGTTCTAATCAGCAAATCGGGATCAGGCAAAGTTGCGGTATAAAGATTATCGCAAACAAGCTGCTCGTCAATCTGCTCAACTGTAATAGTACCATTTTTGCAGTCAGTAGAAATTTTCTTTACCGCATCAATTATTTCTTCTCTTGCGCCATAGTTGAGCGCAAGAGCAAGCGTCATTCCTGAATATCCGGAAGTGATTTCGACTGTTTTATGAAGTTCTCGAACTAGTTTTGGAGGCAGTTTTTCAGTTCTGCCAAGATGAACCAGCCGAACATCATGCTCCTTCAGTGTTTTACGTATGCCCACGAGATAACGTGTGTAAAGCTGCATTAGAAATGCGATTTCGGTTTTCGGCCTTTTCCAGTTCTGCATACTGAACGAATAAAGAGTCAGGCATTCAAGCCCGATATCGACACAGTAATCGACGATTTTTTCTACTGTTCTTGCACCCTGCCTATGTCCCTGGAAACGCGGGAGTCCGCGGTTTGTAGCCCACCTTCCGTTGCCATCCATTATGATCGCAATATGTTTTGGAAATTTCGATACTTCGATGCCGAGGCGTTTGGCCGCGGCTGCACGATTTGCTTCAATTACAGAACTGCCTTTGCTCACTATATTACCTTATTAATAACAGTGTAAATCAGTGTTAATCCGTGTCTGAAAAAAACCGTGTTAATCAGCGTCCCAATCACTTTTATTTCCTGAAAATAGTTTGCTTTCGCGATGGCCCGACGCCAATAATATTTACCGGCAGCCCTACCGCTTCTTCAACGGCCTTGACATATTCCTTTGCCTGCTGCGGAAGTTTATCATAGCTGTCGACCTCGCTTAAATCCTGCCCAAAACCTTTTATCGTTCTATAAACGCATTTGACTTTCGCCAGCCTGTCGATATTCGACGGGAACATTTTTACCTCTTTGCCGTCGATTGTGTAGCCTGTGCAGATTTTAACTTCATCAAGACCTGCAAGAGTATCAAGGTGCATCATGGCAATTTCATTTATGCCGCCGATTTTGGCCGCGTATTTAACCACCATCGCATCGAACCATCCGCATCTCCTGGGCCTGCCGGTTGTCGTACCGTATTCATGACCTTTATCGCGAATGTACTGGCCTGTCGCATCTTCAAGTTCTGAAGGAAATGGTCCCGCACCAACGCGAGTTGTATATGCCTTTACAACTCCGATGAAATTATCAATCATCTGCACCGGAACGCCGCAACCCGGCCCTACTCCAAGTGAACTTGCGTTTGAGCTTGTAACAAATGGAAATGTACCGTGATCGAGATCCAGAAGAGCGCCTTGTGCGCCTTCAAACAGCAGATTCTTGCCGGATTCTATTTGTTCATGCAGATAAGCAGTCGTATCACAAACATATTTGGATAATTGCTTCGAATAAACTTTGCATTTTTCAAAAATTTCATCAGCATTCAAAGGCTCGGCATTATACAGAGCAGCGAATATCTTATTTTTATAATTGACTATGTTAATAATTTTTTCTTTCAGTCCGTCGATGTTGACCAGATCGGCCATTCTTACCGCATAACTTCTGCCGACCTTATCGGAATAGCAAGGCCCGATTCCACGAATGGTTGTTCCGATTTTATTTTTGCCCAGCGATTCTTCGCGAAGCTTATCTTCGGCTTTATGATAATCAAGCACTACGTGCGCGTTTTCACTTATGAAAAATCTGCCTTCCAGAGATATTCCTTTTTCCAAAAGCGATTGAATTTCCTTTTGCAATACTTCGGGATCTACAACTACTCCGTTGGCAATCACGCAGACTGTATTTTCCCTGACAGCTCCGCTGGGAAGCAGATGAAGAGCGAATTTCTTATCGCCTATAACTACCGTATGGCCCGCGTTTGCGCCGCCTCCATAGCGGACAACTATATCGTTCTTCTCGGCAAGAATATCAACTACCTTGCCCTTGCCTTCGTCACCCCATTGCAGACCTACTACGCATATATTCATAATGATTAACCTTTAAAAAACTACGAATTAACTCGAATGGACACTAATTATTAATTTACCCGCTGATTTTCGAAACAAGCAGTTCAAGAACCTCATCAAGATTATCCCAATTTCGATTGCTTAATCTTTTTTCAGCAAGATTACCGTCTTTGCCTTTATATGTTATGACAAAGTACCCTTTTGAATCATAGTTGGTTTTATTGATGCTTTCAATCGATTTGTATTGTATTTTTTCAACATCGCTTAGAATCAGACTTTCATCATCAGCGATAATTTTCTTATTTCTCATTGAATATGCGTAAATCGCTATCAGAAAAGCCGCTCCAATCATATAAGGCGGTGCCTTGCGGTGAAATACAAGTGTATGATCAGGCTGACCGTTTTTGGTATGTTTCGCTATAAACTTTTCATTGCGGGTACCGTCATAGAAAAACCACGCCCCGGCAACGAACAGAATTAAAAACCAGATTTTATAATTTGTTTTTTTGTACTTTGCAAGCGGCGCTACAACAGCCATTTTAAAACCTCCGTAAAAATCCATTTCTCTAATATTCAATTTCCAATTTCCAATAACCATTTGGAATTTGTATCTTGGTTATTGGTTATTTCTTTATCTACGATGCGCAATCGCGTTCGTCAGTGGCATCACAATATTCTGAACAACTTTCTCGTCCATGTATTCGACCGCAAGGCCGCAAAGTTTATTAAACACTTTTTCAATTTCGAATTCCTGCCCTGCCTGCGGATATTGCCGCATAGTAAGAAACAGGCTGATTGGTTTATCCGAATCGAATTTTCCGCTTTTTATTTCAGACTCATCCGTCCGAGATTCTATCGCGATTCTAGCCCTGGTCGAACAATCTTCATTGAGTGCGACGACCACAGACGGCGAAAGATTAATAGCACCCGGCGCCTGAACATCAAAAACCCTGGAAAAAGCTGAACCGCTGAACAAAGCTTCCGCGATAATATCATTATGATTGCCTGCATAATCGAAATCCATACTGAAAGTTAAATCCAGAGATTCGATATCAAGACTGCGAATTCCAAGCATATAAGGTACAAGGTCGATTACGAATTTCGGTAGTTCGAAAGCCTGCTGAAAAGAAACCGGATTCGAGCTGCCGCCGCCGAGCCTGTCCGAATCGACACTCACCCAGCGATTATGCTCGGAACGTGAGGATTCTTCAAGAGAATATTCTGTTCCTTCCCGGTTAAGAATTGTCATCGAGGGATATTGTTTTTTGATTCTTTCAAAAAACGTAAGCAGAATATCCCTGTCCGAAGGAAGGTCAAACCGGGTGTTAATATACATATCTACGTAAAAGTCGTCGCAAAGCGAGCTATAACTTATGGACATCGCGAAAACCGTCCTGTTTGAAAAAATATAATTCCAGCAATCCCTCAAACGCAAGGAACCGCACTAAGCCTATAGGGTAATTGTCTCATAATAGGCCGATAAAAACAATTAAATTATTGCAAAAACCTAATCCCTTATGGCATAAGGATTAAAAACAAATCAGAAAGACAGAAAACTCACAAGCTATTAAATGGTTTCATTTCCACCTGCATTATCGACTTCCGGCAGCAGCAATTCAGTCAAAATCGCTCCAATTACCGCTCCAACTGTGAAGCCGAAACAATGCCATAAAGCCGATATTACTACTTGTTTCATCGCCTCGCCGTTCGCGGTTGTACTTAATAAGGTATACAGCAAGGCCATCAGGAAACCAGCAATCCCGGCAAGACAAATCCTTTTCATAAGTGAAGCTTTGCCGCAATAAATTGTCGTAAATGCGCCCGCACCCAGGCAAAGCATTGCCGCTGCTAAATCAAAATAGCAGCAGATTACAAAAGCTAAAATGCCTGCTCCAATAAAAGAAATGACCGGCACATGCCAATATCTCGGCCGCAATTTTGCCCTGCTTGCTTCCCTGACCCTCATTCTTCTTCGTAGCGTCAATGGCCAATTGTAAAAAATGCTGAATACTCCATGCTCCAGCAAAGCACCTCTTTCGCCGAACACAGGAACGCTATGTACCGCTTCTGTTGCCCAATGTGCCGCCATGAACCTTGCAAGAACCGGATAACGGTAAGTCATTTGAATCGGAAATGCTAGATAACCGATGATCTTAAAAAAGCTCATGAACAGTGCAATATTATAATCTTTAAAATTCCTTTCACGAATCGCCAGCGAAACTGTATAAATTCCGCGAACAATCGAACCTGGAGAAATCGGCAAAAGATTAAACGCCAGACCTATTGCGACAACCATTTTTGTTCTCTCACCTTCCGGCATATCGGGATGCATAAACCAATATAACAATCCAACGATAAGCCAGGTAATTTCCGAAACAAAAAGTGTCATAAGATGTACAACAAGACTTACGAGATACTTCTGAATAAAAGGCTCATCAACCTGAGAGACAATTACATTGGCATCTTCTTCGGTAAGAATATGCTTTGCTTTTCCTTCTTCGACCATATCCAAAAGCCATTGCTTGCGAAGATTAGCATTGAAATATAGTTTTACAGGATTAATAATTAAAAAATAAAGTTTCTCTTTAACGAACTGCCAGTCAGTTAAAAATCTGTGAAGAAAAGGGAATATTAAAATCAAAACCGGGAGGTGATATATGATACGCCAGCGTTGATTCGCTAAAAGCTCTCCTTTTTCCGCTGATATCCGTCCGCTGCGAT
>JBDKUM010000080.1:0-5004 GCA_039679715.1 Phycisphaerales bacterium
TTTTTTTCAATGTTTCTAAATACTTCATTCCTGCTTCGGCGGCTTTGGTCATATTAACCGGGTCTATGCCATACTGCTTTGCCAGTTTTATCGTGCCGAAGATTCTGTCTTTTTCACCAAGTTTACGCTGCGGGTCTCTGGCTGCCCGTTCTATCGTATCATCCAAATACGGATTCGTCATACGTTCCAGCAAATCTTCCGCATAAGCTCTATAGCCCGCATCTGTAAATAATTCATCCTTCAAATGTGCATACTTCTTTATCAACGCCCCGCCGGATTCCTTTATAAATGCATCGCGTGCAA
Source organism: Phycisphaerales bacterium (assembly GCA_039679715.1). Taxonomy (GTDB): domain Bacteria; phylum Planctomycetota; class Phycisphaerae; order Sedimentisphaerales; family UBA12454; genus UBA12454. The sequence goes on from JBDKUM010000080.1 coordinate 304, forward strand.
TCTGCATTATCTCACTGTCGTTTTTTAAATCGGCCATCTTCCTATAGCCTTTTTGTGCACCTAAATACGCCAAAAGCGCATGTATCGCATTATGGCCATAAAGCTTTGCCTCCTCGAATGGCAGCAAATCTTCCTTTTCAATAAAGACTTTTATGCCGGGCGTAAAAGCCGGAATATAACATTTTGTGACAAGGATTTTATTAAATTCCTCTACCAAAAACGCCCTGCCAATGCCGGGGGCTATTGGTTTTAAATTCTTTTTCTGAATTTCACACTTATCCGTTACTACCTGACTCATCTTGCCAATAACAGTATTTAAAAACTGAACATTTTTAAATGAGCCAACCTTTTGTTCAAGGATTTCTGCTGCGTGATTGTTGTTTTCAGCGGTATAAACTATTACATTATTGGTCTTACTCAACCCTTCTTTAATTAACTGCACAACGCCTTTATCGTAAAAGTTTACAGATGGCAGTGATGTGCAAAGTTCCGTTGATTGTGAAATAGCCTTTATAAGTTCAGCCCTGTCATTATCAACGGATGGATTGAATATTTCAATACCTTCAATCTTAAATGTCTCTATGCAGTTACTTTTCGCAACATTAATATAATAACAGCCGTTATTTGCACGAATCGCATCAACTAATTTTTGATCAACTTCAGAAATGACAATTCTTGAAAAACTGCCGCTCTTATATGCTTCATTAACAAAAAGACCTGCCTGTATCGGCCCAAATCCAAATCCTGTAAAAATGTGATTTTTCATAATTTTATTATCCAATAGATGTGAATTCCTTTATCTGTTTTTGCTCTGTAAGAACCGATATCTTTAACTCATATTTCCTGTTTTCACCAGGTTCAAGGTAAATAAGCTGATTCGACTTTCTCGCTTCTTTCTGGCCAATCGGCGGATTAGTGCCGGGTTCAAGTGCACAAACATATTCACCTTGTCCCCAATGCTGCCAATTTGTCAGCCATGGTAATTGTTTCTTATTATATTCCATCGCAACGGCTAATTTTAAATTACTATTGTAAAAACCAATCTTGCATACGCCTTTTTTATCAGCCTTAACATCGATAAAGCCACAGGATTCACCACCGGCATTGTGTAATTTACGAGGTTTTTGGCAGAGCTTGTAATTTACTTTATCATTGAAAATCTCATTATCCATCTCCATACCGCGAGATTTACAAACGCCTTTACAGATGATTCTTGTTTTCTCATCTATAAGTGGCCAACCAAAATTGCAGTGATAAAGTAGCATATGTGGTACTGAGGTATTGCCAAGGTTAGTTACACTATCTTTTATTTTTATATAAGAACTGCCAAGTGAACTTTCGATAGTTCGTTTTAATTCAAGATTCGGCCCGAATAATTTGGATTCCTTTATAATGGCCGTGATGCTCATATCCAGGTTGCCCGATGTAATATCAGGCTGAATAACAGATTCGAGAGTAGTGGGAAGATTACTAATCCTGCCATGTATACCACGGTTGCCAAATTCATCACTTTCCGGACCACCAACATGACTCAAGCCGCAGGTCGTAATAAGCCCACCTCCAAAACTATAAAGCCATTCAAAATCATGATTACAATCCGGTTTGGGAGCAGTGATACCAGTATGACTCAGCCACGCAAGACTGTACTGATTGTAAAACGCATCGACAATGTCCATCGCCCTGTCAATAACTACCTTGTATCGAAGGCCGCTGCCGGTATTTATCCATGCTATGCGAACTCCTTTACCAGGACCGTTATTCAGAACAGATGTCTCAATTCCGCCAAGCTGCGAGTGATTTGATACTTTCCCCCGCCATAAATATTGTTTCATAGAATCTTCCATATCTTTATTTTCCATTTATAATGTCAAGCATTTCATTATACAACTTTATATTACCATACCTGTCATTCAGAGGCGATTTGATATAAAGAGATGCAAACAAATTGCCCATCTGTATCGCCTGTTCAATATCAATTGTATCATTTTTGAATTTATCTATATTTTTAGCTATATATACAACAACGCCTGCCCTGAACGAATCACCTGCACCCACCAAATCTGTCACACCCTTGCCCATGAATTTGGATGTTATTTTTTCAGGGCCTGTGATGTTTCCTTTAGCATCTTTGTAAACTACAAAAGCACCATCTTTTACAGTTACGCCGAAGATTTTAAAATTGTAATATTTATTAGAAAGGTATTTCAGGAAATTAATAATAAAATCCTGCTCTGGTATATTTTCACCAAACGTATTAGCTATCATTCTCGCCTCATCATAAGATGTGAAGAATATATCAAGTTCAGGCAATAACGGTTTAAGTAATTTATATTCAGGAACAATGGCTTTTCCCTCTATCAATTTTTGCGGATTACCTGTCAGTGTATGACAGTCAACTATAGTCACGATTCCATTTCGTCTGCACCATTTAATGAAATTTGCAAGGTCTCTGCCTTCATTGGCATCACCTCGGTCGGAAAGACCCGAATACATATAAAAAACTATCTTCGGTTTCAGCTTTTCTATAGATTTTTTAAAATATTCAAAATCAAAATCATTATTGGTGTTTGGAAAGTATGCAATTCCACCACGTTCATTGTTTATTTTCTCATAGATAAATGTCGTGCCTGTCGGCAAATTTGGATGAATGAAAGTCTGCGACATATCGACATTATATTTTGTCATCGTGTCATAGAAGAATCTGCCTTGAGCATCCAAACCGTTGTAATCGCCTTTGCCGAGATTTACGCCAACCGCGACTTTCAAACCTGCTTTGGCAATCAGCGGTGCTGTATTGCCGGGACCGCCTGCTGTAACCATGCCTTTATCTATCCAGTTTTTGTACTGATTCTGAGTATATTCAGGCATATCTTTGGTTTTGCATCTTGCAAGACCACCCGGACCGGCAAGCTCCTCGGTAAAAGTAAATTCGTTGCTGCGAAAATCAGCAACCGCTGTATTTAATATAATTACATCCACTGACATAAAACTCTTATCCTTGAAAAAGTCCTGTCAATAGAGGTTTTCTCATAATTTTATCGCCTCTGAAAAACCAGTCTGTTGTCATATCCGCACTGCCTTTAGGAGGAATTAATCCATTTGAATATTCCGGATTAACAGGTGGCTTGGCAATCACCAAATCAAGCGGAACCGCTGAATTCTCATTTATCACCGCAAGTTCAGCGTTATCTGGATGAATATTGCACCAGCCATGTGCACACGGTGAAAAATCTGTTGTCGCGACGTATAACTTCTCACCTTTATTCAGAACAACAGGAACAAGACCTTCAAATTCATCTGATATTTTTTCAGGTATCTTAAATTCGCAAGCAAGTTTCTCACCAAGCTGACGAGCTTGATTAAGATATGGTCTTAATTTATTCACAGGATGCTCAAAACACTTCGGCGAAATAAAAACACATGTTTTGGATTTATTAAAATCGCCAAGCATTGTAAAATCCTCGAACTTGGCAGGTATCATATCTACATAGCCCTTTTCCTGCCAAAGACTCCGAAATGTTCTGGCTGGGTCTAAAATCATTACATAAGTCCAGTTTTTATTCCACGTATCGTTCGGCGGCTCAAAACCGTTTAATATCTTTTTGACGTCTATTGTTCCATCCGGTACATCATTGCCACCTGAATAAATCTCATTATCATAGACAAAAACATTATTATGACCGTGCTGTGGCAATAACGGCGTAACAAGGCCTTTATTGCAAACCGCATCATTAATTCCAACATAAATTGCAAGCATTGTTTCCGATACTTCAGGAATCAAGTGCGCCAACTCAAGGGAATTAACATCTTCATCTGGGGTAAAATACTGCCCGGTTAGTTGTATCAAATTATAAGCCTTGTTCAGAAAATCCTTATATTCGGCTTGTGTTACCATCGAATTATCTGGAACAATCAACCTGCGTTTTATGCTATCTGTCATAATTCTAATCCTCAACTATTCAAAATATCATTAGTACCAGCCCATAGCTGGTATTTATCGCTGAATATCCAATCTTTGTCATCACAATTAATATCAATTAATGGCATATTATTTTGTATCAAAGTCGTTGTTTCCTCCCATGATTTTATACCACTCACCGCATCGGGTACTTGTACATTTTGCCAACCGCAGCAGACCGCATATTTAAGGGCATGTTCAATACTCATTCCTTTGAGAAACGCTGACAAAAAACCCGCAATTGACGAATCACCGGAACCTGTCGCACTGCCGAAATGTCCCGGCTCAAAAGCAGGCGTCCATAATTCGCGATTTGACCAGTTATCATAACTACACGGCTTGGCCGCTCCCATATCATCAAATCTTTCCTTTGAACCTGTTTTTATGTAAAAACCGCGATGGCCTGATTTAAGAGTTGTCATTTTACAACCCATTTTTAGAATTTCATCTGCTATCTGTGAATAATCACCCGGACTTAAAAAGTCTATCAATTCGGCATTGTTGTGCAATCTTTTCATTTCAAGAAATTTCTTAGGCCAAAGCATATAAAATGTCTCTTCCACAGAAGGCACAAAGATATCAATATATGGCAGTATTTTTTCAAGTATCTTTCGCCATGGAGCTTTACCGGAACTTGAGGCAGGATCAGGCAATGTCATATCACATGAAGTTGTTGCACCCGCTTTTTTGGCTATTTTGAAAATTTTCTGCAGTTCGTCACCTTCATTTTCAAACATACTGCT
>JBDKUM010000081.1:0-4742 GCA_039679715.1 Phycisphaerales bacterium
TGTTTGGACCGACTGGTGGTTTGTTGGAATCGAATTCCATGTGTCCCATTGGGCCGTCCATCGCCATTTTCATGGATTTGTAAACCATAATAATGTCCATATTTCCATTAGCATCCACGCTCTTGCATTCCATGCCGATTACCATTTCCTGTGTCTGCTTCATGTTCATCTGCTGGCCGTTGATGGTCTGGCCGATATCCTGCACCTGCACCATCTTCATGTTGTAAGTTTCCCCTGCCTTGAGACGAAGTTTGAGATCAATTTTGTCCTCGGCAAAACAAACAGTTGAAAGTAGAACTGCCACACTTAATGCACAAATTACTCTTTTCATTTTTAGCTCCTTAAAGGTTAAATTGTTTAGTTTCAGAATATGATACCACCAAAATGCCTTCTGTTACATAAAAATCATACTAAATTTCGCTTCATACAAATATGGCGCAATATCAATGTAAATATTAACCATGCCATAATAATCAAACACATTATTGATAAAGGGTTTACATACGGCACAAAACCCGCTTTTCTTTTAGTTTCAAAGAATGCAATAACCGCTCCCCAAACTGCCCCGAAAATAATTGTGTTAACAAACATCATAAGTACTGGCATTTTATGCAGCAGCAGACGAACAGTTATCATAAGTGGTATCATAAGCGAAGGTATGAAAAAGAACCTCGTATCCAAAGGAGTAAATTGCAGCTCTCTATCAGAGATTGTAATTGCCGGCATAATCGGTGTAATTAGTATTGACAACAAAGCAAAACTGGAAGTTACGAGCAGCACAAATATTGTATCGGCGACTATCGTTGCAAAAGACGCCCAGAACCGTTCTTTTCTGCCGCCGGCGATAAGCATTGGTGAGTGAATTGGCATGTATGCCTGTATCATCATAAGACTAGGTATTACGAAAATAACATTTATCGTGAAACTCCCCGTATAACCTAAACATAATAGTAAAATGCATCCAATCAAAAACCCACGAGAAGATTGACTTTGCTGCGAAAACATTATTGCGAATGCATGATATAAACTGCCCCAAATATATCTTTCAAAATTAGGGCCTGCGTATGTAATTCGCTTGATAAAAAATGATTCTATTGCCGGTGATATTTTCCAGCTTTTGTTTTTTGCGACCATCCGGCTTTCAGTATAAACTTTTAGTCTTTGCTTGTTCCACGCATCAAAAGCACCGAGCCACATTTTACCGCAATATTTTCTTGCGATATATTTTCTGCTCCAATGCAGATAAGCCAGAATATTAACAAAGATACCTGAACATATAACTGCCAACCATTCCTTTACAATAATGTACTTTACAATTTCTGGAATATTAAATTTTTGTGACAAGCCGAGCAAACCCATAAATGCAATTGTAAATTGCCAATTTGGGAAACGGAACACAACCCAGGCCCCAAGCCAATAGAACATTGTACCGGCCATAGCAATCGACATTGCCGTTGCTAATTTATGCGCAACATTTTCTTCAGGGTAAAATAAAAAAATTATAAAAAACAAACATGCTGAAGAAAAACAAACACAGGATAGAAATTTTAGCGGAATGTTATTATGGCCGGGCAAACAAAACGTAAAAGGTTTTGTAATAACCTCAACAGGTATTGAAGCTGTAAACAGCCCGAACAAATAATACCAAACAAAAACGCCTCCAAATACGCCTGCGCTGCCTTTTAGCGTAATCGTAACAATCGGAACGAGAAAGCCAATAAAGCAAAGCCAAAGCACTATCAGACTTATTCGTTGATACAATTGTTTCAAGTTAATTATCAAAATTGACATAGCCAAGTCCCTCATTATCCGCAAACCACGATTTTGTATAAATCATCCAAAGGCAGTGTTTTTATTTCTATTTCACAGTTAAGATTTTTTGCGATATTCCGCAAATTATCTTCCGTTTCATTCTGTACAATCATTACGGCCTTGTTGTCGTTTTGCTCACATTGTATGATATTTTTGAAAGGCAGATTTTTCGGCAGCGATCCATTGAGAGATGTAATTGTAAATTTCAGAAACTCTTCGCGCAAAGAGTCAAAACTGCAATCACGAATAATTTCGCCCTGCTTCATTATCAATGTATGGTCAATGACTTTTTCGACATCGCTCAATATGTGTGAAGAAATAATTATTGTTCTGTCGCCGCTCTGAATCAACTGCAATAATAAATCTAGGAATCGACTTCTTGCCAAAGGATCAAGGGCTGATGCGGGCTCATCGAGTATTAATAATTCCGGGTCGAAACCTATCGCCAGCAAAATCGCAAGCTGCTGACGTTGGCCAGGCGATAATGATGCGACACGTTTTGTCAGTGGAATATTAAAATCAGAAATATATTTTTCCTCAAGATGATGATTCCAGTTTTTGTAATAAGCGCTGACATATCGAATTAATTGCTTAACTGTCATCCACCCCAGAAGCTCGCCCTCCTGATGAACATATCCAATTTTGCCAAGCTCGACTGGCGAAAGTTTTGCAGCATCCGTACCGAAAGTTTCACACGTTCCACCATCGGCAAGATACAATCCGATAATGTGCCGAAGCAGTGTACTTTTTCCGCAGCCGTTTGCGCCAAGCAGGCCGATGATTTGGCCGCGAGAAATATCAAGAGTAATATCTTTCAGAGCCTGAATTTTTCCGAAATGTTTGGAAAGATTTCGAATCTGAACGATGATATTTTCATTATTCATTTTTGTCTCCTTCATTGGCAGAGTTGAATTGACGGTATTGTTTTTTTAAATATTCGATTGCCTCTTCTTCAGTTAAGCCAAGCTGGATAGCAATAACGGTGGCTTTATTCATAGTACTCTCCAGCATTTGATCTCTGATTTGCTCCTTATTTTCCTCCTTGATTTTTGCTGCGAAAAGTCCGATGCCCCTTTTGCGTTCCAGCAAACCCTCGGCTTCGAGTAGTGAATAAGCTTTGCTGATTGTCATGGGATTGACTTTCAGCCTTGCCGCAAGGTCGCGAACAGTTTCGAGCTGGTCACCTTCCTTCAGACCGCCAATCATAATCTGTTGGCGAATCTGCCGAATGACCTGCTGGTAAATGGGAACTCCACTATGATGGTCTATTTCCAACAACATCAAATATTCCTTTTGTATTACTGTATTACTTAACTAATACAGATATCGAATTTTGTCAATAAAAATGTTTAATTTTTTTAATTAAAAGTAAAAAACAGCGTTATCAGTATTAAAAACAAGGAATTTGCTTGTTTTGGAATATTTTAGATTTTGGTAATTTGATATTGTTTTGAATTTATCGAAGACCCCTTCGGGGGAAATTCGAATTTCGGATTTTAGGAGAATTGTATGTGTCAGACTTGCGGATGTTCGCCTTGTAAGAAATGCGGAATGCCGATTGAAAACGGTGTTTGCAGCGGCTGTAAAAAGAAAAGTTCAGAATGCATTTGTAAAAAAGGTGATAAGAAAAAATAAATGTTTTTACCTGTATTATGTATATTGCCCAATTAGTCATTAAAAAGGCCGGGTTTGAGGAGTGCCCGACCTTTTCTATAGACCAAAAACTATCAACTAACAACTAATTATATACCGCCATCGACTACCCACCTTTTGGCAGGATTATCATTGCGAATAGCAAGGTTAAATGCTTTTATTCTCGTTTGACGGCAAGTTACGAAATATACTGATTTATCTGGAGACCAGGAACCTTTTATTATATCCATTTTTGGCATCATTTTTCGCAGATTTTCTGTACTAATTCCATATTTTGTTGCTGCTTCACATTGCGTTTTCATCTTGTCTATTTCACCGCTTGGCATAAATTTTCTCATTTCATCCCAATCCAATTTCGATAAGGCAGTATAGTATGCGCTAACAACTTCTTCTGGAGACATTTTCATATACGCAGAATTGTTTGCCAGAATTTCAGGTGTGTTCGACCAATTAGCATCATCACAATTCTGTAACTGCCCATTGCACTCTCCTGTGATTACATATCGACCGGCAGGATTAACATTTGATAATCGCACATTAATTTCTTGTGGTTTGAATTTAATTTCGTAGGGCACAAACCAACCACCATAACCTTTTGACTGGAACGGCTCACCAATTGATATTATTTCAATTCCGCCCAGGTATGACTTAAATCTTTCATCGACAGTTGTTGCAGACCAGAATTTTAAAACTTCATTCCAGTCTTCTTTTGAGCATGCCTCAAAAAACGCCTTAGCTGTTTCTTTAGGTGTCATGCTCTGATATTTTTCATTATCAGGCAAAATTTTTGGTTCTTCATACCATGTCATATTTTCCGGTAAATCCAATTTAAAAATATTGTCAGCGATTTCGGTGTTATATTCAATATCTGTTATTTCAAAAATCAGTACATCATTATTATCTGTATGAACATATAATTTAAAACTTTCCAGTAATTTCGTTTCAGAATCAAATTGATATACTTTCAAGTGATCAGAATCAAAAATAAACTTATTTCGCATGTAATCATTTTCTGGAATGTCAGTAATTGATTCCGCTTCAAGTATAATTTTATCCCTGCCATCAATCGTTTCATGATGCAATGCCGCTTCACTGTCGGGATTTTTCTTGGCTATCTGCAATTCGCTGTCCAGAAGCTCTTGTACGTTAAGTAATCGACCAAACCACGAATCAAAACAACCCAAAGGATAAGGCTTATCTTCCCGAACACCGTGATTTGTCCCCATAAGCATAATTGTACTTTGTCCGTTCATCAAAAGTATTCGTTTAGGTTTTTC
>JBDKUM010000082.1:0-5613 GCA_039679715.1 Phycisphaerales bacterium
AATTTAAGGTTTAAAAGAGCGCAAGAAAATTTGCGCAAGGGAAAATCCCCATGTAATATTTTGAAAATGCTACATAGTATTTTAAAATGCTACCATTATATTCAATTTGCTACGCAAATTAAGCGTACAGCGGTTAGCGGATAGCGAATACTTGCGCGGATTTAAGAAAGGTGAGAAAAAGTGTTAAAATGGCAGAAAAAAGTGTTAAAAAGTATGAATTTAATGCCGAAAATGGGAAAATTTGAGGAAAGAGGAAATCACTACTTGCGCGAAAATGAAAGACCGCGGCGCAGCCCTCTACAAGGGTCTGTTCTTAGCTCCGAGTATCGGATAGGAAAAGGCCAAGGAGAGTAGAAGATTATGATTGTAAAAAGCTTCTATATTATTATAAACTCAATTTACTTGAACCGCCGGTTTGATCCTATTAGAAGGATCTGTAAACCAGATACAATTCAAACTGACCGATCAGCGGTTTAGATTGCCACGGCTGTCTGCGGACAGCCTCGCAATGACAGATAAACGCAATTTTGTCATTGCGCGGAGTCCTGCTCAGGACGACAAAGCAATCTCAAATCATGAAACATAAACAGCGTTATCATTTGCTCAACATAGGTTTATGTAAATATTGTTTTAATAATCGATCAGTTTGAGTAAGTAAAATAGTTATCGCCGGCTTACACATTTCAACATGTCCATGTCCTTGAATTTCGTACAATTCCGTTTTCTTATGACCCGCTTCTTTCATCATGCGCATCATATAGGCATTTTCTTCATATCTGCCGAGCAATTCAAGATTCCTGTCTCCCGTGATTAAAATCATAGCCGGTGCATCTGCGCGTACATGATACAATGGTGCAAACTGATCAATGATGGGCTGTGTATTTGGAATTTTTCTTTCTTCTCTCATGACCATATGAGTTATCATTTGTCCGCTGCACGCGATAACCCCCGCGATTTTATTCGCATCGATTCCGTATTTTGCAAGATAGCTTCTATCAAGCCCAACCATACTCACAAGATACCCGCCCGCCGAATGTCCGGCTATAAAGATACGATTGGGATCGCCGCCGTATTTTTCTATGTTTTCAAATGTCCATGCAATAGAAGCAGCCGCATCGTCAATAAATACAGGAGAATGTACTTTCGGGTACAAGCGGTAATTTACTGCAACAACAGCGATTCCCTGTTCTTTTAATTCTGGCGGAATATTTTTGCTGCCTCCTTTTAATCCGCCGCCATGAAACCACACCACTGTCGTAAAATGCGGCTTGTTTGAAGGATAATAAATATCAAGTCGGCATCGTTCCTTAATATATGCATCTGACGCTGCTTCATTTGAGTCACGATAAAGGATATCATTTTGAGTTGCGTAAGAAAGATTTGGTTCTGATTCCCCTTGGCCGTAACAAACGGAAAAAAATAAACACAAAGATGCAATCGTTGGCAATACTGAATTCATTTTCATTTTGTCTTCCTTAATCAGATGTTTCCAACTTAGTTTAAAAATAATCTAAACCTTTAACAAGTAAAAACAGGTTTCATCACGTCCGCCTCGTCCGGCACGTCCGATTTGTCCGACTCTCAATCGTTCCTCTGCCTTCCGCGAAAAACAATTCTATTGCTCATACATCCACTTTCAAGTATGATAGTCTGTCGCAATTAACTTCTGCCGAAATAAGCAATATCGGCCAAGGCAGTTGGACAGCCAGTTACGATTACCAGAAAAACGGAGATATGAACGAGCGAACAATAAATTCCGGCACTCCCGATACCTTCTCTTATGCTGAAGCGAAGCGAAAGCCCACGAGTAATATCTGAAAATGATGTACGGAGAAAATAAATAAAATCAAAAAAGATGGATATTTTATTATGAAAATGGATGCTGAAGAAAAACCAAAAAAAAACATTAAAGCTAATATATTTGCCATTACTTCATTGGTAATTGTTGTGCTATGGCTCGTGATTGTGATAATGTTATGGACTAATCAAAGAAGCGGAATAGGATTATTTGTGCGGTACTCTGGTAGAATTTGCGTCATTGCTGCTTTATTATTTGGGATAATATCAATAAAATCGAATAAAACACTTAAAGGAGCTTTCTGGTGTAAACCAATGGCAATAGGAAGTTGTATTTTGGCAGTATATTTATATATTGCTGTGCAATTTGTTTTGCCGGATAATTATGACGTAAGAAATTATATTTGCGAAAGCAACCTTAAGACTTTGTCAACAGCTATAAAAGTATATTGTCAAAAACACAATGGCGAATTTCCTGACCCTGCAAAATGGTGTGATTTATTATTAAGCGTAACCCCGCAAAAATCTGATGATGAATATGATCTATATTGGAAACTTTCAGAAAAAAATTTCAAATGTGAGGCTATGCCTGGAGAAAGAAATGTATACGCTTTTAACCAAAATTTGGTTGGTAAACGCATATCGGAAGTTGACTCTAATGTGGTAGTTATATTTGAGTCTAAGATTATTGGCTGGAATCAAAAGGGCGATGCCGGAATATTGTGTTCTGATTTGCACAAGCAATATTGGGGAGAAAGCGGAGTTTATGTTTTATTTCCCAAACAATATGATGTCAGATTTGTGCCACAATCAGAAGTAAAAAATCTACGTTGGGAACCTTAATTAATATAGTTTGTGGGAGTCAAAGAAATAAAAAGAAATAAAGGTGTCCGGTACATTTTTAGAATAATTTATTGGTAAATAATAAAAGTGCTATACTAGTTGGCAGTATACTGCATTGCATTATAGTTAAAAAAATCAACATCTGCGCGACATCGGAGCGCAGCGGAGACATAGCAAAGACCTAATATTGAAATCTATATTTCAATAACCTGGCTTGACTGATATGGCGGAGCGGTTTGAACTTTCAGATTTTCATCTATGCCTGTTTGCTTGAAAGCCGCTTTAAGTTCCTTGATAGCAATGGCCGGAGTATTTCTTTGATTGCTCAAATGGCCCAGCATTACAAGCGATGGATTCTTTCTGCTCTTCTTAATTACATCACACAGGAACTTCGCGGTCTTGGGATTTGGCAAATGATAAAGGCTGTTAGGATTAAAGAATTGACGCAGCAGCTGCAAATCATGATTTGACTCAACAAAAATCATATCCGCATCTGTAAAATAACTTTCGAGATCGCGTGTATCACGGAAATCTGTTGCTGCCACGATCTTTTTATCTTCATAATGAATCGCAAAACCGTGCGTTAGAAAATGCGGATGATGCGGGATACGGAACGGCTCGATAAGCAAATCACCAATCTGAAATTTTTCCGTTTCGTATGAATCTACCTTTAATTTTTCAAGCCCACTTTCGCGGAAATGCCTGCGTTTCAAATCTTCAAGGCAATCTTTATGTACTTTCAATGTAATGCCCATTTCGGCCAGGACTCGCATTGGATAATAGCTTATGTGGTCTGAATGAAGGTGCGAAATAAGAATCGCATCGATTTTCGCAGGATTTTCAATGTTTTTTGAGAGGATTTCGCGCGTTTGCCGCATTGTGCCCAGGCCGCAATCAATCAAAATTGAGGTTTTATCTGTCTGCACAAGCAGGCAGTTACCGCTGCTGGAACTTCTTAATGATTGAAAACGTAATGGCATCCAAACCCTTTATTTTAAAAGATTTATATTCAATGATTATTTCGAACAGAAAGCATCATACCATTTTTTATTCGTAAGAGTTAAAAAATTTCAAAAAAATTATTTGACAATTCCAAACAAAGTGTATTATATGTACTAATACATTTAAAAGGAAAGCCGATGGCATTATGGATTCAAATAATATCTGGTTCTGATGAGCCTATATATTCGCAGATTGTAGAACAAATACGACAAGCTATTGCTAAAGGAGAGTTAGGAATCGGTGAAAAATTACCGGCTGTTCGCAAACTTGCTTCGGAATTGATTATTAACCCCAATACAGTCGCAAAAGCTTATACAATTTTAGAGCAAAGCGGATTTGTCGCAACCAAGACCGGTTCGGGAACTTTCGTAACAGACCCAAAACTTCGCCACCACGATGCAGTCGATATAAATGCTCTTTCTGAGAGATTTGATTCGGTAATTGCAAGAGGTTTAAGTCTTGGCATCAACGCTGAAGAACTTATTAGTTTATTTAACAACCGAGTAAATAAATTCTTAAAGAAATAAGGTGAATAATATGAGCGAGATTGTTTTAGAAACACATGGCCTGACAAAATATTTTAAGGATAAATGCGTTGTTGACCATTTGGATTTGAAAATTCCAAAAGGATGCGTATGCGGATTTTTGGGTCGAAACGGCGCAGGCAAAACCACAACCATCCGAATGCTGATGGGACTTCTTAAGCCTACAGCAGGAAGCTGCGCAATGCTGGGCTGCGATTGTGAGGATTTAACACCTGCGATTCGCCAGAGAATAGGCTATGTAACCGAAGGACACAGATTATATAAGTGGATGAAAATCGGAGAACTGGAAAAGTTTCAAAGCGCATTTTTCCCGAACCAATGGGACAATAAACTTTTCAACGACATGATTGAATATTTCGATTTATCAAAGAAACAGAAAATCAAACATTTATCTAACGGCCAGCGGGCACAGGTATCTCTGGCTCTTACACTTGCTCCGAATCCTGAATTATTAATTATGGACGACCCAACACTTGGGCTTGATGTGGCTATACGCAGGGAATTCCTCGAAGGCGTTATACATTTAATCACAAGGCAAGGCAGAACAATTTTGTTTTCAAGCCATATACTTGCGGATGTCGAACGCGTAGCGGACCGGATTGTGGTTATAGATAAAGGAGTATTGAAAGCAGATTGCACGTTAGAGAAATTCAGAAGTACAATCAAAAAATTTATTATCACTTTCGATAAAAATATCCCTTCTGACATTAACGTAGAAGGTTTGCTGCATTGTCGGTCGGATGGAAATTTGCTTGAAGTTACAGTAGTAAATACTTCGGAAAATACAGTTAAAAATTGGGCAAACAGTGCCGGTGCGAAGGATTTCAGACAGCCCGCATTAAATTTGGAAGACCAATTTATCGAATTTACATCGCCGGTAAAAAAGGGGAAACTTTTTGATTGGGAGTATAAATAATATGAGATTCAAAGCTTTGCTTTATAAAGAACTGCGCGAATGTTTGCCTTTTGCGATTGGTGCAGCTATTTTATTTATGATCTGCGGGTTTACCGCGATACAAACAATTATAAAATTTGACAATTCGTTTATTGTATTTTCAGAAGATAGTGAAAATAATTTTTGGAATTTATTTAAGAGCTCATTCATTCAGCCTGCGTGTCCCTTTTTAGCTTTGTTTGCTGCCGCACTTGGATTTTCGCTTGGCATTCGACAATACGCAGCGGAATCTTTTTTCAGGACGTGGGGATTTTTACTGCATCGTTCGATAAATCGCGGAAGATTTTTGTCAGCTAAACTTCTTGCCGCTATCCTAAGTTTTATTCCGTTGGCGGTTATCTGGTGCTTTTTTTACATTTATGGTCATGATAAACAATATTTTCCGATTCCACCAACAGAAAAGATACTATTTGAAGGTTTAATCTTTACGGCTTTAGGATTTGTCGCTTATCTGGCAGTCGCAATGGCGGC
>JBDKUM010000083.1:0-2871 GCA_039679715.1 Phycisphaerales bacterium
CAAAACATAAAGCTCATAACTAAAACGGGCTGTAGAATAACAGTAGGAACAGCACTGAAGCCAGAGAGCATCCGAAGTCAGAACATAAAGATGGTGCATTTCAGCGAAATGGCCTTTTATCCACATACTGACAACAATAATCCCGAATTAGTAGAAGCAAGTGTGATATCGTCGCTCACTGACGGACCCTACACAATGATAATTCGAGAAAGCACTGCCAATGGAGTAGGCGATTATTTCCACGAACAATGGCTGAAAGCCAAACGACAAGAAACTGCATTTAAAGCCATATTTGCGCCATGGTTTATGATGCCTATTTACGAAATACCATTATCAGGACAATACTACCAACACAACGGCAGACAGCGTAAAGGAACAGTATCAGATTTTATAGCTACGCTGAACGAGTACGAAAAAAACCTGTTTGGAAACCATAAACTTTGCACACTTGAGAACCTTAACTGGAGACGCATGAAGACTGCCACTATGCCCAGCGAAAGTAAGATGAAACAAGAGTACCCAAGCGACGACATAGAAGCATTTCAAGATTCAGGAAGTCCGGTATTCAGGAGTGAAGATATAGAAGCCATGCGCGTGGATTGTTGTTTACCAGAAGTAGTAGGGACGTTGGTAAGTAAATGTTCGCCAGAGCTGGCAGTACTTCATCCGCACAGGCGAAGTGAGATATTGCAGGACGTTCGTTTTGTGGCTGATGCAGAAGCAACAGACGCCGTGATCAACGGAGACAAAAAACTAAAGAAAGCTAAAGCACTTAACAAATTACAGGTATGGAGCGCTCCCGACACAGACAGTAAAATAACACACAGATACCTTGTGGTATTTGATCCACAAAAAGGAACCAGCGAAGGAGCTGACTACGGCGTGATAAAAGTAATAGACCGCTATTGGATGATGCACGGGGAGAACCCCGAAGTAGTAGCTTTGTTTTACGGACACATAGACAAAGATATAACCATATGGATAGCCGCCCAGATAGCTAAATGGTATAACAATGCCCTACTGGTTATAGAAAGCAATACCTACGACAGCGACAACAAAGAAGATGACAGCGAGTTTATATTTGACATACTAAAAGATTATTACACTAATTTATACAGCAGAACAACAGCAGACAAGATACGCGAAGGCGCACCTATAAAATACGGATTCAACACCAACAAAATGACCAAGCCAATGATCATTGCATTTTTCAAAGGTATTATCCGTGAGAAGGGCTATGTAGAAAGAGATGAAGAAACGTTAGACGAAGCGCGTACCTACGAAGAAAAGCCGGACGGCACCACCGGCGCCAAAGCCAAGAATCATGATGACCGCATTATGGCCACCATGATAGGGATATATGTGTGTTACGAAGAAATGCCGATCCCGGCTAAGATAAAGCCAATGGCACAGAGCCACACAGGCGGACAGTTTATTTACTAAATAGATAATCGATTACTTTTCGGTTAGCTTCAGTAATTTTTCCCATATTTCGCGCAATATAGATACCTGCCATTCCTTTTACGGTACGTCCCTGAGCAATATCCACAATAGGATCGGGCACATCCAGTTTGCTGGCAATAGTGGCCCAAGTATGACGCGCCCAATAACCGGTAATGTACGGCAATACAAATTTCAGATTTTCGTTCATGCGACTCTCCACATTTTTGTAGTCGTCGGTAGAATATTCATCGAGGAAAGACAGCAGATATTTTTTACCCGGATACATTTTTATTATATTCCATGCTTCCGGTTCCACGCGAATAATAATTTGTTCTCCGGACTTAAAGCGGATAATAGAAAGTTCGTTGTTGCGAATATCATTATGTTTCAGGAATAAAATATCTTTGATATTCATGCCACAAAAATAAAACGACAGGAACCACAGATCGACATATTTTTTTACGTCGGGGAACTTGGAAGTATATTTCTTTGCGTTAGCTTTTAGCCTTTCCTTTAAATCATCATAATCGAAGTTAAGCATAAATCTTAAATCTTTGACATTGACGTTGCGGTGAATAGTTTTTGCTTTTTTAATTTTGAAACGCCGAAACGGATATTTGTCAATACCTATCAGGTCGCGGTCGATAGCATCATTGTAAACAGTACGGATAGAGCGCATGTAGTTACCTATGCCATTGGTAGTCATACCTGATTTTTGGCAGAATATTTCAAAATCTTTCAGGAACGCGACGTTGATATCCTGAAGAAACAAAAGGTCGAGGTCCGCAAACTCAGCCACCTTATTCAGCATATGAATGTACTGATTGGCTGAAGAGCGATTCGAATACTTCTTAGCATGATTTTGAACATAAGATTTAAAAAACAAAACAGCTTTGTTAGGATCCTGCTTTTCGTCGTACACATTTTCGCCCGATTCGATAAAGCGTTTAATATCTCCACCGGTTTTGAATTTTGTTTTAATAAGTCCACGCAATTGCAGATCGTCGAGCACCGACTGGGTGTAATCAAGCTTTTGTGCAATAATACTATTCATGAGCGAAGCCTTAGGCATACCTACCACTTTGCCGAGCGTAAAATTAGCTTCCGGCACTTCTATACCCGTATTGATATAATGCGCCTGGCATTTGAAATTAAAGCGGATTTTTACAGGGAATTTCCCATTCGCTTTTTTTCTACGTTTTTCGAGAACAACAGCGATTTTTGAACTCATAAGTTCGGTATTTTGAAAATTAAACAAAAGATTTGTCGCATTTTGTCGCAAAAAGTCACTCTTTGCGCGTGTGTTTTGAAAATCTATTGTTCGTTGATTATTTTTAAGCATAAAAAAAGTGATTTATAGTTGGATAAAATAAATTATAATCAACTGTAAATCACTTCTATATAAAAGCCTTTCGGCTAAGTCGGTGT
>JBDKUM010000084.1:0-7038 GCA_039679715.1 Phycisphaerales bacterium
AGGAGTAGAATGTGATTAATCTCGAAAAAAGAAAATTGATTATGGGGCGATCTATAAGACTTGGTCATTGCGTCTGCGATCCCCAAAAACCATGTCCATGTAAGATATTCAAGGAAAAAAATGTTTGCCTCTGTGCTGGGGAACGCCTTGAAGATGCGCAAACAAAAAAAGTACAGTTAACAAAGCTGGTCGAAAAAGCCGGATGCGCTTCGAAAATTGATCAGAAATTTTTAAAAAGTGTTTTGAAAGGCCTGCCATCTTTTTATGATCCAAATGTGCTGGTTGGTGCCGCTGCAGGCGATGACGCAGGAGTTTACAGAATCTCTAAACAGTTTGCATTGGTTCAAACGGTGGACGTATTCACGCCTTCGGTGGATGATCCGTATATTTTTGGCCAAATTACAGCGGCTAATTCGGTTAGTGATGTTTATGCAATGGGAGGCAGGCCAATCACCGCCTTGTCAATTATCGGGTTTCCATCTAAAGAAATCGAGGACTCGATAATGCGGGATATTCTTCGAGGCGGAATAGACAAAATGAAAGAGGCTAAAGTAGCTGTCATTGGAGGACACAGCATCAACGACCCGCAAATAAAAGCAGGTTTTGCTGTAACCGGATTAATTAACCCTAAAAAAATCTTTACGAACGCAAATGCAAAGCCGGGCGACGCTCTCATCCTCACAAAACCGCTGGGAACAGGAATTATCGCATTTGCTGCCCAGATCGATAAAGCTTCTGCAAAAAGTGTTAAGGCTATTTCAAATTCAATGGCAACGCTGAATAAAAAAGCCGTTGAATTAATGCAGAACTTTGACATACATGCCTGCACAGATGTAACGGGTTTCAGCCTTATGGGACATTTAAGCGAAATGGCAGCGTTAAGTAAAGTAAACGCGGAAATATTTTTTGAGAATATCCCACTTTTTCCCGGCGTTTTGGAAGCTGTTAATGCAGATATTATTCCCGGTGCGGTTGAACGGAACCGTGAGTCATCCGGGCATCGGCTGGTGATGGGCAATGGCATAACAAGGCAAATGGCGGATATCTGCTTTGACGCACAGACATCGGGAGGATTATTAATATGTTTAAAGCATTCAAAAGCTGAGAAATTACTGGATAAGCTGCATAAAGCCAAAATCAAAGAAGCCGCTATTATCGGCAGGATAATTGCCAAAGGTAATGGAAAAGTGTTTTTGGAAAAGAAGTGAAATAGCAAAAAATAATGTTATAATTAATCGAGCGAGACGGAGGTGAGATGTGTCTGGTGGCGCTCCTGGTCTTCAAAACCAGCGCGAGGCGCGAATGCGTCTCGGGTGGGTTCGATTCCCATTCGCCTCCGCCATTTTTAAAAATATGGCTAACGAGCAAAAAATCAAAAAATTAGCGCCTGTCTTTCTGCTAATTGCAGCCGGAGTTTTGCTGTATATCGGCATGTTTCGAACTCTAAAAGTACAAAATTTTCCCCTGGAAAAAATGACCAAACTCCCTGAAACGTATCAGACTGTCTTGTTTATTTCAGAATTCCAGGCAATATTCGATGTTACGTTGGGCGGACTGGTTAAAACGGATTCAGGCGGCATACAGCGCACTTATGATATTAATAATAAACCTGCATCCTTATGCCCAACGTGAGTGAAATAAAAAGGTTATGGTGGCCATGACCAAAAAAACTACATTATTAGAAAAATTAAGAGTCAATCGTCTCTGGATACAAACGGCCTTTCTTGTCATCTGGCTGGATCCAATGGCGCTTAGGCTGCACAATGTTTGTGGAACAGTTTTCCATTGTTATGCCTGCCCATTAGCCGCATTCGCCTGCCCGGTAGGGATACTCGTCAATTTCAGTGCCTTACATTTATTTCCCTTTATGGCGATAGGAACGCTGATTCTTGTCGGTGCGATTTTTGGCGGATTTGTCTGTAGTTATATCTGTCCATTCGGACTTTTACAAGACTTGGCGGCGAAAATCCCTGTTCGTAAAATTAATCTTCCGAAATGGTTCAACTGCACACGCTATTTCGTCCTTTTGGGACTTGTGCTTGTAATCCCATTTCTGTGGGGCGAAAATCATCCACTCGCATTTTGCAGAATCTGCCCCGCCGGTGCACTTGAAGGGGCTATACCGAGTATGCTCTCACAGGCTGCCTCGGGCCAAAAAATCGTCTTTCCCAACAACCTTAAGATTGTAGTTTTTATTGTTACCGTGATTGGATTTGTATTTGTCAATCGTTTTTGGTGCAGACTATGTCCGTTAGGCGCGATTTTTGGATTATTCAATAAAGTTTCAGTTTTTTTCTTAAAATTAAATCCAGCCGCCTGCACTAACTGCCAGGTATGTCATACAAACTGCAAAATGGGCTTAAAGCCTGATTTGCAGGCCAATGACAATAACTGCATTCGCTGCCTCGACTGCACAAGCTGTAAACCTAACGCACTTAGCGTAGGTTCTGTTTTTAAAAAGTAAAATAAATCAAATAGTTATTCTTGCTCTGCAATTTTCTCATCCAAATCATTAACAGAAAAACCTTCGGCCTGAATGATATGTTTTTTGTCAGTAAAAATCAGCCAAGGCAAAGATTTCACGCCCCATTCAAAGAGGATTTTTTGATCACTTTGCACTTGCCCTTTGTAAAAAGGTCGGTTTATATCTACGGCAGCTGCGCCCACCTGCACGATTGCGATTTTAATACTTTTTCCTTCAAACTGTCCGGTTTTTTCAAGCAACTGCTTAAAACAATGGCGGCAGGGCCGCTGGTTCATATCGACAAAGCATAAGACAACAGCCTTATCCTTTATTTCGTCATTTTTAAATTTTACCCCTATAGTCTCCAGATTCGGTAAGGTCTTTCCAGTGAGAGATTTAGTTTGCTGGTGAGAAGTTTGTTGTCCTAATATAATCATTACATTTACATCACCTGCCTGGCATACGGTATGGCCTGCCTCTTTAATGCGTAAACCTGAAAGTCCAGCCTGTAATCTTACCTCTCCAGCGGAAAGATTTTCCATAACAAAACAGCCATCAGCGTTGGTAACCGTTTGAAATCTGCCCTGATTTGAACTATTACAGAATAAATCTATTCCCGACACTGCATTACCATTGGCATCAACAACCTTTCCATTGACTGCCTGGTCAGCTTTGTTCAAAACAATCGCTTCGGACCAATTTTCTAAGCTTTGATAAGATTTTGGGCTATAACCTGAAGCATATACACTGACTCTATAGGATATATCTTGAGGTAAATCTGGTACATATCCCAAACTACAGTAGCCATTTGAATCCGTAAAAGATTCTATACCTGTACCGCTCAAATAATTTGAAGTAATAAAATGCAGTTCCACCCTCGCTGCTGTAATAGGTTCTGCATTTCCATCAACTACCTGCAATTTTCGCTTTGGAGAAAGTTTGACCTGCAAGATATTCTCAATATTATCAGCAATTTTCGAGATTCCCGCCAATCCTGTGATTTTGTCAAAAGCAAAAAGATAAGAACTTTCAGTTCTTGATTCATAAGCATCAATGTGAAAAATGCCTTTATTGTTTGTAATCGAAGTTTTTTTCCCAAGCGGTCTGACCTGTACGCTTATTCCTTCAACCGGTTTTCCCAATTCATCAATCACCTTCCCATCAGCCTTCGGATAAGGTGTAAGTTCAATGGTTATATTTTCTTTATCAGTCTTTATTTCCTCCTGATTGAAGCAGCTATGCCAAATATTCAAATTACAGTCTGAAGCAGGTGCTGATATAATTACAATTCCATTACTGTCGGTATCCTTTCGCGCGTTAAAATATGAATCAGGCTCAGCCATCTTGCTGTATAAATAAATATTAGCACCGTTGATGGGTTTTTTGTTTTCCTCATCAATAACTTTAACCATCAACAATCGTCCCTTGGATGCCTTCAGCAGATGAATTGTTGAATTGGGTTCGCATACAGCATGTGTTTCATAAGTATTAATAAGCCATTCACACGGTCCGCTATTTTTTACAGAATTTAAGATTTTATATTTGCCTGCCATTAAACCTCTAAATTCAAAATATCCACCTTTTTGCGAAATGGTTTGCGACTGGGAGATATAGGAACCAAAAATAATGGTTGATCGAGCTAAAAGAGGCACCCCTTCTATGCCGGTACCATTAGCATCAATCACTCGTCCTTTAATTACAGCCTCGGGTTCAAGAGTTATTTTAATACTATCATTCCCTGCTTTGAATTGGAAGCCGGGTCGCTGACAATGCTTATAAAAAGTATATGTTTTGGCATAGAATGGCTTCTCAACTGAAAAATCCGCAAATCCATCAGATGGAATATCAGAAATAACAAATCTGCCATCGTTGTTGGTTTTGGAAGTAAACCAGTCATTATCAAAATTCATTGATTGTAATTGCTCGCCGCTGCATTGAATACTTGTTATCATTGCTTGTACAATTGCTCCCTCTATCGGTTTGCGATCGATATCAACAACTATGCCGCTGAATTTTTTGGGTTTGCCTAAGATTATTGTTACTTGTGACTGACCCTCATAACATTTTATCTTTTGCCAGCCTGTAAAGTAATTATTCTTTCTCGCCGCAGCAAATGCACAATATTCATTTTCGAATTTAGCGAAGATTTTAATTTGCCCTTTAATATCTGTTTTCTGCAGGTTACTTTTTAGTGAAAGGACATAATGGTTCTCAGAGTTCAGTTCAAAAAGTCCTACATCTGCCCCTCCTATTCCTAACCCGTTTGAATCAATTACAATAATTTCAAATTCCTGCGCTATTTCTGCGATGCAGATCGTTGACAGTACCAGTACCAGAAAAAATTGGTGTCCAAATCGCATAGCTCATCCCTAAATGCTATTCAGTTTTTATATTTTTAAGTTGTTCGGCTAATTCAGTTAGAGAAAACCCTTCCTCTATGACAATATGCTTTGCATCACTTAAGAGTAACCAGGGAAGATTCTTTATCCCGAACCCCAGTCTAACTTTTTCATTATCCGCGATTTGTCCCAGAGGAAAGGAATGCTTAATTTCAAAATCAGCATTGCCAACCTGTACAACCGCTAAGTAAACATCTTTTTGGTTAAGGTCATTATAAATTTTGACCAATTCGTTAAAACAATGGCGGGAAGGTCTTTGATTCATATCTGCAAAGCAAAGCAAAATCGCTTTATCCTTAACATCATTAGCATCAAACTTAAGACCAATATTATTCATATCAGGCAGAGGCTTACCTTTCAGCGATGATGGTTGTTTTTCGGCATACATATCGTTGCTGCTACCTTGAGGCGTAATTATCAATTCAACGTCGTTAACTCCCGCTTCTGCATTTGTATATCCATACATATGAGTGCGGCCTTTATTATAATTTGCATATACATGCAGCTGTCCTTCACAAAGTTTGTCAATTGTAAATCTTCCATTAGCGTCTGAAACTGCCCTGCGATGCTGCTGCCCCTGCCCGGATGCAGCCACATCTGCACTTTTAACGGGTTTATCATTGCTGTCTTTAACTATACCGCTAACGCTCATGGTGGCTAATTTTAAAATCAGAGGATCAATCTCAAGCCGGCCGTCAATAGCCTCATCGGTGTACATTTCGACATTAGTTTGGCCATAGCCTTCGGCTAAAGCATACATGTCATATTTTTGTTCGTGAGGCAATGCTTTATATTCATACATACCGTTTACATTTGTCTTAACTCCTTTTTGGTCAATATCCATACTCCAATTTGAGGCGCGAAGATTTAAACGCACTTGCGCATCCGCGAGCGGTTTGTTATTATCACCAACAACTTTGCCGGTAATTATAATTCCAGGCAGCATTTTTATATTTAGTTTTTGAATATTTTCATTTACATCCATCGCCATTGCCAGATTTCTTTCAACATTTCGTGCAATCAGAACGGTTCGTACTTGCTGATTGTACATCCATGGTTCGGAATTCCATGAAACTTCATATCTGCCGTTTGCGTCTGTAACCATATCATTTAATGCCGTTGAAGGAAAAACCTTTATACTCACATTTGACAAAGGTTTGCCTTTGGTGTCTGTTACTATCCCGGAAATCTTCGGCGAACCTTTAAGCTCAATTTCCATGCGTGTAGTCTTACCATCTTGCACAGTTACAAGCTGCCTGTCTCTTGAAGTCGAATATCCTTCTTTATGTGCGGTCTGTAATTCGTACTCGCCGGACAGCAGCCGAATTGTCGCTATTCCATTTGAATCAGTAGTTCCTCTTTGCCCTTGCCGGCTGCCTTTTTCACGAACGTACACATTCACGCCTGCTATATTTTTCTTTTCGATATCATGCACGGCGACTTCCAGTATACCGCCCTTACTTGCGTTAATAACTGTATCGGAAATTGTCTGACCTGCGACTGTTGTGACTGTTAGCGGCTCAATAACCCACTGGGCGGTTTCCTTTTGGGATGGAAAAGCCTGCAATGTATATGTTTTTGCGTCAAGCCCTTCGAATGTAAACGTGCCATCGGCTTTTGAGACAACAGGTTTAGCGCCAGACGGGCCAATGCGAGGTTCCACAACACATATTAATTTCACGCCACCAACCGGTTTTGCTGTACCGCTTTCAAGAACCCTGCCATGGATCTTTGCTTCAAGAGGCTGAATGATTTTTATATCATTGCTTTCAACAGTGTATTGGCCGGGATTATAGTTCATTTGATCAAATATGAACGTATTAACTGTTGCGCGTCCAGCTTTTTGGGCCGTAAATTCTGCCCTGGCTTTTGCCGGGATGTTTTTGAATACAAAAAAGCCGTTAGCATCTGTTGTTGTTTTGAACATATCAAGCTGTTCGGCAGCCATTAAATAACGTCCTTCGTTTGAATTGCGAATGTCGCCTATAATCAACATTGCAATCTGTATTTCAGCGTCTTTTACAGGGTTATTGGCATCATCGACAACAATACCATAGAATTCGTAAGACTTTTCCAAAGTCAGCGTTGAGGTCTTATCATTTCGCATATCCCAATTATCCCAGCTTATGGCAAAGCCGTCCTTCTGCACAATTATCATTCCAAAGCGATATGTTC
>JBDKUM010000085.1:0-12405 GCA_039679715.1 Phycisphaerales bacterium
CGATTACTTATTATGTTTTATTATATAGGCTGGAGTAAAAATTTCACATAAATTCCTTTTCAGGGTGATTTGTGAAAAAGCGTGCATTTACATTGATGGAGATTCTAGTAACAATCGCTATATCGGCAGTTCTGCTGGGAATTTTGATTCCTGCACTGCGTCTTGCGAAAGAGCAATCTAAAACGATAGTATGCTCTTCAAACCTTCGGCAAAATTATCTTATGCTCGCCTCGTATGAAAATGAATTTAACGGCTATTGGCCAAAAACAGATTCGCCTGCACATACCAATCAATTTCACAACATTAATTCTCAATCGCTTAACGGGCCATTGTATTATCTATGGAAAGCAGGATTGGCAAGTCAGCCTAAAACATGGTATTGTCCTGCAGGAAGGGATTTATTTGAGAATAACTGGCACATCAGTAAAAGTGGAAAGTTAGAGCCTGCGGAGATAATGAGCGCATCAGGTTATCAATATCGAATGTATTTCGCGTACAACTGGCCTGATGTAAAAACGTCTTCTGTAAAACGCAGGCAGCAAAGCCCATCGACAGGATATATTAAACCGTCACAATTCAGAGGTCTTGCATTGTGGTCTGATACTTTTACTTATTCGCAGGCGGGTACGATTGTTAATCATAAGATTTCAAAAAGTGTAAATGTAATGTTCAACGATTCTTCAATAAAGAAACGGCATGATACGAAAAACATAAGTTCGCTTGATCTGTCGTGGCAGCAGGCGGGGGATTGCCGAATTCCGTTAACGACAGGCGCAATTGATGAAAGACATAACGTTGCACTGCTGTGGCGATTTCTAGAGACAGGAAATTAAAGAATCGTTTTATTGCTTAAAAAACCATGTCATAAAAGTGTTCAAAAATGTCGCGGAAACGCCATTTTGTGTCGCACTGATGTCATATTGATGTCATTTCTTGTTGAAAACGCTTAATAAAACCCTCTTAAACCAAAAACTAAACTTAAAAATCCTCGTTTTTGCTTCAAAAATTCAACTTTATGCTCAAAAAATTAGTTTTTTTCTCAAAAAATTCGTGTTTTTACATGAAAAAACAGATGGTAAATGAGTGGGGGATGGGTGATGTTAAAGAGCGAAATTGTCGTTTAATATGTAAATATATTATATCATATATTTGTCGGGAAATCAAGAACATTCAATATCGATTCAGAATGTATAGACCGCGGCAGCGATTCATATGTACCTGAAGATATTTACCTCGACATCCACGGTTTTCCTCGTATAAATGGTTTAACGGTTGATTTAGGAGCCTATGAACAAACTCTCTGCGGCGATGCTGGTTATCCTTTTCCAATGGGAGATCTTGATTATAATTGTGTCGTTAACTTTAATGATTTGGCAATACTTTCTTCGAATTGGCTTACCTGCTCTGATATAATGTGTGATTAATTTTGTAAAGGAATACAGATGAAAATGAGATTCCCTAAAAAAATCGGCTTCATGGCGTGCTTGATGCTTCTCTGTATATTTAGTATGGCATCTGCAAAGATTCCTGTAATTCTGGATACCGACATCGGCGACGATATAGATGACACCTGGAGCCTTCTTACTTTGCTTCAGTCACCAGAATTTGATTTGAAGCTGGTAGTTACCGCCACTGGAGATACTGCTTTAAGAGCTAAGATTGTTGCCAAGATTCTTGAGCAGACCGGCCGAACGGATATTCCTATTGCTGTTGGCAAAAAAACTCCCGATAAATTTCCAACTCCTTTTGGAAAGTTTTCATCACATCCTTATTTCCAGCGTTCATGGATTGAAGATTACGACATAAAAAAATATAAGGGTAAAATAATCGAAGATGGTGTGGATGCAATGATTCAAACGATTATGCATTCGAAACAGCAGGTCGTTATTATTGCTATCGGTCCGCTTCCGAATCTTGCCGAAGCTTTAAAGCGAGAGCCTTTGATTGCTGAAAAGTCCAAAATAGTCGGTATGCTCGGCAGTGTTTACAAAGGATATTCTAATTCTCAAAAAATCGCTGCCGAATGGAATATCGCGACCTATATAAAAGACGCACAACAAGTTTTCGCATTTGCCTGGCCTATGACAATCACTCCTCTCGATACTTGCGGAGTTGTCAAACTGCAAGGCGAAAATTATCAAAAAATTTTGCATTCCAATCATCCGGCAGCAAAAACTGTTATTGATAGTTACCGCTGCTGGCTAAATCGTCCGGGCGAAAAGCCTGATGAACGTTATTCTATTGATAAAGGAAGTACGGTACTATATGACACTGTAGCCATATATCTGGCTTTATCTGAAGATTTATTCAAAATGGAGCAGATTGGGTTGACAGTCGATGGCAATGGCTTTACAGTAATTGATCCGAACGCAAAAAAAGTAAAATGCGCTGTCGAATGGAAGAACATAAGAATGTTTGAAGATTTTCTGGTCTCACGTTTGACAGGGGAGATATTACCTAAACGTCCACCCGCACTTTCGAAAAAACTTCGTGATCAGACTCTCATACCACCGCATATTAATTTTAAACCGGGAGAAAAATATTTAGATGAAAATCGCGGCTTCGGTATGATTCTCGGTATGGAACGAACGCCTGAGGGAAGACTTTGGATTTCATGGATCGCAGGTGGAGACAGTGAAGTTGGCTATGCTCTCCTGGCATATAGCGAATGATAAAGGCAAAACATGGTCTGAGCCTGTACCGACGAAAAATATTTTGAATGCTAATTCGAGACATTTTTTGCTCGCCTTTGAGACAAATTCATTTTTTTGATAAATCCATGCTCCGCATTTTATGGTTGTCCTAAAATGGCGAATGATTGTCTCAATTTGGCCTTGTTTCGGAAGATGGTTTTTTATATAAATAATTTTATATGACAGCAACTTCGGAAAAAAAACTACGAATGACTCTTGTACCTCCCGGCCGATGTTCCGAGCAGATTAAGCTTGATATACGTGCGGCTATTTTTAATGAATCCGATACCCAAAAAGATGTATCTGTGAGATTTTACCTTGACAAGAACCAGCCTGAATTTCTGCTTGCTGAAAAAAACGCGATTGTAAAACCAGGACAATGGTATCTTGCTCAACATTATTGGCCTGCATTGGGTTATGCGGGAAGGCACAATTTGATTGCAGAAATAAAAATGGGTGAGCAGGAATTTACTGCCAAATCCGAATTTGAGGTTATAGCTTCCAAGACCCGTTCTCTGCGTCAGATTAGCGGAGCCTGGATAGGAATTACTCACTGGTGTGATAAAGAAGCAAAATATTGGCAAAGCGATATCAAAAAGCTGGATGATAAACAATGGCGCGAAATCGTTCGCGGCATGAATGAAATTGATATGAAAATTGTTGTTCTTCAGGAAGTATTCCGAAATCAGGAATACGTTGGCAAACACAATATCGAAAAAGAAGGTTATAAAGGCAAAGCATATTATCCGTCAAAACTTTATCCATCGATGATGGAGATGACTGCCCAAAATCCTGTAGAAGCAATTTTTACCGAAGCTGATATGACAGGTTCATTTGTTTTCCCCGGTGTCGGTATGTACGCCTGGTTTGACTTTACGCCTGCGTCTCTCGAATGGCATAAAAATGTCGCTAGAGAATTGTGGGAGAACTATGGTCATCATAAATCTTTTTATGGCTGGTATATTTCTGAAGAGATTCACGGCCATCTTGGCGAAAATAATAAACGCAAACAGGAAATTGTCGATTTCTTTGGTGAGTTTAAGCAATTTGTTCATCAGTTCGCGCCGGATAAACCGGTGATGCTTGCACCGAATTGTCACGATATTCTTTCCGGAGGACAGTATTGGCCGAAGTTGTTGAAAAATATTGATATTCTTTGTCCTTTCGCGTTTCATCGAATGCCTAAGGGTGATATGACCGGTCAGGAAGCTGCCGATTTGATGCAGAAAATGTGTGACGATGCGGGTTCGCATTTATGGATGGATATGGAAGTATTTTTATTTGAAGATGGCGTATCGCTTTATCCTCGTCCTATTGAGCAGGTTATTAGTGATATGACCAAATTTACAAATTTTGAAAAAATTCTTTGTTATCAATATCCGGGTCTGATGAATCCATCGTGGGCACAGATTAAGCCGGGCGGGCCGCGTACTGTTAAACTCTACGACAGCTATAAAAAATTCATTCAATCACATTTGACCAGGGTTTAGCAGATTTTAGTAATTGACATGCTTTACTAACTCTTTACCATTGTAGGAATATGAAGCCAATTAAATTTCAGACATGGATTGTGTGTGTGGCCGGATTATTTGTGTGTCTTCCTGGATGCGCGATTGGACAGAAAGAACCTTCCTTAACTAATGATTTCCCGTCTTCAAATTCGTTTCCTCTTTTTTACGATAAAATTGATGACATCTCCGATTATGTATTAAAGTGTCAGATTCCGCAAGGCGGGCTTTGCAGAATGCTTAAAGAAAAAAATGGAGACAGTAGCGGCAGCTCTTCGACTTCATTTAGACAAGGCTTTATGACGACATATTGTTTTGGCGGAACTGCCCTGATTAAAGCTTATCAAATGACCGGCAAAAAAGAATACCTTGACGGCGCTAAAAAGTTTATCGATTTTTGGTTTCAATATCAAAATAAAGAAAAGGATAGATTCGGGGTTGTCGGCACTTTTTATGATAAATATATCGATTCGAAAACAGGGGAAATTAAGAATTTCTATTATGATGAAAAGGAATCTGTCTCGAATAAAGGCGGCCCCGGCTATGATGCCTCTGATGCTGACGGCCCGGCGATAGCATGGACTGCGTGGCAATATTATAAACTTACCGGCGACCGGGAGTTTCTCGAACAATACAGGGAAAATTTTAAACTCATTCTCAAATCAATGCAGGCAACAATGGATTCAAATGATTGCCTGACATGGTGTCATCCTAACTGGCCGGTTAAGTATTTGATGGATGTTTGTGAAGTTTGGGCATTCCTTAATTCGCTTGAAAATATTTTTACCGAACTTCAGGAAAATCAGCTTGCTTCCGATTGTCATAAATGGCAGGAAGGTATAAGAAATACGATAAATTCAAAATGGTGGAATGCCGAAAAAAAATGGTATTATTGGTATCAGGATAATGGCGGCAATCAGAATAAAGATATTGACTGGCACAAATGGTATCCCGATGCTGCCGAGCAAATTTGGCCTTTGCTTTGGAGTGTAACTTCACCATCCCAAAATGAAACAAAAATAATGTGGGATGAATTTAGTAAAAATGTTCCCAATTGGCCGAAGACGGCAATTGATTGGCCTATGTTTGCTTATATCGCTGCTATGATGAACGATTATGACAAAGCTTCTACGCTTACAGCAAATGTCCTGGATGCAAAATTGAAAGATACAGGTCTTATTGTTAATGATTGTTATTTTGTAATTCTTAATTGTTGTATTGATTTCGACTTAACCGGTTCTTTGCATTTGGTTGGGGGCAGTTTGAAATCGGCAAATAATAGCCTCGGGTTTAGCTTTACATCTATTTCTGATGGTTCGGGAGAAATAATACTAAAAGTTGCTGAACCTGAAAAAACAAGAATATGCATTAATGGTAAATTGCAAATAAACAATATTACTAATAATAAAATAATTATTCCTGTCAAAATGAAAGCAGGAGAAGTAAAAGAATTCACATTGAATACCCCATCGACAGCAGAAAAAAAAGGTAAATGATGCCGGTAAGTTAGCATTTACACGATGTGTGATGCTTTGATAGAATATTTTTTTCTGTAATCCGCGGGACTTGTGCCTGTTTGAACTTTGAAATATCTGGAAATATGACTTGCGTCAGCGAAGCCTAGATTTTTTGCAATTTGAGTTATTGGTAAATCTGTGTCGGTAAGCATATGGCATATATCTTCGGTTCGCGTCTGCTTAATTATATTATGAATTGAAATTCCCAGAGTAGTTTTAAATTTTCTTCCAAGATTTCTGCGTGACATTCCAA
This sequence comes from Phycisphaerales bacterium, assembly GCA_039679715.1. Classification (GTDB taxonomy): domain Bacteria; phylum Planctomycetota; class Phycisphaerae; order Sedimentisphaerales; family UBA12454; genus UBA12454. The sequence goes on from JBDKUM010000085.1 coordinate 5,972, forward strand.
CCACAGATGCGATATCTTCAACCTGCAAAATATGTCGACTGTTGTTTTTAATGTAATCAAGTGCTTTAAGAATATCCGCATCGCTGGTAGCAAATATATTTGTCGATTGCCGGTTAATCACTTCGATAGGAGTAATGAAAATTATACGCTGTTTGGCTTTTTTGCCGTTCATCAATTCATCCAGCATTTGGGCCGCCTGAAAGCCCGCATTTTTACTATTATACGAGATGCTTGATAGCGATGGAGTGGTAAGATTGCATTCGATTTCATCATTATCTATTCCGAGTATGGCAACTTCTAATGGAACTTTTAACCCATTTTCCTGACATATTTGAACCAGTCGAATTCCAAGATCGTCGTTAGCGGCTAATATTGAAATTGGTTTAGGCAGTTTTTTCAACCAGTTTGCGACTTTTGTTTTTTCTTTAGATGTGTTTTGAGTAAAGGTGTCAGGACTTGTTAAATATGTATGTGTATTTATTTTTAAAGCAAGGTTAGCTTTAATAAAGCTTTCTTCTCTTTGCTTTGACCATAAGAAGTCCTTAAAGCCGTAAAATGCCATATTTTTGAAACCTCTTCCAATAAAAAAATCAGTTGCCATTTTGCCAATTGCAAAATTATCGCACACTATATATGGAAGATTATATAGTTCGCTCTCCTCGGTTGCATGTGCTATTATTGCAGGCAAGCCTCTGAAACTTACCTGGCCTGCTTTTTCCGGATTTGGTATATATGCGATTGCGCCGTCAAATCCTGCATCTTTGAGGACAATGGTTTTATTTTGAGAAGCCTGATTTTCCAGGTATGAGGGTAATTGTGTTGTAAGATTCCAGTTGCCGTATAATTTCGAATATTCAATGATGCCGCGTGTGAAGTTGTCTCCAAATGTATCTGCACGTGAAATCATAATCATTACTTTTTTATTTTTTGTATGCATATCAACCTTGTATAAGTATATAAAATTAGGTCAATTTTGACAAGATGAATTCGACTTCATAACTTCATTTTTTCAGGCTATTACGCTCAATTACATCTTTATCATTATATTTGTGATAAGCAACATTCAAATTGTCGAATCGATTATAGTGTGATCGCATTCTACGTTCAAAATCTTTCCAGCCGCGTACTTTTTTAGGCGACCATAAAATTTCTGAGGTCGCGCAAATTCTCGGAAAAGTCATATATTCGGCATGGCTCGATTTTTCAATATATTCAGTCCACAAACAGCCTTGCGCTCCCAATATATGTGATTGTTGCTCTTTTGTGAGTCCCTTCAAAACAGGATTTAATGAATATGCCTTCTTCAGAGTCACAAGGCCGCCTATTGCTTTAGGCTCATCAGGACTCTTCGATTGATACCAGTCAAAATAGCAGTTCTCCGCAAGAGCCAAAATTACATCATTGCCTGCTTTAGCCATTTTTTTTGCCGGCTCAAGGCTTTGATATGATATGACAATGGAACTCTTCGCGAGTTTGTCTGAAGTAATCTGATCCCATCCTATAAGCCGTTTTTGTTTTGAGAGCAGAAATTTTTCAATACGACGAATAAAATATTGTTGTAATTCATCGGTATTTTTCAGCCCTTCCTGCTGCATTCTTTTTTGGCAAACCGGACACTGCTCCCATAAATTCTCAGGTCGCTCATCTCCGCCGATATGTATATATGGACTGTCAAAAAGCTCCGCCACTTCAGATAAAACGTCTTCGAGAAACGAAAAGGTCGTTTCCTTTCCAGCGCAGTATGCGAATCTGCCTTCTTGAAGAAAATAAAATCTGCTGTTATCATTTCCGGTCTTCAAAACTCTTCCAGTGCATGATAATTCGGGATATGCATACAATGCAGCGTTACAATGACCGGGCATCTCGATTTCCGGCACTATGGTTATATATCGTTCTTTTGCATAAGCGACGATTTCTTTAATGTCGTTTTGTGTGTAGAAGTTGCCGGATGCGGTCGTTTTGGGCCCGCGACAGGCTCCAACCTCGGTCAGTTTGGGATATTTTTTTATTTCGATTCGCCAGCCTTCATCATCAGTCAAATGCCAATGGAATACATTAATTTTATACAATGAGAGCAAATCAAGATATTTCTTGATAAAAGATTTATTAAAAAAATGCCTGCTTACATCAAGGTGCATTCCTCGCCACTTGAAACAAGGCTTGTCGATTATTCGGCAGCAGGGGATCTGCCATGTTCGCTGCACAATAAATGTCTTTTCGATATCAGCCGAAAGCAGCTGCCTGAGAGTTTGACATCCGTAAAAATTACCTGCCGGTGTTTTGCTGGTAATTTTTATGTAATTAGCAGTTACTTCCAGTTTGTATCCTTCTGCTCCCAAATCGTTGGCATCGATGCATAGTTCAAATATAATATTTTTGCCATGCACCGAATTTGCATCGCTGCTGACTATTACATCATATCCGGTTGAATTGGCTAAAACGCGTTGCAGATATTCCGCATTTCTCCAAAGCAGGGCATCATCTGATTTAAGCATAATCCGTAATGGTGGTGCAAGCACAAACTGGCCTGCATTAACTTCCAATATTGCCGGCCGGGGAACGATTGAAAATGAAGTATTCAAATCGTTGGAAAAACATAATGTAGAATAAGCAATTAAGATTATAAAAATACATGCACATTTTTTTTGCTTATTAAAATAATTTTGCAGCATTGTTTCTCCTGAAGAATTTGATTTTTATTTCAGGTCTTTTTTCAAGCATACAGCTTATTGATATAAAAAGCAAACATGAGATGTCGTGAGTTTTATAAAATGTCTAAAATGGCGAGTTGATGTCTTAAAATGGTGTAAATAATCATCATTTTTAATAAAATTGCTGATATAGCTGGTTTGCTGTTTGAATAACCAACTTAATAAAGATGGCACGATCTATGTTTATGAAGGTACGTATCCGGACTATACTTCTTCAGGGCATTATGATTCTACCGATGCTTATGCGGCTCAATTTATCGATACAGCCTATGTATATTACAAAATAACTTCAGACGCCGCTTTTCTTGATTGGGTTTGGCCATATATTATTAAAGTTGCAGGCGCAATGGATTTAACATTGCAATCTGACGGTCTTACATGGGCGACACCGGCTTACTTTGTAAAATATCTGATGGATAATTCTGAAGTATATATAGGCTATAAAACCGCCTCGGAATTTGCCGCCCTAAAATCTGATACAGTCAGACAGGCAAATTGGTCAACGAAAGCGGCCAATTGTCTTGCGGGAATAGAAAATATGTATCTCGGTGATACCCTTGGCAGATATGCTTCCTCCAAAGATTATTATGGTGTTCTCAATTCATCATGGTCTGATGTCTATCCGCATGGCGATGCCCAAATGACTGTAATTGACAATGTTCTCATGGAAAATAATGTTCAAAGAGCTGAAAAAATATGGAATACATCAGTTCAGAAATTCATTCCTGACCATGTTCCAAGTGATGATCTTGTTTCTGCATGGTGGGTTCTTGGCGGTATTAATGCCGGACAGGGCGATACTGTTGATACTGCTATATCATTCGCTTCTTTGCAAAAAGGAAATTGCTCATGGGTAAATTATATTTTGCCGGATTACCAGAATATCATGGTTATGCATAAACGAATTATGCAGCAGCGAAGCGGCGATTTGAATATTGACGGCCGAATTAATTTCGAAGATTTGGCGCTATATAGCAAAGACTGGACCGGCAGCAGCTTCGAAGGTTTAGTTAGTCTCGCTAATAACTGGTTAGAGATAGATGTGTGGTGGAAGTAATAATTGAATTATTGCAATTTCGCGCAAGTATTAAAAAAATATTTTCGAAAAATAACTTATCTAATCTAATTCCCTTCGATTTCCGACTGACATTATGGTATAATACCCATGTGTTCGCACTTTTTTAAACGCTAATTCCAAACATTGTTCCTCAACTTTTTGATTCTTACAACCGCATGTTTTTTTCTGTTAAAACACGAATCTTTTGAGTAAATAAATTAATCTTTTGAGCAAAAACATGTTTTTTTAAAGCAAAAAATAGCTTTTCTGGTTTGTTTCCCATTTTAAACAAGGTTTTTTAAGCTGTTTTGACAGTGAATGACATCGAAACGACATCCGCGCGACAAAAAGTAACACTTTTGAAACATAATTGAGCACATTTGGGACAACTTTTTTTTCGTAAGTTTGAGTATTGCTCTTTAAAATGTTTTTAATTCGTATGCCCTGTACAGCAGCTCAAGATATTCTTCTTTCTCTCTTATTTCCGCTTGTACCTGCAATAGCAGTTTATAATCTTTATAGACCTTTTCATCTCCCAGGCTTTCATGCAGTTTTTTAAGTTCCGCTTCCGTCTGTTCGATTGCCTGCTCAATCTTATCCACCGGCCAGGTATTAAATTTCTTCAATTCAGGCGGCGCAGCCTTTTTCGGTTTCTCCTGCTTTTGCTTTTTAGAACCTTCAGCCGTTTGCTTTTGTGTTTCCTGCTCTAAAGCCCTTTGCTCCAGCAGTTGGGCGTATTGCCTGAATGTTCCATCTATAAATTCGAATCTGCCCGCAGCCATTTTCCCCAGCTCATCGGCTCCAATCACAATCAGCCGCTCCGCGATTCTATCCAGGAAAAACCTGTCATGACTTACCGCGATGATCGTACCCTCGTAATTCCGCAGCGCGTTTTCCAAAGCTTCGATACTTGGAATATCAAGATGATTTGTCGGCTCATCGAGAATTAGAACTTCAGGCTCTGCCAAAACAATTTTGCAAAGCGCCAGCCTGTTTCGCTCTCCACCGCTAAGGTCCGCAACCTTCTTAAACGCATCGTCTTTAACAAACAGAAATGCCCCAAGCCGTCTGCGTACCTGCTCAGGCAGTAAATCCGGCAGAACCGAAGATGCCTCCTGCAATACAGTATTTTCAGGGTCAAGTTCCATTCCCGCCTGGTCAAGATAGCCAATCGATAACGTCGGTTTAATCGCGATTGTTCCGCTTGTTGGTTCGATTTGTCCCAAGGCCAGCTTCAGCAGCGTTGTTTTACCCATTCCGTTTGGACCAATGATGCCAATCCTCTGACCCCTGAAAAGTTCAAAACTCAGATTTTCAAAAAGCTTCAATTCCCCAAAAGATTTCGCAAGATTTTTGCTCACTACAGCGGTATCTAAACGTTTGCCCTTGCTTTCAACCTCGCCGAATTTAAAGTTTAGATCTTTGGTACTTTGCGGTTTTTTCAGAAAATCAGGATTCGCCTTGAGCAGATTATCCAGTCTCGTTTGCCTTCCCTGTGCGACATTTTTCGTTCCTTTGCGATTGATATTGCGAACGATAAAATCGCGCGTTTTTTCAACGAACTCCATTCTTTCTTCATACTGCCGCTCAAGTTCAAGCTCTCTCTTTTCTTTTTCCTGCCTGTATGTACTGTAATTGCCGGTATAAAAATTTGCCTTGCGGTCGCTGATTTCAACGATTTTACTCACCAGTCTGTCCAGCAAAAACCTGTCATGGCTCACAATCAGAGCCGCGCCATCGAAATTCTTTAAATACTTTTCAAGCCATAATGTCGCGTCCCAGTCCAGATGGTTCGTCGGCTCATCGAGCAGCAGCAGCCCTGCATTTGAAAGCAGAACTTTCGCAAGACCCAGCCGCGATAATTGTCCGCCGCTAAGCTGCGAGGTTTTTAGCGAATAATGCCTTTCCCCCAAACCAAGCCCCGAGGCTATTCCTTTTATTTTGTTCTCATATTTATAACCGCCTGCATGTTCAAATTCCACGCTTAGCTTTTCATATCGCTGCATAGCGGCTTTTAACTCATCACCTGTAAGCGAGCTTAAAGCATGCGCAGAATCGTGCATCCTGTTTTGCAGCTCCAGAATTTCGTATGCGCTGCTGTGCAGCTCCTCAAAAACAGTCTTTTCACCTGAAAACACCGGCTCCTGCGGCAAATATCCGACTCGCAGGCTCTTTCTCTGATGAATATCACCCGCATCCGCTTGTATTAGACCCAGAATTATTTTCAGCAGCGTGGTTTTTCCACAGCCGTTATTTCCAATCAGCCCGATTTTCTCTGCTGGATATATCTTCAAATCGAGCTGATCAAAAATCATCTGCGACTGAAATGAAACATGTATATTTTTTAACGTTACTATTGGCATTGAAACATTATACAGATTTTTATCTGAAAATCTATGATTAGTGTTACTGGTAAATAAAACAAGATATTGTATAATTATAGCAGCCTCGAATAATTCATAGCTTGAGATTGCTTCGTCGTTGTTGCTTCGCAAAACTTCTCGCAATGACATTGTGCGTTTTTTTGTCATTGCGATTTCAATCCCTTGTATGTTGACAAAAGTCATGGTTAATAATAGTCTCATAGATACTGTAGGTGTTGGTGAGGCGAGCGTAGCGAGCCGAGCAAACACCTACCGACGACGAGAGTTCGATAATCCCTCGGC
>JBDKUM010000086.1:0-4894 GCA_039679715.1 Phycisphaerales bacterium
CCAGGCTAATCCGGTATATTTGTACGGCATCGATAACTGAGGAATACTCAAGATAAAGGTATTAATATTCTTGCCTTGCTTTATTTGTCCTTTCGCCTGATCATTTGATGATGAAAAATTCCATACAGATGAACTATCCATATCTTCAGATAAGACATTTTTTTGTTCAGGCCATTTGATTATTTGGGGGTCAATAAAATGAACAGTACCCGGCGACATCAATTTTAATTTCAATCTTGCTTTTACTGCATTCGATGGCATCCGGCAATAGGCAGACAAATCACCTTTGCCATTATTTGGAATATCAGCCCAATAAAACTGACCATCCCCTACATATTTAATCAAGTTGTTATTTTTATCATAGCAATCTAATTTTATACCATACAAGCCTCTGGGGGTGTTCTTCTGATATAATTCTGCTTTTACATGATATATAGAATCGGAAACTATATTAAAAAGTTGCGACTCATACTGGCAGCCAACGGCTTCCGCTTTAGAACCAAAACCTACCGTCCTCATTCCTACATAGAGATCGCCCAGCAAATAACCTCTTGGCGGGTCTACATCACTCCATTTTTCAAAAGTGCTTCCCCATAAAAAATTTAGATTCTCTAACTTCTCATATTTTTTTTCAAGCCAGTGCTGGAACTCAGCAATACCTAAGGGATTATAATCCACCATACCCGGCATGAACCATTCCGCACCATTAACATAACCGGGAATTTTATAGTTGGGATCATTCTTCTTAACCCACTCGACCAATTGATCGGTGTACTTAAGAACATCTTCACGAAAAATCGGTGAATAAAGTGAAGACCAGGTCTGGAAATAATCGCCATTTGTTGTCGCACCCCATTCTTTACTGTCAGACCCAGTCATAAATTGACCTGACTGCCTGGTTCTTTCCGCTCGCCATCCACTGGTATGAAAAACACTCGTATCAATAATTGGATAAGCTGCTCGATTATAACCATACAATTGTGTGATCCATTTTGATGCAGGTTCAAAATCGACTTCAAGACTGTTATGATCCTTTACTCGCCACAAGAAAACATTGGATAGCTCAGCTGTTACATTATATTGATCTATTACATCAGTATGACCTTCATGCGGGTGCACTACAAAACCAACAAACTCAGATGAAATTGATGAACAGGCTGATACAGCACTAAGCGTTATAGTTGTTAAACTTGAAACTATTATTAAAACATACAACAATGCATTTCTATTTATCATTATTATTCCTAATGTTAAAAATCTACTTTGAGATCAGAATCATAACATAAAATATGTGGAATTATTTATGCAACAGGCACATTCTCTGAATCAAATTTTTATTAAAACTATTCCAAAACAACCGGATTAGTCCAAGCATAGTTGTTATTCGCATCTATTACTTCAGCTCTTATAAACTTACATTCTTCAGGCAGCTTCCATTCAGCAGTTGTCAGCAATTTATTATTTTGTGACCTAAACACGCAACCATAAGATCCCTGTCCCGCAAAAATTATCTTAGATACCGGTGAGCATTCGATCCTGACAACTCCGTTTTCCACGCTATACTTTTTTATTTCTGGACCGCATGAAGCATAATAACAACCAGTCTTCAATGAATTCATTATTTCCTTCGTGTTCAGTCCACCTGCTTTTATCATAGTCCAGCCAAGATTGATGTCTCTGCTGGTATGTATATCATCGACGGCTACCGCAGGCAGTATGTGTCCTTTTACAAGCAGCTGATCCCAGTGAACACTACTACACCCCTTGGAAATACCCACATCACATGTGCCATTATAGACTTCAATCGCAACATAACCATTGACAGACGTCATATCATTAATGTTATGACCCAGCCAGTACGGATGGCCATAGATTACGCATCCGCCAACATCGTTAACTACATTTATCACCTGCTGCGGTTCTAAATCCTTTTTAATCTCAAACCCCTCCGGTAAATTTAAGCATACAAAATGATTACCCCGTGGATGCGCTTCCATACCATTAATCACAAGAAACTTTTCATCGGAAAACTTATCAATTTTATTCGTCTTCCAGTGGTCCGTAACCGCAACTACATCATAACCTTTTTCCATATACTGCCTGATTCGCTCAGGCAAATTAACATCTCCATCTGACGCGGTAGTATGTACGTGAAGCGCCGCCTTATACCAGCATCCATCCTTTAAAAATGGATTTACAAGTTCAGCCGCTGTTGCCTGTGATACTAATATAATCGCTGAAAATACAAATACACGAAATAAACGTTCATTTAATCTTTTGAAAAAATTCTTTTTCATCTTTTAAAACACCTTTTAAAACAATTCAGAGTTTCCAAGCCTGTTGCACAATGCTTTTCAAATCCAACCGTTAGATTCGATGGCTGTCTGGGACAGACGGCTCAATTCTCTGTTCCCAAACACCTTTTCCTAACTTTTATATGGAATCGTGTTTTGCAAACTAATCCGGAAAAATAACACGTCAAATCTGTAACACCCTTTCTTATCAATTCCATCATATATTATAAACCCTTTAATGCCTCAGTTTATATAGTTACGGGGCTGCATGTACCATCGTTTTACCCAAAGCTGTCACATTATAATTATACAAAACCGTTCCATTGCCGGCATAAGCTTTGATTCTATTTTGAGAAATATAGGTTCTTATTGTTGAAATCACATTACCATCGATTATCAAGGATACCGCCACGTATATCTATCAATCCTCCTGTGTACAGACCAACACGATGTGCATAAATAGTACCGCCGTCCAAATAAACTGTGCCACTTCCGCCACTCTGTGGAATAGTCAGCCAGCCACTAATGTCAATCTGTCCACCAGTCATTTTATCCTACCTACTGAGCCCAAATTCCATCCGACCTGAAAGTTACCATTTATGGCTATAGACCCTCCGCTTAATTTTAATACACCACTAGAGCTACTGCTAATAGCCAATTGCATTGTTTGTATCGCCGCTTATGGTCAACGTCCCACCGCTCATATCTAATGTTGACGTAATGCCTGAATTCCATCCGAGTCGCAATACAGAACAACGTGCATCTATCCCTGATGTTATTTCACAATGTGTATTGTTAACATTGACATATGTTGTATCGCTAACAGTAGGCAGAACATTGTCACTCCAGTTTGCAACCTCTCCCCAAGAATGCCCAGTACCGCCATCGTCCCAATTCCTAGCAGTAGCGTCATTCGGCAAGACAGCTTTTAAATAATCATGATTTCTTTTGCAATAAATAACTTCACTTGGCAGTGAAAAATTTGGTTCAATACTAGTTTGCACGGATGCATATAAAGAGTCGCAATCAACTAATAAATTCTTCGCCGTATTATAATCCCCAACTCCATTATCAATATAATCCAGCACTGAGGTCGTCTTAGACTTAATGGTATTTAATTTGTCGATAACTGACTGTATCTTAGTTCCTGAAAACCAGTTATTATGATAATCAGTCTTCAAAAGAATATTGTTAATTCTGAAAAGAACTGATTTAGCTAATTTATGCGGCAATTTTTTCAGATAATTTTCCATCGCATCCTGATTCCAATACCCAGGATTGTAAAAAGAAGGTGTGTTCGTTATCTGCACAACCGTGTCACTGCCGCTTTTATAATAGATCGGAAACTCGTTTATATCTATTATCTGCTTGGGGGCTGATCCCATCCCCAAGCCCTTGCACCATCTGCCAAAGAAGTTATGTTGCTCTACCGTAGGCTCCCAAAAACTTGACAGGTAACCTTGATCCGTCGCGCGTTTTTGACTGTTTAAATAGGTAAGCAGATTACCAAGGTTAGTTAAATCAGCAGATGTCGCTCTCTGACCCAACAAGGCTAAGACTTCTCCATAATTATAAAAAGAATTTGGGGCTTTCCAGACACCACTCATGGTCAGACCCGTTGATGCAGAACAGCCCAAAGTATTCATATAACTATCGACATAATTTTTATATTTGGTATCCCCACTTAACAAATAAGCTCGCCATAAAGCTATCATCATCCGGGAGCCAGTTAACTGACGATTCAAAGCATCGTTCGCCCATGTACACATCCAGTTATAATAATAATCGCGTTTTGTTGCATCATGAAATCGGTTTGGAAGGTCATACAGTTTGCACAGAAAATAAGCACCTGTAATAAACTCTTGAAAGCCCCAGTCACTTTTGCGCCCTCGACTCCACATGGCAATCTTATCATCCACAACCTTCGTCGCTATGTTACGGGCGAAATCTGCATAGTCTCCCCCAAAGTTGTCTTCTTCGGCATCATATTTGCAAAGAATATAAGCACCCGCAGGAAATCCCGCAACTTCCTCATCCAAAATTGAACCTGCATAGGGAGCATTGGGTTTCATACCTATGGTGCCATAAGAAACTACGTGGGACGCAATAGCATGAATATAATCCAAACTCGCAGAAGGGTCTATCATGGTAATACGACCAACCCGTATCGTTTCGTTGATCGCAGAGCTTCCTGAATAACTAATGTGAATTTTATAGTATTTTGAACCATTCCAGTCCACTGTAACCGAGGAGGGATTGCCCTGCCAGATAACTAACAATGCTGCCTGATAAGCGCCGCCACTCTTGTTACTATCTTTGGGATATACAATGATATAGCGATAACTTGGACTCGTTACTGACCACTGTGTCGATGAAATCTCACTTAAATCAGGCAATTGAATCGTTTCTGGAGATTTAAAAGTAGTCCAATTAGGAATAAACGCCATGCCTGACTCAGTAAAATTGTCCAATACGAACTGAATCTCTTGTCGATTCGCATTCGCCGGTGAACTTACATTTATCTCTGTGAATTTATCGCGATCACCGAGCCATCCTTTGCCAGTTATCGTTATAGCAGGAAGAGTTGATGGGGATGTATA
>JBDKUM010000087.1:0-2698 GCA_039679715.1 Phycisphaerales bacterium
GTATACCGTCCGGCAAATCAGCCGAAAATAACAACGTCTTATCAATTTCGATAAGGCGTTTTTCTTTTAATACCAGTACTTTATCTGCAAATAGTGGGTGTATTTTTTGAGTTCTATAAATTCCGTCCGAATAGGTCAGGGAGTTAAAGAAAACCTGTTTTATAAACTGGATTGTTTTGTCTGTTTGGTTGATAGACATTTTAACTATTTGGTTATTAACCTGTTGAAGTTAATTAAAAAAAAGTTTAAAAAAAGTTGTAAAAAAGTTTGGATAATAAATAAACTTTCATAAACTTTGCTAAACAATAAAACGAAAACAATGCAACAGGATATCAGGTCAATGCTTAAAGATAAGATGTTGGAAATCTCTTTGGGGATCACTCCACAGGAAAGGGTTGACGCTTGCAAAAAGCTGAATCTTTCCCGACCTACAATGGATAAGTATTTATCAGGGGATATTGCTAAGATCGAACCGGCTGAAAAGATTATCAATCACTTTTCCCGGATCATCAAAAAACGAGCGGCAAGTATTTCAAAGCAGGTTGCCTAAAATTTAACGGGGCAACAAACCTACAACCACTTACCGTAAAAAACAACCGTAGTAATACGCATTCTCAAAAATTTAACGCATAATAATTATGCCTCACATTTAAAATTTAATCATGAACAACAAAAATTCTCAGGAAGTAAAGCCAAGGTTTAAAATAACTCAATACTTATTTGGTTTAGCATTGATGGGAAATCACATGGCCGGACTTCAGGCAAATCAGTTATTGATTAATGGCGGACGTGCCCCAATACCTGCACGCTTTAAAAACCAAAAGCAAAAAAGAAAATTAGCTGCTCAAACAAGATAAATAATTATGCTCCAAAATCAAACCATAGAAGAATACAAGCCATCCGAACTGGAATTGTGGTTGCTGGATGTTCTTTTTGAATTGATATTGAAGGGGGCGGAAAAAGAAGCTATTACAAATTAAAAAGCCACCAGCTGTAATCTGATGGCCTTAATCCCTAAAGTAAAACCAATGGCAAATTTAACAGAAAAAATTGAAATCGAATCATTTGAAAAGTTTCAGGATGAAATTTTAGCAGAAGATACCACAGGAAGGCAGCACATAATTAGTATGCCTGCATTTGAAAGGTGGTTATTGATCAGCGGAAATCGTGAATGGGTACTGGATGTATCAGAAGCTGGTGAACATGTACAATCAGCCGGTACCATGACCATGGAAGAATACTGGTATTTCCATGAAACATTCCACCGGATCGACATAGGCAAATACCTCGCCTACAAGGAAGATAAAAGCAACAAAAACCTTAATCCTTTAAAACTTTCCGCATGATTGCATCTACCGCATTCGCTGTGATAATCGCAGCCATTGGAATTTCTGCCGGGTATTTCATGATTCGTGTAATCCTTAATGAAGGAAAGAAAAAGCCAATCGACACAACCCGAATATTTGAAATAGAAACAAAGCAGGAGGTTGAGTATATCAAGATTTTAAATCTGCTGGATAAGGCAGAAAATGAAGCCGATTTGCTCAGATGTGGATGCCTGGTTAAAGCCTATCAAAAAGCATTTGGCGATGGCCTGGATGTTGAAGAATTATTTGAGCAATTCACCCATGCAGAAAATAGAGTTTATGCTACAGTTATTCCTCCGCATGATGGAGTGAGATAAAATAAAAAATGAGCAGCTGTAACTGCTCACTAAAAATAAATTTTTAAACCTCAAAAGCAAAGTTATGGAAAATAACAACAATCAGTTAGCTACTATCAACCAGGATGTAAATCATCCGTCTTTCTCAGATAGTTCAAGCTTTGAGCATGCCCAACGTGTGGCAAAAATGTTATCCAGCTCAAACCTTATTCCAAAAGAATATCAGGGCAATATTCAAAATACGATGATCGCACTGGAAATGGCAAACAGGATAGGCGCCAGCCCTCTTATGGTTATGCAGAATTTGTACATCGTACACGGCAAGCCGTCCTGGTCCAGTTCTTTTATTATCGCTGCAATCAATAACTGTAAAAGGTTTTCACCATTACGGTTTGAAATGAAAGGCGAAGGCGACACACTTTCATGCCGGGCTTATGCAAACGATCTGCAAACAAACGACAAATTAGAAGGCCCTGCTATTTCAATGGAAATGGCAAAGAAAGAAGGATGGGTTAGCCGGTCCGGTTCAAAGTGGCAAACAATGCCTGAGTTAATGATCCGTTACAGGTCTGCTGCATTCTTTGGAAGGCTGTACGCACCCGAAATTCTTATGGGCATGCATACAGTTGAAGAGGTTGCTGATGCCGTTGAATCAACGCCAAAGGGCGATGTTGATGCATACAAAGAAAAAAAGATTAAGGCTAAAAATGGCCAACCTATTAAAATGGAATTGCCATGAGTACATACAAAAAACTATCACCCGAAGAGCGCGATGCAATACTCAGCCAATTCTTAATTGATTCATGGTCCTACTCAAAGGTTACAACGTTTGCCCGTAACGAAAAGTTTTTTGAGATGAGCTACATTTTTGGGGTATACTCAAAAAGTTCATCCACCACAATCGCTGGCCAGGCATATCACCATGCATTGCAATACTTTTTTACAAACCTGAAGGAAGGTGTACAGGTTGACCTGGTGGCACTTGAACAATCAGCATTCGGTTACATAGGCGATATACCGGCCAACAGGTGGAAG
>JBDKUM010000088.1:0-31791 GCA_039679715.1 Phycisphaerales bacterium
TATCGCCGAGGTCGTAAATATCTCGTACTTTGCCGTGCTTTGGATTCGTGCCGGGAATATCAGTTTTAAGAATTACGTCAGCCAGTTTAACTCCTTAAGGATTCTATTTTAAGTCGCCCGAATACTAATTTATAAGGATACTATTGTCAAGAATCTGTAACTATGCGTTCAAATCGGATTTAAGATTCTTTTTTTACTTGAAATTCCCTTTTTCAATTGAGATAATCCATATTTGTTATTGAGATTTTCTTTTAGCATTGATTTTTGGCGTTAAGAGACTTATGGCAGTGACTTGCACGCGCTACTTAATGAAATTTAACATTAAAACTTCGTGTTGGGAGCTAGAAGGACATTATTAAATATGTTAAAATTTATTAAAATAATAACCTTATTTTTTCGTTATCTCACTCTTGCAATTACTACAATACTATCATTTTGTACGCAGGATACTTTCAAGACCATTCCTCAAAATAAATTTTTACATGTCTGTCAAACTTGGTTTTACTTTATTTATAATAATCGATTGTTGATAATTATCATATTGGTAACAATATATGTAAGCTGTGAACTTATAACTTTTATTGTTTCAGAAAATGATAAAAAAAGAAGAATTAAACGTTTATTAAAAATTGCTATGGATAGTTGTTTTAGTGGAGATTTCACAAGCTTTAGAATTACACTTTATATCAAAAAAAATTATTTTACGGCTATTATAAGATTTCTAAGACATAGTATATGCAATCTGAATTGTCATAGGCATTGGCGATTATACCATTGGAAACAAATACCGCGTAATCCATTTGGTAAATATTTGGTTTTTTATGCAAGATCGGGGAAGCCCAATTCTAATGGAACTTCAACGATCTTTCGTTTAATACAAGAAAACAACAATAAGAAAAAAACAAATGGAATTGTTGAAGAATGTGCATATGAAGAAAAAGAAATTGTTGTTCATGATCTTCCGAATCTAAGATTTGATGAAATCGAGGATTATAACACCATAAAAGATATATCTAATAAAATTCTCAAACAAAAAGTGTCTGAATACATGAGAAAAGGATTTGTAAGTAGTTTTCATAAACTAAAATGCATACATAGATACCCTAATCAGCTTTTCGCTATCCCTGTAACTTCGGAAAGAAAAAATCACGAAATCTGTGGAGTACTTGTGGTAGATAGCATCTCTGCACAAAACATTGAAACTAATCGTAATCAGTTGACTTTAATAAATAAAATATTAACAACTGAGGTGTAATATGAAAAATTATTTATGTTACTCAATTTCAATAGACAAGAAGAGTCCCCAAACATCTCATACAATAAATTGTTCTGACCGTAGGATTCTGTATTGCGATTGCCCATTATCTGTTCATATTGAAAATGATTCTAATACTGAGAACCTACAAATAGAGTACGGTTTTTCGAATAATAGATTTGAAACCATCAAAGGTAATAAGTGGAAAGCTGATTGCGATCTTTTAAATGGCTTTGTTTATGAAATAAACATAGCTGAAAAAGAACAACTTGTAGAAATAAAAAAAGCAATAGAGTCTCGTATAAAAACCAAAAGAGGTTTAATTAATTTCAATTTTGCTCTAAATATAGTTAGAATTATTATTGATAAAAGTTTTAAGGAAATTTCACAGTTTGGCAAGATTCAACACGTAGTAAAAACAGAGATTGGTTGGGGAGTTAAAGTTGCAGGCAAAGACGGCTTAGTATCTGAGCATGAGACTCAGGAACAAGCTATCAATGCTGCAATTTCCAATGCAAAAAATCAAAAAACAGAGGTTATTATACATGGCAAAGATGGGCAAATCAAAGAAAGAGTCCATTATGGCAATAATCCATTTCATACTAAAGTTAGAAAATACTAAAATTCACTTAAAGAGTTAACCCATAAGACTTATAAAAGAGCGTGCTTATGTCATTTCGACCGGAGCCCCTTTTGGGGCGCAGTGGAGAAATCTATTAAAAAAAG
This sequence comes from Phycisphaerales bacterium, assembly GCA_039679715.1. Classification (GTDB taxonomy): domain Bacteria; phylum Planctomycetota; class Phycisphaerae; order Sedimentisphaerales; family UBA12454; genus UBA12454. The sequence continues at coordinate 1,982 of JBDKUM010000088.1, forward strand.
AAAATTCCAATGAAAAACTATTACGTTTACATAATGGCAAACAGCACTTGTACTTTATACACTGGAATTACAAATAATATTTTAAGAAGAACGCACCAGCATAAGAGCCATCAATGCAAAGGTTTCACAGACAAATACAATATAAACCGGCTTGTATATGTCGAAGCATTTTCTGACCCGCTTTCAGCGATAACCCGGGAAAAACAAATAAAAAAATGGAACAGAGGCAAAAAGATAAATTTAATTGAATCGATAAATCCCGATTGGAAAGATCTAAGCGAATAGTTTCGAATTATTTATTTTGAACTGATTTCTCCGCTTCATTCGTCCTTCGGACTCATTCCGGTCGAAATGACATTGCACGCTCTTTTTGAGGAAAAAACATCCATCGTCATTTCGACCGAAGCCCCTTTGGGGCGCAGTGGAGAAATCTGTTTAAAAAAGTAATTCCACATTCTGTCTACTGTATTCTGTGTTCTGTGTTCTAAATTCTAAGGGGGGTGCCTATTGCAACCTCCGCGCAAGTTTCTGTTTTAGTCCCTGTACCATACTACTAATAGTATGTAAGAAAATTGGCGCAAGTGCGAACTTGCGAAAATTTTGCATTTTTTCCAAAAATTCGCGAAACGAACACTTTTGAACCACTTTTTGGCGCTTTTTGAACACTTTTTTTCGCTTTATTTTGATTTTTTGACGTAAATCCCGTACAATCACCGAAACCGCATAAGTACATAACCCGCAAAAACTTACAACGGAATTTTCTGCAAACCTGCATATTTTGAAAAGCCTTAAAAATTGACATAACTCCTTATTTTTAATTTTGAAATAGCGATTAAATTGCTTCTTTTTTGAAAGAAGAATATAGATGAAAAAACCTTGCGCGGATTTGAACGTATAAGTGCCAATGTTTAGCTTCTGTTAAGCATCCATATTTATCTTTTAATTTAATATCGATATGGCTATACTGTTCTGTTTCTATTTAAAAATTCTACGAAAGGAAAAATATGATTAATTTTAAAAACGTTTTAATATCACTAACAGCTATACTTATGGTTGTAAGTTTTGCCGAAGCAAAGAAAAAAGTAAAAGAGAACAAAGCTGACGCCGAAACTAAAGCAACCGCACCTGCGGAAGTTAAACCCGCACCGGCACCGGAAGCTCCACTTATTCCAATTATCGAAGTAAATCAGCCTGCTGCAACGAAAGTCGATCCAAACGCTTTGGTCGCATCAGTAAACGGAACTAAAATCACCGAAGGCGACATCAGCAAAATTCTCGACGCAAGAATGGAACAGCTTGCCAGCAGAATCCCGCCGAACATGAAAGACCAGTACCGCACACAGATGAGAAAACGTCTGATTGAGCAAATGGTTATCGAAGAAATTTTAAATCAGAAAGAAAAAGCACAGAATATTACTGTCAGCGCAGCCGATGTTAATGAAAAAGTACAGGAACAAATGAAGCAGCAAAACCTGTCTTTGGATGAGTTTAAAGCACTTCTTAAGAACTACGGTACAAATTATTCAGAATTTGAATCGAACGTTCGCAAGAAATTAATGTTCGAAAAACTGATGGAAGGCGAATTTAAAGGCAAAGTAAAAGAGCCGAATGATGCACAAATAAAAGCGTTCTATGATGAGAACGCAGAACAATTCAAACAGCCTGAAACAATTCACACAAAACACATCCTTCTCAAACCGGCTGATTCAAATGACCCCAACAAAGCAAAGGCAGAAGCAAAAGCCAAAGCTGAAGATGTTCTGAAAGAAGTAAAAGCAGGCGGTAATTTTGAAGAACTTGCTAAAAAATATTCAGCTTGCCCATCGGCACAGAATGGCGGTGATTTGGGCGACGCACCAAAGGGCAGTTTTGTACCGGCTTTCGAAAAAGCGGCTTATGCTCTCGAACCAAATCAGGTCAGCGATGTAGTTGAAACCGAATTCGGATATCACATAATTAAAATGGTATCACATAAACAAGCTGAAACTACTCCGCTTGCCGAAGCAAAAGAAAAGATTACGCAGCATCTTAGCAACAAGCAAAAAGAAGAAGTTGTCGTTAATTATATAACACAGATTAAAAAAGAAGCTGACATAAAGTTCACGAATCCGGAAGATAATTTCGAGATTCCGGCACCAGCCCCTTCGGCTGCACCGGCCAGACCATCGACCGATAAAACAGAGCCTAATTCAGCTAAATAAGCGATTTTCAATTAAAACCCGTAATTTGAAAATAATTACGGGTTTTTTTATGCGCATTTTCAGCCAAAATCCCCATTTTTTTAAGTTAATTTCCAGAGTTTTGAGGTTTGCAAGCCTAAAATCTTTGTATATAATACCTTGTCTGTAAATGGAGTGTAAATATGTTTAAAAAGATCGTTAATCTATCCGCAATTTTATGCATTTCTGTGATATGCATTGGCGAAACATGGAGGCTGGGCAGCAATCAACAATGGCAAAAAGTGGCTGACACAAACGAAAGTTCGTTTGCGAATATAGCTTCCGAAGCCAAACAATATGTATCGAACGGCAAAACAACGAACGCAAAAAAATCGTATGAAAATCTGCAGAAACAATTTCCGGAAATTGCCGGTGAAGATTACAACGATTATGTAAAGGCGGAATTGCTTTACTCAAAACGCAAATTCCCGGAAGCGGCGAAAGCATATCAGGATTTTATAGATAAATATCCGGACAGTGCTTTAAGAGAATCAGCAATCGAAAGGCAATTTCAAATTGGTTCGGCTTTTCTGAACGGTCAAAGAAGACGAGTGCTGTTGGTTTTCAACCTTCATGCTTATGAAGAAGGTACGGAAATTATGAATAAAATCGCCGATACGACAGGCGATGCGCCAATCGCAAAAAGAGCGATTCAAACTTTGGCTCAATCGAACGAAAAAAGAGGCGCTTACGAAGAAGCGTACAAGGCATGGGCTGACGCTTCAACCAGATGGCCGACAGGCGAAATGGGTAAAGAATCGCTGCTGGGTATGGCCAGGAGTCTTGAAAAGGATTATAGGGGCTCGACATTCGACAGTAAAGTTCTGGAAAGCTCTAAAAGCTATTATTCGCAATATATAGAGCGTTATCCTGATTTAGTAGAGCAAATGGGATTATCCAATAAAATAGAAAAGCTGGACATCCAGATGGCGGAAAAAGAGCTTGCAGTGGCTCAATATTATGAACGCACTGAAAATTACAATGCCGCGCATATTTATTATGAGAAAATAAAGGATCAATGGCCGCAAAGCAGTGCCGCGAAAATTTCTGAAAATAAATTGCCTGCGATGAAAACATTAATAGCTGAATCAGAAATGCCGAAAAAGAAGAAATTCAACTGGAAAGAATTATTTTTATGAAAAAAAATAAGTGCATAAGTTATAAGTCACAAGTCATAAGTCATAAGTTACAAGTTATAAGTATACTTTTGTTCTTGTGTCCTTGTGCTCTTGTGTTCTTTTTGGCCGGCTGCAGCGGATATACAAATCAATCTCTATATTCGGAAGAAATAAGAAGCGTATATGTCGAAATGTTCGATAACACGACTTATCGCAGAGATCTCGAATACGATTTAACCGACGCAATCGCCAAGAGAATTGAAACTGATACGCCATATAAAGTCGTCTCCAATAGAAGCACAGCAGATACAATCATAAGCGGAAAAATTATAGATGAAACTTCCAGCTCGTTAACCGTAGATCGCGACACAGGCAAATCTATCGAAAATCGCGCGGTAGTTTCAGCTCAATTCAACTGGAAAAATCTAAAAACCGGTCAGTACCTGGTTGAAAATAGAACAATATCCGCGACATCGAGTTACTCTCCATTTCTATCACAAAGTTTCGAGAATTCTGCCAAAGTTGCGGCAAACAAACTGGCTGAAAGAATCGTAGAGCAAATGCAGGTAGAATGGTAATAAATTAAATTAACTTAAAAGCAAAGCAAAAATGAAAGATAAAGATACAAAAAAGACTATGACTCCTCCAAACATTCCCCCGGCTCGTCAAAAAAATAAACCATTTCAGTGGCTTTTGTTCGGCTTGGCCGCATTAGCGATTTTTTCACTTTTGAAAAATATGCAGGTAAGCGAACAAATTCAAAATAACGATTTTATTAAATACCTCTCGGAAGGCAAAATCGCGAGTTTTGAAATTGGAGACAATGAAATAATCGGAAAATTTAATCCTTCAATTGTCGCCGCGAAAGACGGAAAGCAGCCTAAAACTTTCCGAGTGGGCTACAGGCCTGAAATGTTCGACAAATTAGCCGCTGTTGTTGACGAATCGCCGACACCGGTAATATGGGGCTTTGCCAAACCACAATGGCTGATGCCGCTTTTAAGCTGGATACTGCCGGTAGCGATAATGGTGATTTTCTTCTATTTCGTATTCGTTCGCAATGTACGCAACGGACCGGGCGGAATGCTGATGAGTTTCGGCAGAAGCAAACATAAAATGCATGGCAAAGAACAAATAAAAGTTACATTCAACGATGTCGCGGGCATTGAAGAAGCAAAAGAAGAAGTAGCTGAAATTATAGAATTTCTCAAACACCCGAAAAAATTCCAAAAAATCGGCGGTCGAATTCCACGCGGCGTACTGTTGGTAGGCCCGCCGGGATGCGGAAAAACTTTGCTTGCCAAGGCGATCGCAGGCCAGGCAAATGTTCCTTTCTTCAGTATATCGGGAAGCGACTTTGTCGAAATGTTCGTTGGTGTAGGAGCATCGAGAGTACGTGATTTGTTCCAGAGCGCGAAAGAAAATTCACCATGTATTATATTCCTAGATGAAATCGATGCCATCGGTAAAAAACGCGGCCCGGGTTTTGTCAGCGGCGGACATGACGAACGAGAACAAACATTAAATGCTATCCTCGTTGAAATGGATGGTTTCGATACCAACGACCAGGTTATCGTTATGGCGGCAACAAACCGCGGCGATATTCTTGATAAAGCTTTGACAAGGCCGGGAAGATTCGACAGGCAGGTTTTTGTTCCGCTGCCCGATGTCAAAGGCAGGACGGAGATTTTGAAAATACATGCAAGAAGAGTTAAGATGGGTCCGGATGTCGACCTTGAAAGAATTGCGCGAGGAACACCGATGTTCAGCGGCGCAGATCTTGAAGCTATAATTAACGAAGCGGCAATTGCGGCAACCATGAACAATAAAGATTTTGTCGAAATGGAAGACCTCGAAGAAGCAAGAGATAAAGTCCGCTTGGGCAGACAAAAAAGAAGCAGAGCGGTCGATCAGGTTGATAAAAAATTGACAGCCTATCATGAAGCAGGCCATACACTTGTACAATCACTGGTAAAAGATGCCGACCCGCTGCATAAAGTCAGCATTATTCCGCGCGGACCTTACGGCGGAGCGACTTTCTCATTGCCCGAAAAAGACAGAACGCATTATACTAGAAAATATTGTATGGCGCAATTGCAGGTATGCTTTGGCGGGCGAATTGCTGAAGAACTTTTCTGTGATGATATTTCCAGCGGAGCGCAAGCCGATATTCAAATGGCGACTTCAATCTCGCGCGAAATGGTTCAGACTTGGGGCATGAGTGAAGCTTTGGGCCCGATAGATTTCAGCAACAAGCCGCAGGATTTCTACATGGGTATGGGCGGACAGGAATATTCTCAAAAGACCGCTGAAGTTATCGATATTGAAGTAAAAAAACTTATCGACACGGCTTACACTTCGGCACGACAAATTATCGAAGGCAATCGTGATAAACTGCAGGCGATAGCCGATGCTCTGCTGAAATATGAATCGCTTGACGCTTCAGAAGTTAATATTATTCTTGAAGGCGGTACTTTAACCAAGCCGACCGTGAGCGATTTGCTTAAAGCAGAACAAGACAAACAGGCTAATGCTGTTCCGCCCCCAATACCGGCCGAAGAAAAAGAGAAAGCTCAAAAACAAGACGAAAGCACTAATCCCGAAAATAAATAGTTCAGATAGTATTTGCTTTCGCAATGTAGATTATTCGGATTATTGATGAAACTGTTTGTACAGTCCATAATAGCGGCAATCCTTTTATCATCTGTATGCATAGCAGATGAGCAGGCTAGCGACGATCTTGCCTCGATAAAAATTTTTCTTCAGCATCAGGCAATTTTACCAGGTTCGAGCAGCGCGATAGAAGTTCAATTTGAAACAGCGAATAATTGGCATTTCTATGCCGATGAATCAACGGCTCCGCAGGGCATGAGTATTAAAGTAAAAGCGCAAGCCAAAGGCCTTACGTTTTCAGAACCTGTTTTTACAAAATCAATTACTTATTTCGATAAAGTTACAAATAAAAATCTGAATGTTTATACTGGAACATTCAGCGTTTTTATTCCATTTATTTCGGAAGCCAACAGTACGAGTACAGAAATAATGGTAACTATCGATGGCGTAGCATGCAGCGAGCAGTTGTGCAGAAAAGCATCTTATGCCTTAACAAGAACAATCGAAATATCCCCTTCCGCTCAAATGGATTCGTCGGCTTTCACAATCCCCAGCGAATCGGTATTTGATCAACCAATGGAAAGCACAACACACACAACCGCAATCATTGCTATACCGCTTGCGATTCTTGCGGGTCTTCTGCTAAATGTCATGCCATGCGTCTGGCCGATACTGCCGATAATCGTTATGCGGCTTGTAACACAGGCCCAAAACGAAAAAGCAAAAAGTTTCATATTGGGAATCGCCTTTGCGATCGGTATAATTTTATTTTTCGCGGCACTTGCGGCACTTAATATAATTTTAAAACTCGGTTTCGGCCTTGTATTTCAATGGGGCGACCAGTTCAGAAATCCGGCATTCGTTATAGGCATGACAATTTTAATGGTTGTGCTGGCAACGTATATGTTCGGATTATTTTCTTTGGGAATCCCGGCAACAGTAAGCACGGGTAAACAATCAAGCGGATTTGCGGGTTCAATCGGCATGGGATTTTTAGCCGCGGTTTTGAGTACGCCTTGCAGCTTTGCGATTCTTACCTTCGTTCTGGCCTGGGCACAAACACAGCCGATATTTCTTGCGACCGTAACAATTTTGCTTATCGGAGTCGGGATGGCAGCACCGTATGTTGTGCTTACGATGATTCCTAAATTGCTTTCTTCGATTCCAAAACCGGGCAGGTGGATGGAACTTTTCAAACATGCCACCGGTTTCGTACTGCTTGCTATAGCTGTTAAACTGCTGGAAGCTGTGCCTGCGGAAAAAATTATTAATATTCTGTATTATGCTGTTATACTAACAGTTTGCATCTGGGTTTGGGGAACATGTATAAGTTATGATACTCCTCAAACCAAAAAATACACAATCAGGTTCATCTCTGTCCTGCTTGCGATTCTATTCGCTTTTGTACTTTTAACAGGGCCGCATAAAGGTCTGATTGATTGGCAGAGTTATGATGAACAGGCTGTTATTAAAGCACAGACAAATAGCCAGCCTGTATTAATTGAATTTACTGCGGATTGGTGTTTTTCCTGCAAGGTGCTTGAAAAAACAGTATATTCCAATAAAAAAATTGCCAATCTAATAAAGAGCAAAGGCGTGCTTGCGATAAAAGCGGATACGACGAATTTTGATTCAGAAGCGACAAAAGCTTTAAAGGAGATTTACAGGCAGCCTGCCGTTCCGGTAACTGTCCTTTTATTGCCGCATGAAAAACAACCAATCATGCTGACCGGCAATCTTATAAAATCAAAGTTAATCGAATATTTGCAAAATTTACCGGACAATCGAAAATAATGGCTAAGGAAAAAATTTTAAAAATAGATAAAGCACAGGCACAAGAACGAGTTAAAGCGATTGTGCCGATTCTGAAAAAAACATATCCCGACGCGCATACGACACTCGATCATTCGAATCCCCTTGAGCTTTTGATTGCGACAATCCTGGCTGCTCAATGCACAGACGCACGGGTTAATATTGTTACGAAAACTTTATTCAAAAAATATAAATCTGCGCAGGATTGGGCAAACGCGCCGATAGAGCAAATCGAACAGGATATAAAAACTACAGGCTTTTATAAAAACAAGGCTGCAAGCATAAAAAAAACCTGCCGGATGATAATCGATAATTATAATTGCAAAGTTCCAAATACGATGGAAGAATTGCTGAAACTTAGCGGCGTTGGCAGAAAAACCGCGAATGTAATACTTGGCAACGCATTCGGTATTCCCGGAATTGTTACAGATACACACGTTATCAGGTTAAGCAGAAGATTGCAGCTTTCGTCTAATAGCGAACCGGTAAAGCTTGAATTTGACCTGATGGAAATTGTGCCGAAAAAAAACTGGACGATTTTCAGCCATCTTCTTGTTTTTCACGGAAGAAGTATTTGCCAGGCCAGGAAGCCCAAATGCGAAATTTGTCCTATCGCAAAACACTGCCCGGCCGCGAATAATCCTGATTTATGGTGAATCAATTCATGTTTAAATTTTTGTAAAATCAGCGAGGAAAAGAAAGGAATTTTATGAACAATGATAATGATAGAATCTCAAGGTTTGGTGTTGCAACTGAAGAAACCTGGCGAATATTCCGCATAATGGCGGAATTTGTCGAAGGTTTTGAAGAATTAGCAACAATCGGCCCTGCTGTTTCTATTTTCGGCTCCGCTATCGCATCACGCACGGATAAATATTACAAAACCGCTGAAAAGACTGCTGAGATTTTAGCAAAGGCAGGCTTTGCGATTATCAGCGGCGGCGGCGGCGGAATTATGGAAGCCGCAAATAAAGGCGCAGCGAAAGTCGGCGGAAAAAGCATCGGCCTTAATATCGACCTTCCGCACGAACAGATTCCAAACGCTTTTCAAAATTTGAGCCTGCATTTCAAATATTTCTTTTGCAGAAAAGTTATGTTCCTGAAATACGCGAACGGCTTTATCGCTATGCCGGGCGGATTCGGTACGCTCGATGAATTTACCGAAGCTCTTGTTTTAATACAAACTTTTAAGCAGGCGCATTTCCCTGTTATTCTCATGTGCAGCGAATATTGGGATGGTTTTGTAAAATGGATAGCTGATGTGATGATGAACAAACATCATTATATTAATCAAAAAGATATGGATGTGTTTACAGTTTGTGACGATCCGCAGCAGGCCGCTGATATAATTATCAACTTTAGAGAATCAGGGCTCAAGAGCGGTATTCAGGAACCGGCCGGTTTGAAAAAAAATGAAAACGGTCAATTTGATCAAAACCACTTTCAAAAATGATTTTTAATTTTCAGGACGAAAAAAAATGATTATCTCTATTCTGCTCATCGCGATGGGCACATTATTTCTCGGCTATCGTTTCTATGGCCGGATTTTCTCAAAGCAACTACAATTAGATGACAAAAATCCAACGCCGGCTACAACAATTAATGACGGCGTTGATTATGTACCTGCGAAAATGCCGCTGCTGCTGGGTCAGCATTTTTCTGCGATTGCAGCCGCCGGTCCGATTGTAGGCCCGGTATTAGCTGGTTTGTGGTTCGGCTGGCTGCCCGCTTTTATATGGTTAATCGTTGGCGCAATCTTCATCGGCAGCGTACATGATTTCTATAGCCTTGCCGCTTCTATCCGTCATAAAGCAGCGAGCATTGGTGAGATTGTAAAGCAATACACGCCAAAATCTGTTCATATCAGCTTCCTAATCTTCGTCTGGCTGACTTTGATTTATGTTATCATCGCCTTTACCGACATAACTGCCAACACTTTTAAAACGGCTGTACAAGGCGAAGCTTTTGGCTCCGCTGTCGCTGCATCTTCTTTTCTTTATTTGGTGCTTGCAGTTGTAATGGGTGTTTTACTTTATCGTTTCAAATTGAATCTCACTATTGCAACTATCATTTTTGTTCCTTTGGTTTTATTTATTGTATGGTACGGCCCGCGATGCCCGCAATCCGTTCTTGATTTTCTAGGCAGCTTTTCCGTTAAACAATGGGACATCATTCTTCTTGTATACTGTTTTATAGCTTCCATTATACCAATGTGGCTATTGCTTCAGCCCAGAGGTTATCTCGGCGGCTGGATGCTTTATGCTGTCATCATTGTCGGATTCATCGGCGCTTTCAGCGGTAAATTTCCTGTTCAATATCCTGCTGTTAATCTCGACGGCATTAAAAGTCTGTCAAACGGCAAGCTGCTGATTCCCACACTTTTCATCACTGTCGCGTGCGGAGCATGTTCAGGATTCCACGGCGTTGTTTCGTCAGGCACTACATCCAAACAACTTGCCAAAGAAAAAGACGCCATGCCGATTGGCTTTGGTGCTATGCTTCTGGAAAGCCTTGTAGGTGTACTTGCGTTAATTACAGTAATGATTTTGCCAAAAGGCGATGAACTCACCAAGGCTGACCCCAATCTTATTTATGCAAACGGAATCGCGCGTTATCTCGGCCTTGTTGGTATAAAATTTCAGCTTGCGTTTCCTTTCGCGCTTTTAGTATTTTCAACGTTTGTTTACGATACGCTCGATGTCTGCACAAGACTTGCGCGTTACATTTTCCAGGAATTGACAGGTTTAAAAAACAGAACAGGCGCTGTCATTGCCGCAATCGCCAGTTTGCTTTTGCCGCTGCTTTTCCTTATGCTCACAAAGGAAAAAGGTTATTTGGTCGCCTGGCCTATTTTCGGCAGCAGCAATCAATTGCTTGCCGCTCTGATATTGCTTGGTATTTCACTTTGGCTGATTAAGACCGGCAAAAATGCAATCTATGCCATTGTGCCGATGATTTTTATGATTGTTATGACTTTATGGTCTTTGGTAAATTTAATTATACCTTTTATTTCTGCTGTTCCTGCGATTATGAAAGGCACGCCGGTAAAAATTGATATTATCATCGCGGGTGTTTGCGGGCTGATTTTGCTTCTTTTGAGTTTGTTTGTTATCAAAGAGACTTTAAAATCAATTTTTCAGAAAAAAAATAATGTTCCGGTTCCTGAAATGACTCTTGCAAAATAATCTAGTACGTTTCTAAAAATAAACTTACGGATTTCGGACATTTAGTCCAACTGTAGGGGCAGACCCATGTGTCTGCCCAATTAACGAAAAGGGCGAACACACGTGTCCACCCCTACAACGAAATCGCTTCGAAAAGTGAAACATTTTTTTAGAAACGGCACTAGCTTTGATTCAGATATTTCAGTAAAGAATCTTTATCCGGCCCGCCGAGATGCTGCCAGGGCAAAGTTTCATCGAATTCAAATTTTCTTCCGGCCAGTTTGTTAATATCCATTCCGAAATGTTCAAAAGCTTTTTGCCAAATTCCATAATCAAAACATTCGTCCCACAAATCGAATCTCGCTCCGCTTTTATATGCAAACTCGATTACATCGGCTAATTTGCCGTCGCCTCGTCCGATTGCCGATTCGAGAACGCTTCGCTGAATATGATGAAATTTAAAATTCAGAAATCTTGCGCCCAGTCTCTTTTTTTCATCCAGGATTATTTCCTTTGCTCGCCTGAAATATTCTTCGCTCTGTTGGCCTGACCAGCCAAATGGTGTGTGAGGCTTTGGGACAAACCAGCTCACAGCGGCATTAATAGATGCAACTCTGTTTGAAACTTTTTTCCGCAGCAGCGCAAGCTCGAAACATAATTTCACAATATTCTTAATATCATCTTCGGTTTCGCCGGGCAATCCCGCCATGAAATAAAGTTTGACTGCGTCAAAACCATTTCTATATGCCGCTTCGATAGCTGCGAAAAGATTTTCATCTGTTATTGGTTTATTGATGATTTTCCGCATTCTTTCGCTGGCCGCTTCGACCGCGATTGTCAAACCGCTTTTGCGAACCGAACTTGCCAGTTTCGGCAAAAGTTTCAACTGCACATCCACCCGCAAACTTGGCAGCGAAATGCCAACTCTTTTCGGCTCAAAATATTCATTCAGCAAACTTATCGTTTCTTCAAGATACGGATAATCCGCCGTTGAAAGACTCAATAATCCGATCGTATCAAAACCGGTGGCCGCATAAGCTTTTTTTGCGATTTCAAGAATTCTCTGCGGACTTCTGTATCTCATCGGCCTTCGGCAGAAACTTGCCTGGCAAAAATTACATCTGCCCGGACAGCCTCGCATGACTTCAATACTTATTCGCTCATGGACAGGCTGCATAAACGGGACAATCGGCTTTTCAGGAACAATTGAAGTATCCAAATCGTCAATCGCGGCATCACGGATTTTTGGTTTTGTGCTGCCGCAAAGAGAAGGAACATAAATAAACGGAAATTTTTCCGCTGTATTTTTCAAAATCTCTTTTTTTGAAAGATTTTTGTTTTCAATCAGAAATTTAGATAATTCAATAATGGCATCTTCAGCCTGGCCGAGAAGAAACATATCGAAAAACGGCGCAATCGGCTCGCAGCAATTTGCCATACCCGCGCCGCCAAGAATAATCGGGTCGTCTTCTGCCCTGTCTTTGCTGCGCAAAGCCAAACCCGCAAGATCAATAGCATTGAGAACCGCTGTATAGCATAATTCATTTGTCAAGCTGAAGCCGATAATATCAAAATCTTTGGCGGCCGCTTTCGATTCAAGCGTATAAAGCGGAATGTTTTTTTCTCTCATCACTTGCTGAGCATCGAGCCAAGGCAGAAAAATTCGCTCAGCGGCGATATTCGGCTGACGATTCAAAGCTTCATAAATAATCGCCAAACCTGTATGACTTGCGCCAATTTCGTAGACATCGGGAAAACAGAGGCCGAATTTCAAATCGCAGGAGTTTAAATCTTTTTTTATCTGATTAACTTCCCCGCCTATGTAGCGCGATGGCGTTCGTACAAACGGCAGAAGCTGCTCGCGAATTAAATCATCCAAAATAGTTATTTTTTTACTTTTCATAGGCCGGGCATTATAATCTATTTAATGAAAAATCAGAAACTTAAAATCTTAATCATTGTTAGTGCCGCGGCTTTCATTATTTATACTCTAATTCACAGGCTGCAAAATCCGCCTATGGCCGCTGTCGAAAGCTCAAATAAACTCGTGATGAACACGATCGCAAAAATCATCGCGGTCGCACCAGATGAAAATACCGCTCAAACTAGTATCAACGCCGCTTTCGATGAAGTCTATCGGCTGGAAAAATTAATGAACCGATTTGACCCTAATTCACAGCTTTCGATGGTTAGCCGTCTTGCGGGCAAAGAACCTGTTAAGGTCGATAAGGATTTATTCGATATTTTACATCAGGCGATTTACTATAGTAAATTGACGGATGGAGCTTTCGATATCACCGTCGGACCGCTTGTGGATTTGTGGAAAAAATGTGCAGAAGCTAATTCAATGCCAACCGAACAGCAGCTTGCCGATATAAAAAAAATTGTTGGCTATGAAAAAATAATTCTAGACTCAAATAATTTAACCGTTCGGCTCGCAGCGGATGGCATGAAACTTGATTTAGGTGGTATCGCAAAAGGTTTTGCTGCGGATAAAGCACAGGAGATTATGAAAAAATCCGGCGCGATAGGCGGGCTTGTTGACCTCGGCGGACAAATCGGCTGTTTCGGCAAAACTCAAAGCGGCGACAAATGGATAATCGGCATTCGTAATCCTTCAAAAAAAGAAAGCAATGAAATCATAATGAAACTCGCTCTTACAGATATGTCTGCATCAACGAGCGGAAATTATGAACGATTTTACAAAATCGCCGGAAGGCAATTCAGCCATATATTTAACGTCCGAACAGAAAAAAGCGCAGATATGATTTCAAGCGATACAATTATTTGCCCCAACGGTACGCAATCGGATGCACTTTCAACAGCGGTAAATGTTATGGGAGTTGAAAAAGGTTTGGCCCTTATTGAAAAAATTGAAAATACCGAAGCAGTAATTATTCCAATTAAAGACAAAACTGAATTGATAAAAAGTAAACACGCTGAACAATTTATTATTAAATAAATCTGTTTAATCCGAGCTTGTGATATTATATTTATCCAGCAGACGGTTTAGCTTGCGGCGTTCGAGGCCGAGGATTTTCGCGGCTGCGAGTTTTCTTCCGTTTGTTGCATTCATTGCCTGTATAATTACATTTCTCTGAGCTTCATCAAGAGTCGGCAATCTTCCTTTGCCCTGCTGCGTTGGAACTGCAACCAAAATTTCAGTCGGCAGTGATGACGGTCTTATCGTATCCGTACTGGTCAAGACATACGCACGTTCCATAACGTTAGAAAGTTCGCGCACATTGCCGGGCCAGGAATAATTAACCAAAAGCTTCTTCACTTCATCGCTCAAAACTTTATAAGGCTCATCATACAATTCCGATTGACGCGTGAGAAAATGTTCAGCCAAAGCTAAAATATCCTCCGGCCTTTCACGAAGAGGCGGAACGTAAACGGTAACAACATTCAAACGATAATACAAATCCGCACGGAACTTATTGTCTTGAACCATTTGCTTGAGGTCGCGGTTGGTCGCGCAAAGAACACGAACATCTATCGGGAAAGATTTTACCGAACCAACCGGCGTAACTCTTGACTCCTGAAGAACGCGAAGAAGTTTTGCCTGAAGGTCGAGCGGGATTTCACTTATTTCGTCAAGGAAAATTGTACCGCCATCGGCTGCACGGAAGAAACCGAGTGTATCGCTGACAGCGCCGGTAAATGCGCCTTTGACATGACCGAACAATTGGCTTTCAAAAAGCTGGCCTGTAAGGGTTGTACAATCAACGGGAACAAAAATTTTATTTTTGCGGTCACTGCAATTATGGATTCTGCGCGCGACCATTTCCTTACCTGCTCCTGTCTCGCCGCTGATGATCATCGAACATTGTCTCGACGCAACAGCGTTAATTGTTTCGAGAATGGAGCTAAAGGCAGGCGATGTGCCGATCACGAATTGCTGGCGCAGTAACTGGACTGTAGATGTGTTTAACGCATCACCTTCAGAACCCGTCCCTGGCGTAAATTGTGCTTTTGCCCTTTCCACTATACGCGCAGAATTAAACTCCAATTTTCTTAAGCGTACTGGAATTTCACTGTTCGGTACGCTTCGGTCTTACTATCAACGGACCAATTCCGCTGATTCAAAATGGGGAGTTTGGAGGCATCGGTTCCCAAATCTTCGTTCTCACCCTCCCAAACTCCTGGCTACTATTTGAAGATTTTACATCGTCTTATAATGTAAAGCAAGGCAAAAATGGCATTTTAGGGAAATTTACACAACCTGTTACCAGTTTAAAAACACAGCTTTTATGGGACTCTTTTTGAATAAACTATAACCCATTTAAATATAAATACTTACGAGAAGCACAATCTGCCAATTTCATCGTATTAATAAGGTATTTGGGGTATTAAAAAGTCGTTGGTTTGTTAAAATTGGCTTGCAAATAGTACCAATTTCAATTATAAGGGCGATTTATTATAAGCGTAAGGCACTGTTATGGACCAGCAGCAATGTCAGAGTTGCGGTATGCGAAATAGCTGCAAGGAAGCGTACAAAAAACTAGGCGAATCCGAAGCACCGAATGTTCTGACAAAAGTAATTTTGGCCTTCCTTCTGCCGCTGATTCTTTTCATACTCTCTATCGTCATGGGTGAAAGACTTTTAATAGAGAAATTGAAAAGCGAAAAATCTGCAAATCTTGCAGCTTTTGCAGCGGCGGTGATAATGGTATTTTTGTATTTACTGGTTATTAAGATTTTTAATTCTTTGAGAAAAAAACATTACTGTAGCAACAAAAAAATTTAAAGCTTCGAAGCAGGCTCATTCGAGCCTCGGAGGAATAAATGAATTTTCCCGGTAAACTTACATTTAAGGGCGGAGTTCATCCGAATGATTATAAAACCTTAAGTTCGCAATGCGCAATAAAGACCATTCCGGTTCCAAAACAGCTTTCGATTATGCTCTCACAGCATATTGGAGCAATTTGCAAACCTCTGGTAAACAAAAAAGATACGGTAACAACGGGTCAGCTTATCGCAAATGCCGATGCGTTCGTATCTGCGGGGATTCATTCGCCTGTAAATGGAACCGTTAAGGATATCGCACTTTGCTCACATCCTGTACTTGGCAGAGCACAAGCGATTATTATCGAATCCAGTGATGATAACCAGCCTAAGCAGCCTGTGCCGAATACTTTCGATGTAAGTTTTAATCCGGCACTTTATTCGGCTGATAAAATTTTCGATGCTGTTCGCAACGCGGGTATTGTCGGAATGGGCGGCGCAGGTTTTCCAACAAGTGTAAAGATAAAAGCAAATCCGAAAGCGCCTATAACAGATATTATTATTAACGCATGTGAATGCGAACCGTTTATTACATGCGATTATCGTTTGATGCTCGAATGGACATATCAGATACTCGCAGGCGCATCACTGATTAGCAAATCGCTTGGATGCAATAACATATATATAGGTATAGAAAACAACAAACCCGACGCTATCGACATCTTCAATAAAGCGATTAAAACTACTTCATTCGCATCAAATATAAAAATCGCGCCGGTGAAAACAAAATATCCGCAGGGCGGCGAAAGACAGCTTATTAAATCCATACTTAATAAAGAAGTCCCGACCGGCGGAATTCCTCCGATGGTCGGCGTACTTGTAAGCAATGTCGCCACATGTGCGGCGATAGCCGAAGCTGTTGTACTAAATACTCCGCTTACCCACAGAGTTGTAACTGTCAGCGGCAACGGCATTAAAAATCCCGGCAACTTTTATGCACCAATCGGGATGGCTGTCGGCGAACTTATCGAAACCGCAGGCGGACTAACGCATGATGCTGTAAAAATTATCCTCGGCGGCCCTATGATGGGTTTCGCTATCGCGGATTTAGCTACACCTTTAACTAAGACTAGTGGCGCGATTACCGTTCTTGCTCAAAAGGATATTGTAAAACGAAATCAAACCCCCTGCATCAGATGCGGAAGGTGTATCGCTTCCTGCCCGGTTAATATTAATCCGACAAAAATTGCTCACGGCGTTAAACATAATCAACTCGATATCGCACAGCAATACTATATGTCCGCATGTATCGAATGCGGGTGCTGCACCTACATTTGCCCGGCAGATATCGATTTAACAGGTTATATAAAAACAGGAAAAATTCTCGTCGCAAGACAGAAGAAACTTATGCCTAAATAATTCAGGAAGAATAAATGGTACAAAATCTGACAGTTTCACCTTCGCCGCATATTAATAAGCATCACTCTACGCAGAGCATTATGCTTAACGTTATTATTGCGTTGATGCCTTCGTTAGCAGCGGCTGTTTTTTTCTTTCGCATGAAAGCTGTATACGTTACCGCGACATGTGTAATTACCTGCCTCATCAGCGAATGGCTTTGCAATTGGTATCGCAAAAAACCTAATTCATTGGGCGATTTGAGCGCAGTGATAACAGGCTTAATCCTCGCATTTTCGGTTCCTCCTGCACTTCCCATTTTCGCAGCAATTATCGGTTCAGCTTTCGCGATTATCGTCGGAAAAATGGTATTTGGCGGTTTGGGCGCAAATATTTTTAATCCTGCAATGATTGGGCGTGCATTTTTGACCGCATCGTTCGGCGGCTTGATGACGATGTGGACAGTCCCTGCAACGATTGATCCGAATATGCCTGTAATGACTGCCGCAAATACAACTGTTATGACACAGGCAACTCCGCTGGCTTGGAGCAAAGAAGCTATTAAATCTAAAAATGTAAAAGACGAAACAAAAAAAGTTAATGCTTCTGTCGCTAACGGAATGCTCAAGAATTTGCTTACTGGTTCACGAGGCGGGTGCATTGGAGAGACATGCTCAATCGCACTCATCATCGGCGGACTGTACCTCATTCTGACAGGCATCATCACCTGGCATATTCCAGCCGCTGTTTTAATTTCAACTTTTGTATTTTCCTCTATTCCTTATTTTATAAACAGTAATTATTATGCCTCACCAGTTTTTCATCTGCTTTCAGGTGGCTTGCTGATTGGCGCATTCTTTATCGCAACAGACCCCGTTACTTCACCTTTAACAATAAAAGGACGCTGGATCTTCGGAATCGGAGTCGGCGGTCTGACAATTCTTATCCGAACATTAGGCGCATATCCTGAAGGTATGATGTACTCGATCCTTTTAATGAATTCTGTTACTCCCCTTATTGAAAAATTCTGTAAAATTGTTCCGGCAGGAGGTATTCCGAATGCTTAGTAAGATTAAATTTTTTATGCAGCAAAGCTGGCTTCTGCTTCTTGCGTCTTTTTTATTTGGCTTGATGATTGCTGTTGCAGACACTGCTTGGAAACCAAAGGTTGAAGAAAATAAAACCGGCAAAGTCAAAAATATGATGAAGGGGCTGATTAACGCTAATTCCTTTGAAGTCGCCGCAAAAGATGTAAATATTCCTTCAGACAAAGGTTTTATCAAAACCGATATTTATAAAGCAGTCGACGAACAGGGTAATGTTCTGGGCTATGAATACATCACATCGGGTTCAGGGTTTGGCGACAAGATTGAATTGATTATTGCAGTTGATGCAAAATGTGAAAAATATCTGGGCTACCAGGTCTTATCATCGAATGAAACACCAGGTTTTGGAGATAAAATCAAAGGCGATTATTTCAGCAAACAATTTGTCGGCGCACCGGCAGCAGAGTTCACACTTGTAAAAGTCGGCAAGGCGGAAGATATTGATAATCAAATAGTCGCTATCAGCGGAGCTACTATCACAAGTACCGCAATGGTAAACATTTTCAATAAATCGATTGTCAGCGTAAAAGAAACCTTGGCGCAGAAAGGATTGATTAAATAATGGCTGACGGAATTAATACAAGTCCCAATTATTTTAACGCATTAACCGCAGGCCTTTGGAAAGAAAATCCGACCTTTCGCCTGCTTATAGGAATGTGCCCCCCGCTTGCAGTTACTACTGCCGTTAAACCCGCACTAACGATGGGCCTTTGCGTCATTTTCGTTCTGGTTTGCAGCAATATGGTTATCAGCCTTATGCGAAATTTGCTAAAGCCGCATCTTCGAATCATTATGTTTTGTCTTTCCATCGCCGCTTTTGTTACTGTCGCTGATCTTTATCTTAAAGCATTTGCTCCCGATATGAGCGAGATACTCGGAGCCTATGTTCCGTTAATTATAGTAAATTGCATTATTATTTTCCGCGCCGAAGCGTGCGCAAGCAAAAGCAACGTACTTGTAAGTATTCTCGATGGTATTGGTTCGGGAAGCGGTTTTACATGTGCGTTAATCATTCTTGCAGGTATTAGAGAACTTCTTGCTTCTGGAAAATTCGCTGATATACAGGTTATGCCCAAAGGCTTTGTACCATGGGCTGCGATGCAGATGCCGGTTGGTGCTTTTGTTACTCTTGGCTTACTTATCGGCTTTGCTGCAATTATTACCGCTCCAAAAAAGGATTAAATTATGAGTAATATTTCTGTTTTAATAATGGCTTTTCTTTCAGTTGTTATTGTCAACAACTTCGTATTCACAAAATTTCTCGGCACCTGTCCGTACCTCGGATGTTCCGGAAGAATCGATACCGCATTCGGTATGGGTCTTGCCGTTACTTTCGTTACTACGCTTAGCGGCATTTTAACCTGGCTCGTCGATCATTATATTCTTGTGCCCAATAAATTAGAGATTACCCGGTACATCTGTTATATTATTGTTATCGCAGGTGCTGTACAACTTGTAGAAATGTATGTTAAGAAATTTTTCCCGCCCCTTTATAAAAGTTTTGGCATTTTCCTCCCGCTTATCAGTACAAACTGCGTAATTCTCGGTATATGTCTTTTTATTAATATCTGGGGAATAAACAATCTGCCCGAAGTTGCCGTATTAAGTGCCGGAGCCGGAATAGGTTTTACTGTTGCTATCTGCATCATGGCCGCAATTCGCGAAACTCTCAAATTGGCCGATGTACCCCCGGCTTTGAAGGATGCTCCAATTACGTTGATTACCGCAGGTCTGCTTACGTTAGGGTTTATGGGCTTTACAGGAATGATTAAATGATTTTTGAAAATACTTTTATATTCGCTCAAATTGATTTACTTAAACTTTGGCAAGACGCATGGCCTGCGGCTGTTACAATGCTTGTCCTCGGTTTCGGTTTTGCCGTTATCCTGCTTGTCGCAAGTGAGAAACTCAAAGTCGTACAGGACGAAAGAATTGAAAAAGTCGCTGCCGCACTTCCAGGCGCTAACTGCGGCGCTTGCGGATGTGCCGGCTGCGCTGATTATGCCAAAATGGTCGTCATGGATCCGACGCTGTTGGGGAAATGTGCTCCAGGCGGTTCCAAAACAATGGCACTTATTGCCGGAATACTGAATTTGCAAATTAGCGAAGATGTTCCAAAAAGACCTATCGTTCATTGCAACGCTTCTAAAGATGATAAAACATATTTAGCAAAATACGACGGAATACCTTCATGTACAGCAGCTAACGCCATTGCAAATACGCAGGCCTGCAAGTTCGGATGTCTGGGATTTGGTGATTGTAAAGCAGCTTGTAAATTCAGTTCGATAAAGATTGTCAATGGTCTGGCAACCATAGATTATAATACCTGCACCGGCTGTGGAGCATGTATGAAGGCTTGCCCCCGCGGACTGATCGAAATGGTGCCTTTCAAACAAAGCAGGATTATGACTGTCGCATGCAGAAGCCAGGAAAGCGGAAAAGATACAAAAGCATTCTGCAAAGTCGGCTGTATCGGATGTAAATTATGCACCAAACAAACCGATGCGTTTGAAGTCAATAATAATCTGGCGAAACTTGATTATAATAAATACAGCCCGAATGAACAATTTGAAACAGCAATGAAAAAATGCCCGACTGGCATAATCGTTTTTCGCGGCAAAGAATAAGCAAATAATACCAATTGGTATTATTACTCGCGCGTCGATAGGTTTGTAAGTCATTGAGTTTAGCTTCGCTTAAGCCGCGGATAACGCACGAGTATTTTTTGGGATCCGTATAATACACATGGCAATAAAAAAGCCCTGAATGATTGAATTCTTCAGGGCTTTTATTTTTAAATTTCTGTTCTTACTGTAATCCGCTTGTATCAACCTGGCCTTCGCCTGAAACTTGTTTCTTCTTTTCAAGCTTCTTTAAATCCTTTGCTTTCTTTGGGATTTCAACCTGTACGCCAAGCTTACCTAACTGACCGGCAACTCCCGGCTGATAAGGATCAAGCTCAAACGCTCGCCGCAGATAAATTTCAGCATTGGCATTATCACCCTTGAGCAGGTAATGATATCCAAGCTGTTTATTGACTACGACAGAATTGGGAGCCAGCCTGTGAGATTGCGTATAACATGTTAACGCATACTCATCGAGACCTCTGTCCTGGAAAGAACGGCCGAGAAGAAGAGAGTTCTTTGCGCTGATACTTGCCTGGTTAATATATTGTTCAGCAAGAACATCGCCTCTCTGCTTGTCGCCTTTATCTGAATAAAGTTTTACAATTGAAGCCTGTGACTCATGATGTACCGGGTCAAAAGCTAACGCTTTGCTGTATTCCCATTCAGCTTTATCCCATGAACCTTCACGATGATATATCTTGCCCAGTTCATAATGTGCTTTCGCGTCAGAATATTTCTTGTCTATTTGCTTTTGAAGCTGTGTAACCTGTTTTTCAGACTGGCTCGTCAATTGTTTATCATTGAGTTTTTCGCCTTGGGCCGATTTTTGCGAACTTTTGCAGCCCCCCAGAACTGTGCATATTGCAGCTATCATGAGGAAATTGAAAATCGTTTTCATCTCGCAATCCTTTCAACTTTGTTACTTCCGTATAAGTGTAACAAATCTATATATCGATGTCAATGAACATCGAAACTATTTTATACATCCAAATTTTGCACTTCCAGGGCGTGTTCCTGAATATACGCACGTCGTTTCTCCACATCATCGCCCATTAAAATACTAAACAGCCTGTCCGCCTCACCAGCGTCGTCAAGCGTTACCTTCAGCAAGGTTCGTCTGGAAGGATCCATTGTGGTTTCCCACAGTTGTTCCGCGTTCATCTCGCCCAAACCTTTAAATCGCTTAATTTCAATCCCTTTTCCGCCAATCTGTCTAATAGCAGTCGTGATTTGGTCCAGCGAAGCTATCTCATGCTCTTCAGCTCCGTTAACAAGTTTGAACTTTGTCGGAATAGCCTCGCCCGATACTTTGCGTTCCGCTTTCAGAAGGAAATCTTTAAAATCGAGTCCAAAATTCTGTTTTAACCTGGCATTAATCTCGTTCGCCCGCGTTACTTCGTGCATTTCTTCCGCGGAGCATTTTTCGCCGGTTTCCGATTGTTCAGAACCCGAAATTTTATCTAGCTCTACCCTGCGTTTTTCATATTCTTCCTGTTTAAAGTAAAATTCAGAATTTCCTTCAAAGCGGATATGATATTCGGGAAGTTTATTATCGGTATATTGTTTTTCTATGAAAGACTTAAACATAACTCCTCGGCGTTCAAGGATCGAGACATTGCGTTCAAGATCAGACAATAATTTAACAAGGTCAATTAATAAATTTCCATTTATATTCCTTGAACCTGTTTTCTCATTAATGATTAATTCTGAGCCTTCTATGCCTCGGATAATCATCCTTCGCCGCATTTCCTGCTCTGTCAGAACATATTCCTCGTTTTTCTTGCCCTTTGCTGACAACTGATAAAGCGGAGGCTGCGCGATGTACACTGTTTCGTTCTCGAAAAGCTGCGGCATTTGACGAAACAAGAAAGTTAAAATCAGCGTTCTAATGTGAGCGCCGTCAACATCCGCATCTGTCATCAGCACAACTTTGCCATAACGCCGTTTATTAAAATCGAAATCGTCTGTACCAATGCCTGTGCCTAACGCACTGATAAAAGTCCTGATTTCTTCATTGCCAAGCATCCTGTCGATTCTTGCTTTTTCAACATTCAAAATTTTTCCGCGAAGCGGCAATATCGCCTGAATATTTCGGTCTCTTCCGCCCTTAGCAGAACCGCCCGCCGAATCACCTTCAACAAGGAACAGTTCTGTATTCACAATTTCTCTGCTCGCGCAATCCCAGAGTTTGCCCGGCAAACCGCCGCTGCTCAATGCGCCTTTTCGGCGTGTGAGTTCGCGTGCTTTTCTTGCGGCCTCTCTTGCCGCCGCTGCCTGGATTGTCTTGGTTAAAACTCTTTTCGCGTTTGCGGGATTTTCTTCAAGATAATTTCCCAAATATTCATTTACAGTTGTCTCGACAAAAGTCGCGATTTCAGGATTGCTTAATCTTACTTTCGTTTGCGCTTCAAAATGCGGGTCAGGCAGCTTAACAGAAATAACCGCCGTCAATCCTTCACGAACATCGTCGCCTGTCGGTGCTTGTGCGCCTTTGAGCAGGTTTTCCTTTCTCGCGTAGGAGTTCATCGTCCTGGTAAGAGCTGTTCTAAAACCGCTCAAGTGTGTACCACCGTCGATGTTGCGGATATTATTCGCGAACGCCAGCGTATTTTCAACATAACTGGTGTTATATTGCATAGCGATTTCGCATTCCATTCGCGATTCTTTATCTTCCTTTTTGAAATATACGACATCCGTATGTAGAGCCTCTTTGCCTTCGTTCAGATGTTTGACAAATTCCTTCAAACCGTCGACAAAATGGAATACGTCTTTTTTATTGTTTCGGTCATCAATGAAAGTAATTTTTACACCCGCGTTAAGATATGCTACTTCGCGGATTCTTTTCTGCAAGGTTTCGTAATCGAAATTAGTTTCGCCGAAAATTTCTTCATCAGGCAGAAATCTTACTAAAGTGCC
Source organism: Phycisphaerales bacterium (assembly GCA_039679715.1). GTDB lineage: Bacteria > Planctomycetota > Phycisphaerae > Sedimentisphaerales > UBA12454 > UBA12454. The sequence continues at coordinate 25,683 of JBDKUM010000088.1, forward strand.
CTGCTTGGCAATCGGCCCAATTTCTTTTACAGGCCCGCGTGCGTTGCCTCTTTCGCATTCGAAATGGTAATGTTTGCCGTCCTTGAAAACTTCCGCTTCAAGCCATTCACTTAATGCGTTAACAACGCTTACGCCCACTCCGTGCAGACCGCCCGAAACTTTATATGCTTCATGGTCGAACTTACCGCCCGCATGCAGAGTTGTCAAAACTACTTCCAGCGCGCTTTTGCCCGCTTCTTTGTGAATATCAACCGGAATGCCTCCGCCGTTATCTTCAACAGAGCAGCTTCCGTCAACATGAATGCGAACGATTATCGAATCGCATCTGCCCGCCATCGCTTCATCGATGGAGTTGTCCAAAACTTCATAAACAAGATGATGTAAACCGCTTTGTTGCCTGCTGCCGATATACATCTCCGGCCTCTTGCGTACCGCTTCCAAGCCCGCTAAAATCTTTATACTGCTTGCATCATAACTATGCGCTTTTTTGTCTGGTGTATTCGTATCCACTTAATTTCATAACCTTAAAAATAACTAATGACTAGCAACTAATTTTATTTCCGTGATATTAGCCGAAGGATAAGACATTTGCAGCTTTCTTAAAATTTCGCCGCTCATATTCCTGATTTGAAACATGTACGGTCCCGGCTTTACCTTTAGCTTCAGCACACCGCCTCTTATCGAATCAGGTTTGCAGTTTGCCATTATCTCTTCACCTGCGATTTGTTCAAGCAAACTCAAAACCTTCGTATTTTTTTTGGTATTTCGCGTAAACTTGCTCAACCAGTTATATATATCGTTTCCTATCGGCTTAATAACCGCAGGCCTGCCCGCGACTATTTTTTTATTTACCTGATTTAATACAAATTCATCATCCATTGTATTACGTTAAACTTACCGGCATAACAATATAAACATAATTGTTGCCGCTTTTTATCAAGCCCGGCCTGTCCGACTGGCCTAATTGCAGCTCGAACGAATCTTCGCGAATAACTCTCAGCATATCCACAAGGAATTGCGGATTAAAACCGATTTCCATCGGCTCGCCTTTATAATCAACTTCCATAGCAATTTCGGCATCGCCCATTTCCGGAGCCCTGCTCGTAAATACTATCGACTTTTTGCTCAGAGCAAGCTTAACGCCTTTTGAATCTTCATTCGTCAAAAGCGCCGCTCTCTTAACCGCGCTCAAAGTCGCCGCTGTATTGAGCTGAATTTTATTTTTGTAATCGGCCGGAATTATATCTTCATATTTCGGGAAGGTGCCTTCAACCATATTGGTACTTATAACAACTTTTCCACATGAAAAGATTGCTTTATTATCCTGGAACCTGATTGCAATTTTATCTTTTTCTCCCGCCGCTACTTTTTCCAGCAGTGCCATAGCTTTTGCGGGGATAATATATTTTTCGCCTTCCAGCTTTTTATCAATTTCACTGTTCAGGCTCAATTTGTACTTCGCCAATCTTCGGCCGTCAGTACCGACAAGCGTTAATTTTTTGCCCGACGGCTCCCAGAGTATACCGCTTAAAGCGTAACGAGTATTTTCTTTAGCTGTCGCAAATAAGCAATGCTCCAATGCCTCTTGCAATTTAACAAGGTCCGCTTCGATTTGTGCGTTGCCGTCAAAACCCGGTACTTGCGGATATTGTTCGGGCTGATGACCATAAATTGTAAAATTACTATCGCTGCCTTTTATCCGGCATGTCGCTTCCGATACTTCCGTCACCAGAACTTCATCGACGCTTTCGCGAACTATCGCAGCCAGTCTTTCAGCCGGCACAACCGCGGTGCCTTCTTTTTCAACTTCCGCCTGCGAAATCATACATGTGATGCCCATTTCGAAATCAGTTGCGCTGATACAGACTTTATCTTTATCCGCCTGAATCTTAACACCCTGTAAAATCGGCTTTGTCGTCCTTGCAGGAACTACCGTTGTTACCAGACCCAATGCTTCCGAAAGTGCCGCCCTGTTAAACTTAACTTTCATTGTCCTTACCTCTGTAAAAGTCCATTTTTTTGTAAAAATATAAGCAGGTATTTTACACTAAAAAATCCGATTAAGCAAAAAAGTTTTGTAATATATTCACCTATTTCCTTAGATAATTTTAATGCCTTACCTGATAGTACTATTAGTATAATATATTAATTATTATTCGTAGTAATATAGGCATTGAAATTGTTAGTCATTATTTGCTGTGTGCATGTAAATGCCTGCAAAACAGTACTTTACAAAAACAGCCGGCAGGTTTTGTGATGTGGAAAAGCTGTTGGATGGTTTGTTAGAGAACAAAGCCCAAACAACAACCCATAGGAAAAACCGTTATACCGACCTAATCATTAACAGTACTATCCACAAACCTCACAAGTTATCCACAAGATACCCAACAGGGCATCTATGTCATTGCGAGGAATCCTGCGTAGCTTTTTAGCGAAGCAGGAGACGAAGCAATCTCAGGCTTTCGAATAATTAAAGGCTCTTTTAAATATTTTCATGCATCTTTAGGAAATTCTTCGCCCTCTCGCACACTTTTTGCCTTAAAGCCGCCGGAGAGAGCACCTTAACCTGGTCGCCATATCCCAGTACCCACCAACTGATTTCACCCAAACCATCAACGCGGAAATTCAAAGTAACCCAGCCATCTTCATTCCACTGTGCCTGCTGGGTGCTATGCCATTGAACTTCCGCGACATTTTTTGCCACAAGCGGCGCAAACTGCAGCTTCACATCGTAAAGTTTGCCTTCCGGTATCAAGCACCACGCCCGCCCAAGATATTCGTCAACATCAAAATTATCACCGTCAACAAAACATTTTCCATTAGTCTCAAGTTTCTCAATTCTGCCTAAGTTGAATGTACGTATGGAATTATGAAATTCAGAATATCCAATAACATACCATGCCCGTTTTTTATAAAGCAGATGATATGGATGTATCAGCGTGTGCAGTATCCCTTTTTCAAAAAGCGAAGCGTATGAAATTTGCAAAATCTGTTTTCTTCGGATTGCCTGCTGAATGGTTTGATAAATGCTGTCCAGATTTTTAGCCGATGAATGCTGTTCTTTGGAAACAGTTATTTTCGCCAGCGAGCTGCTGCAATATTGCCGGATATCCAGCGGAAGATTGTTTTCTATCTTCATTGCCGCAAGCAGAGCCGAATTTTTATATGGCATGGGCAAATTATGCCTCATTTTATGCAGTAACATCAAAATACTTAAAGCTTCCTGCAGGCTGAAATCAATTGGCGGAAGAAAAAACTTTGGGCCGATTTGATAACAGCACTCTTCTTTGTCATATTTGTAAGGAACGCCGATAGACTGCAGTTCTTTCAAATCCCGAAAAACAGTGCGTTTGCTGATACCAAGCAGCTTCACAAGATCGTCTGGTGTGTATTTTTCTCCTGATTGGAGGGTTGTTAGAATATTTACAATCCTGCTGACTCTGCTGTGTTTCATCTTTGCTTCCTAAAATGAATCCGCGAGCTGTGTGTATCCGATAAGAATTTACCAGAACCACAAAAATTTTGCAACCCTAATAAATTCTCTTTAACCTTTATTTACCTATGTTATAATTTATTTCTTAATAGTTCAAAGGGCGGAGCAAAATCCTGCACGCTCTACGCTGAACGCTAATTTTTTTACATGGATGTGAGGTAAATTTATGAAACGGACTTTATTAATTATCGAATTAGTACTCATTGGTTTCTTTTCGGCAAGCTGTCGCAAGCCTGTCCAGATTGAACCTGAAAAAATTAAGCCGCAATATGACAAACCATTGCCGCCCGGCCAATTAGCTCTGCGAAAAATAACAAACCCCGCCGATATTCCTGATTTTACTTATGCATGTTATGACCTTTCAAATCTTGAACAGGCTATCAACAAAAGCATCAATTATTTGAAAAAGCCATCGGCCCAGCAATATTATCCTTATGGCGAAATTAGTCGCGAACAGGCGATTGACAGCTTAAAGACTTTCAAGGATATGATGAAATCGGGCCTGACCGGCGAAAGACTCAACGCCGCTATTCGTGAAAAATTTGATGTCTATATTTCCGTTGGCTGCGACGACAGAGGCACCGTATTATTTACTGGCTACTACACGCCAATATTCGATGGCTCAATGGAGAGAACCGAAACATTCAAATATCCTCTCTATAAAGCACCAAAAGGCCTGCAAAAAGGTCCAAAAGGTGAAATCCTCGGCATGAAAACCGCAACCGGAATGCAGCCTCTGCCTTCCAGAGAAGAAATTGAAAAATCTGGAATGCTCGATGGCTCCGAACTGATTTGGCTTTCCGATCCGTTTGAAGTCTACATCGCGCATGTCCAGGGCTCTGCTAAAATTCGTCTGCCCGATGGCAAACTGACAGGCGTTGGCTATACCGCAAGCAATGGCCATGAATATAAAAGTGTTTCAAAAGCTATGCTTGAAGCCGGCAAGTTCAATGGCGAGCGCATGAGCTTGAAAGCTATGATTGAATATTTCAAACAGCATCCCGATGAAGTTGAGAGCTATACGAAGATGAATCCTCGTTTCGTATTCTTCCAAATTGAGAAAGGCCAGCCTCGCGGAAGCATTAACGAAGAAGTAACACCATACAGAACGATCGCTACAGACAAAACGATTTTCCCGCCCGGCTGCCTGACATATCTCGATACAGCTCTTCCGATGGACAGAACCGGCGTTATTGAAGAAAAGAAATACAATGGCTTCGCGCTCGACCAGGATACAGGCGGTGCGATTCGCGCAGCCGGCAGATGTGATGTTTACATGGGCCAGGGCGACAAAGCCGGCTCACTTGCAGGCAGAACATATCAGGAAGGAAAACTTTATTACCTGTTTGTAAAATAACAACTGTCATTCCCACGTAAGTGGGAATCCATGAAAATATTTAAAAAGGCGAACATCCCGTTCGCCTTTTTTTATGAACATCGAAAAAGGGGACATTCTACTTTTTGATAATTTAGGTAATTTATAATTGGTCCATGTGTAGAATTCGATTTTCTGCTTTGTCTCTCTGACAGCCTGCATTGTGCAGGCCATCTAGCATTGCGAAACTAGCTTTGAAATAGTTGAATCCTGAAGTTGGCGTTCTTTTAAGTACTCATTGATTTTTTTGCTTATTTTTTAATTCTATCGTTTTTAGAACAACTGCTAAGGAATATTTCTCATCATCGGTTAATCTTTCTCTTTCGTATATAGTTTGACAGTATTGCTTCACAAGTTCGTACTTTTCTCCATTAGAAGATAAAGACCAGATCGCCGATTTGTAAACGGCCCCCAGCATCATTTGCTTTTCTATTTCATCGTTTGTCTCTTTTATTTCTTTCTTTTCCAGTTTTTCGAGAACCTCTTCGTATTTACGCAATTCGAATGCGCTTACAATTTTTCTGATTGGCTGGTATTTACCACATGCAAAAAATTCGCACCACAATATATCAAGTTGAGTTCCGGATGTTATTTTTTGTGTGTCTGGAATAACTATGTTAGTTGATTCTTTATAGATTGGCATTAGGGAAGGTTCGATTATTGGCACAAACAATTTTTCTTTCTCGTTTGATTTTATTGCGCCGGCAGCCGCCAGCATCTTCTTCTTTTCTTCGTCTGAACTTGCCTTATATAGTTGGGCATAGTATTTCCAAAGAAATGGATTATCCGTGAATATTCTCTGGTAAAATGCAAGCGAAGGATAATTCTCCTTAATCCATTTTTCATCATTTTGAACTTCAAATAAAATGCCTGCAAAAGCACGTACAGGATCGGGTCTTGTAAAATAATCCATTACCCAATTACCGAATTCCTCTTTGGATTCAAATGGTTTTGGTCTCTCGAAAGGGGCAAGTTCCACTTCTGCTTGCGCGGTATAACTTCTATTTGATACATTCTCGCGAAAGACGGCCTCAATCCGGTATTTACCAAAAGCCTCTTTTTCATCGAAAGCTATATCCAATACATTTTCAGGCAGCAGCAATCCCTTGTTCTCCAGTTTGCCTTTATAATATGACATATTTTTTTCGTTCAGGCTGATGATGTTATTGTCTGAAACAATCTTGAGATCGAATGTTATATCAGCGGTGGTTTGAGAATTTACCGGATGTAATCTCGAAAAC
>JBDKUM010000089.1:0-18652 GCA_039679715.1 Phycisphaerales bacterium
TTCCACTGGACCGCAGATATTCGGTATGCAGATTATTCTGAGCGCATGCTTATAAATTCTGTATTGGAAGCATTTGACAGTAATGCGATGGTCACATATTTTACTCCTATGACCACGGGCTTTACAAAATTCTTTGGCGGCGAAGAGGCATTTTGGTGCTGCTCGGGTACAGGAGTGGAGAGTTTGGCCAGACTTCAGGACGAAATTTATTCATGGGATGAAAACTCGCTTTATGTAAATATGTTTATCGCCTCACGGTTAAATTGGAAAGAAAAGAAAGTTTCTATCGAACAAACAACAGGCTTCCCCGCAGAGCAGGATAGTAAACTAACAATCCATGTTGATTCTCCGACTCAATTTTCATTAAAGATTCGTATTCCTTATTGGGCAACCCAGGGAGCAACATGGAAGATTAACGGAAAGGAAGAATCTCGTGCCCAGCCATCAGCTTCATCTTATTATCTGAACATTGAACGCAAGTGGAATAATGGTGATGTAGTGGAACTGTCGTTTCCGATGAGCTTACATAGTGAGCCGCTCAAATACGCAGCGAATATAAGAGCATTTCTATATGGTCCCATTGTGCTTGTCGGTATGGTACAGCGGGATCAATTTGCCAATCGAGATCCAAACGTGCCGATAGACCCTTGCGGCAGTCCCCTGAATGATTGGTATTTGCTTGCGGATGCTAATCATCCTGAGTTGTGGCTTGAAAAAGAAAAAGATCGTTCGTTAACGTTTAAGACATATGGCATCAACAGGTCTTTAACTTTTAAACCGCTCTATGAAGTTGAAAAAGAGCCGTATGGAATATATTGGTTGATGTTGAAAAAAGATAGCAATGAATATAGGGCATTGTTAAACGAAATTACCTTACAAAGCCAACGTGAAAAACAGCGTGTCATTGATAGAGTATTTATTGGTGATAGTAATTCTGAAAATGCACATGCTTTCCAAGGGGAATCACATGTTGCTTATCAAGCGGGCAGGCCGGGCAGAGAAGGCAAATGGAGCTATACTCTCAAGACTCTGCCGGATGCTCCAATGACATTGTTATGCACATATCCAACCGGCGATCATTATGCACGTCATGGTGATATTATTGTGGATGGTAGCGCCATTGCCACATTGTTGGTGCCCATAAATCCGCCTACTGAATTTGTTAATACCGAATTTGCCATTCCTGAATCGTTAACCAAAGGGAAAGACCAGGTTACAGTTGAATTTCGCCCTCGTAAAGATTGTTCGATAGACCCAATTTTCGGCCTGGCTATCATGAAACCGGCTGACTATATTTTGACAACTGATATAAACAAAAGCGTTAAAATCGGCGAAACGCGTAAAGATTCATCCGAAAAAGGAAAATCTCATGAAGTGCAGGATGATTTCGGGCTTTCTCCTCAAAGAGTTGGCGCACCACAAAAATAATAATAGAACTTAAGATAGTACTATAATTATGGGCTGACGTTGAAATATTTGAGTTTGAAGGTGAAGTCTATAAAAGTCCTTTGATTCCAGCAGATATAAACAGGATTATTAAACAGCTTGAAGCGGTATCCGGCTTTGTTGATACTGTGCTGGTTTACCAGTATTTGGGAATTATGAATAAGCCTGGCACGCAAGCCTTTGCCGGCCATTCTGGTTCATCGCAGTTTTATATAGATTATGTAAATTGGCTTAAGGCTGTCTCTACTAAGGAGAGATAATGATGAAAAAAGGTAGTTGTTTTTTAATATGTATCATATTAGTTCAAATATGCTGTTGTGGATTTGCCGGCAACAATGCGCGTAAACTTTTAACTGCTCGTACGGTTAAAATCGACACTATTTTTAAATATTATCAGGATAGAACGCCTGAAAGTATTGCCAGTGAAATAGAGCTTAACGGCTTTGAAGGCGTCTATTACATGGTTATTGACGAACGCAAAGTCAGCAAAGAGCTGGTTGCCGAACTGCAATCTCGAGGTATGCCCGTTGCGGCGTTGTTTTTTGCCGCATCGATATATGATAACAATGATACGTTTCCTGCGGGCTGGCAAAACTGGTTGGTGGAATTTACCACAAATGATATGAAAGAATTTAAATTTCTTTCATTTGTTCACAAGGATTATCGAGACTGGATGAAGACACGAATAGTAAATGATTTCAAAAAATTTGGTTTCGATGGCTTTACATTTTGCGAACCTATGTATGCAATTTTTGATGGGCCGACTAAAACACCTGTTTTATATGGCGATGTAAGCAAGACGTTCCAAACCGTGTTTATGAATGAAACAGGAAATACGGCATTTCCGGATTTCAATGATGCCAACAGTCCGAATTATTTCAAAAAAAATACTGCCCTATATAATGACCTTGTCAATTTCCGAATAAAAACGGTTAATGATTTTTACGGGGAAATCGTTAATGGCAAAAATGGTTTGCGGGAAAATTTTCCAAATATAATTGTGGCTACCTGGTCGCTTGGCGTTGATATTGAAAATGCTCTGGAAAAGCTTCGTGAGTGGGAAGGCTGCGATACTGAATCGATGGTAAAATGTGTTAGACCTGATATTCACTTCGTTCAAACGCACGCTCCAGACTGGATTAAGCCGCAGCTTCGCGGAGATTACTGTAAGACATATCGTGATTTTTTTGCTGCTGCAAAAAAGGCCAAACCTGATGTTAAAATTGGGGTACAAACCGATGTTGGTTCACTTCCATCTATGCGGCGGGATCCCAACTGGCTCAGTGAATTTTATAAAACCTGTCAATCTGAAAATGTTGACACGACGACTTATTATGAGTTTAGTATCCGATGGGAGATTTATTCGCAGCCGCCGGTGCTTAAGAAAAAAGAGTTTATCAAGCCGAACATCTTGAAATTATATTTTGATCAAAGACTCGCAAAGTCAAACAAGGAGATTGTTGCCGGAAGAACAATATACTCCCAGACTGGAAAAGAATATGCTGTAAGCGATGTAAAAGTTGATGGAAACATCCTTTATTTGACATTAAATAAGACCATTGAAGTGCCGACAAAGCTTATAATTCCATTAGGTTGTATTTGTAATGATCCGTCAGTTCGTTGGCCGCTTAGTCAACTTGAGCCTAAACCGTATGGGCCGGTTAATGCTATTGCCGCAGATTTCCGGGAAGAATTTTTAATTCAATGATTGGATGCGACTTAATCAATTATTTTATATTTTCAGATGAAGCATTCCTGTAGTAATTTGGAGAAAGGCCGTGAAATTTTTTGAAATTCCTGGAAAAATGGTACGGATCTGCAAAGCCGCTCATTTGAGCTACCTGGCGAATAGTAAAATTAGATACTAAAAGAAGATTAGCTGCTTTGTTTAATTTTAGCCTCATTATGTATTCGTGAGGGGTTGTTTGAGCGTAAATTTTAAATAATTTGGACATATATCTGACATTGAGATTGCATTTATTCGCGGCTTCAGACGGAAGAAAAAGATTCGAAAAATTCTCATCAATATATTTTCTGCAGCGCATAAAACTGTTCATTGAAGCGCCTTCAGCAGCGTCAGCTGGGACGAAATCAGAACTTTGTTCTAAAAGTAATGTTCTTAAATAGCTGCAGCATATCTCATGAGAGTATAATGTTTTCTCTAAACCTTTTTTCAATAGAGCTTGAGCTAAATATAAAATGTCGCCTGTTTTTTTTAATTTTAATACGTTACCTTTATCCATGCCTGCTTTGGCGAAAAGGTCCTTTGCCGAAGATCCAAAAAAAACAATAAAAATATGTTCCATCGGATCATTTTCATCACATTTATAATGGTGTGGAACTCCAGGCGCAAAGCCTGCGATGTAACCAGGAGTAAGTTTATGTTTAACATTTCCTATTTCTAACGTACATAGGCCTTTAATTGGAATTTCAATGACATAATGTGGATATGTAGTTCTCTTAATTTCAAAGTCTGACGCACATTTTTCACGTCCGCCGAAAACAATCGCCAAATCATGTTTCCTTTTAGGGTCTGTATCAAAAAAGAAATATTTAGATTCAACTACATGTCCTTCAAGGCAGAGTTTATTGGCAATATTGTCATTTTTCATAGCCATTCTCCGGTTACGTTTATCCATTATTATGTTACATCTATCTATTGACGTCAAGAAGAATTAATGTCATACTTTAATGTATGAAAGGAAAGATCATATGGACGAACATAAATCGGAAACGGAATTTGTAAGACTTGTAGGCGAAGAAAGAAGAGTAGCAGATACTCTCGAAGGCGTATCGCGCCATTGGATGAAAGGCAAAGAAAGATTCTTGTTTATTAGTCCGCATGATGACGATATCGTGCTTGGCGCAGGATTGTTTATTCAGCTTGTTCAACAAGAGAAAGTGCCTGTATATATATTGATAGTTACTGATGGTGCAATGGGCTATTGCAGCAGCGAACAGAAAAACACCATTTCAGAAATTCGCCGCAAAGAAACACTGCAATGTTATAAAACGCTAGGTGTCCCTGAAGAAAATATCATTTGGCTGGGATTTCCTGATTGCAGGCTGAATTATTATCGTGGACGCAGTCCAGCCAAATCTGAGGATTCCATGGCTATATCAGGGTTTACAGGTCTTCAAAACTCATTTACAAAATGGATTAGAAAAATTGCGCCTACACAATGTTTTTTGCCGACTTCTACAGACCTGCATCCTGATCACAGGATAGTGCATGAGGAATTTTTAATAAGTCTTTTCCACTCTGCCGGGAATATTTGGCCTGAATTAGGTGAACAAATAGAAAGAGTTCCGTATGTACATGAACTTGGCGTATATTGTGATTTTCCCAAACCGCCTAGACTTAGAATCAGGACAAAAAATTCGCTTTTAGATAAAAAACTCGATGCAATCGCGGCTTTTAAGTCGCAAGAGCAAATCGGTTCACTTATTGAGATTGTAAAGAAATCAGGGCCTTTTGAATATTTAAGGGAACTGGAATTCAAACTTTATCAGCCTGCATCTTATTATGAAATGTTTGAGATAAAGCATCATTTCCCATTCATGAGGTAAGTATTAACAAATGAATAAAATATTGTACTTAGGTGATACTGCTTTAGATCAGGCCGCAAGTTATCTGGCGGGAATTTTATCATACAGCAAAATTGATTTTGATTATCTTGCTTCTGATAAGAAATTCAAAGATTCTTTCTTAAAGAACGAATATTCCGCGATTATTATCAGCGATTACCCTGCGAAAAATTTCACAAAAAACCAAATAAACAGGCTAATTGCAAAAATCCAAAATGGTACAGGTCTTTTGATGATTGGCGGATGGGAATCTTTCGTTGGGCTGGCGGGAAAATATGAAAAAACAGCTTTATCTGAAGTTTTACCTGTGGTAATGGGCAAAACTGACGATAGGGTTAATTGTTTTGGGCCTTGCATGATAGTTAAGAAAAACGAACATGCGATAATAAAGGGACTGCCATTTGAGACAAAAATGCCCGCGGTAGGAGGTTTTAATAAATTTAAGGTTAAAAAAGGCTGTTTGGAAATATTATCAACAAGAAGGTATAAAGCCCAGTTAAAGAGCAGTGAAATAAAGTTTTCACCAATGCAGACTTCGCCATTGCTGGTAATCGGAAGTTTTGGCAAAGGTAAAACAGCGGCTTTCGCATCGGATGTTTCGCCTCATTGGGTAGGGCCGTTTGTTGATTGGGGAAATAAACGCATAAAAGCGCAAGCCGAAGGCGGAAATGAAATTGAAGTTGGAAACTGGTATGTACAGTTTTTCAGAAATATTATTAATTGGATAAGTAAATAAATTTTGGAGATACGATGTTAAAAGGAAACGCAATTATCGGTCAGTCTGGCGGGCCTACTTCTGTTATAAATTCATCACTTGCAGGCATAGTTACAAAAGCTAAGGAATTTGCAGGCATTAATAATATATTAGGTATGCGTTTCGGCATCGAAGGCTTTATGGCTGAGAACGTAATTGATTTAGGTTCTGAGAATCCGGAAACTATTAAAGCTCTCAAACGTCTGCCTTCGAGTGTTCTCGGTTCATGCAGATATAAGCTGCAGGATAAGGATTTGCCGCGAATATTGGATTTATTGAAAAAATACGATATCAGGTATTTTTTCTTGATTGGCGGCAATGATACGATGGACACAATCCATAGAGTTGAGGCTTTCGCAAATAAAAATGGTTATGATATGACAGGCATTGGAGTTCCGAAAACTGTTGATAATGACCTTTTCGGAACCGACCACACACCGGGGTTTGCAAGTGCCGCAAAGTACGTTGCATTGTCGATTCAGCAGGCGGGAATACTTGCAAGGGATATGAGAAAAGTCGACCAGTTTGTGATTTTCCAATGTATCGGCAGGGAAGCAGGATGGCTGCCGGCGGCCAGTGTACTTGGAAAAACTGAACCGTCAGATGCGCCGCATATTCTTTGTTTGCCGGAGAGGCATTTTGAGAAAGATAAGTTTCTAGCCCAGGTGAAAAGATGCTATGACGATTTCGGATTTGTTTCTATTGTTTGCGGTGAAGGCATTGCTTATGAAGATGGCACGCCTGTTTCCGCATCTCAAACAAAAGACAAATTCAACAATACAGAGTTTGGCGCAATGGGCGGAACAAGCACTGCAATGATGCTGCACAAATTTATTACAGAGAAATTCGGTTTCAGAGGTGAATTTCAGATAACTGAATCGCTGCCGATGTGCGCAGCGGATAGAGCGGTTGAACTCGATATTGAAGAAGCTTTCATGGCTGGCGCTGGGGCTGTAAAGCTTGCCGAGCAAGGGAAAACAGGGCTTATGGTTACGCTCAATAGAAAGCCGGGAAGTAAATACGAATGCTTCACGGGAGAAATAGGACTTAAAGAAGTCGCGGTAAGAGCTAAACCAATGCCCGATGAATTTATAAGCAAAGATGGGTTTGGTGTTACCGATGCGTTTGTAAAATATGCCGCGCCTCTGGTTGGTAATTTGCCTCAGTACGCTAAATTGAGATACAATAAATTTAATTTATAAAATTAAACCTGCCGGTACTATCTGAAAAAATTGATGTCGCAAATGCGCTCAAAATGGTCGCGTTTATGTCACTTTGTGTCGCGCGGATGTCATTTTGATGTTACTTCTTGTCAAAAACGATTAAGAAAACAGGGCTAAATAAAAAAGTTACTTAAAAAACCTCATTTTTGCTTCAGAATTTCATTTTTTTACAAAAAAAATGAAAAGATACTCAAAAAATTAGAAAATTTACACAAAAAATCAAGCGGTTGTCAGAATTTTGAAGTTGAGGAACAATGTTGAGAATTTTGATAAACTACCCGCTCGCTTACCCTCTCTGATTTTTGCTTTCGAAGTGCAAAAATCCTAAAAAACTCGAGGGCTTCCGCTGTGCTTCAGCGGTCGCGGCTCTGACATCAGCATAATATCAGTCGGGAATCGAAGGGAATCAGGTTTGTAAGATTTATTTTTGTAAATATTTTTTTTGAAACTTGCGCGAAATCGCTATAGCCACCCCCTTAGAATTTTATTTTTATGTGGAATAAAATTCCTGAAAAATCGGGGGCTTCCGCTAACGCTCCAGCGAAGGCACCAAGACACTAACCAACCTTTGGGCTGCAAAAATTTTGTGATGAAATTGGATGCAATATAGGGTATAATTTTGAAACATTGAAAAGCGAGAAAGTCGAAGGAAGGAAATCATGGAGATAAAAAACAGTCGGCGCTAATAAAAATATTGAGGTATGAGGTATGAAAACAGCATGTGTAATTTTAAGAATCGTAGGAACTATTTCTTGCGTGCTTGCGGTTCTTGGTTTTTTGTACAATATCGCAATTCTTTATAGTCTTTTTGTATCACCCAAAGACATACAAAACGAAAATACGCCATACTTTTATTTGGCTTATTCCATTATGACATTCGTGTGTATAGTATGCTATGTTATCCTTCTTATTTGCGGCATTCATTTTATTCGGCTGCGAACTCGGCTGCTCTTTTTATTCGCGGGTCTGTTTATATTTGAATTTTTTTATATTTTTTTAATTGGCATAAGCTGGGTAGTTACAATGTGGCTGCCGGAATTTGGTAAAAGTATAGCATCTGCAACAGGTCTGGCGATTGGAGGTTTATCATGGCAAATATGGACTCTGTTTCCATTATGGGCTCCAATATTGGCATGGTGGGCTTCTAAAAGAATTTTGAAACCGGAACAAATTTTAAATCAGAACATTCAACAAATATCATAAAATAATATTTATGCTTATAACGGAACAATGTGTGAAAGCAAAATTTATGAATAATGAAAAGCTGTCCCTAATTAACAAACACTCGACCATATTAATAAAACATAATTAATAGGATTAAACTATGTCTGAAAAACCTCAAACTGGAGCGAAATTATTCCTTGGAATTATGCATTTGGTTGGTGGATTAATTTGTATCCTTGTGCCTGCTTTGTCATTGAAAAAACGTTCTGATATTTCTCTAATTGTGTTAGGAATTACGCTTGTGATGCTTGGAACTTCATATGTGTGGTGGGCAACTGAAAGCCGGAGACAAAAGAAAAAAGAGGAACAAAAAAGTAATGATATAAAAGAACAATCATCTTGAATTATAATCAAACAAAATAAATAAATGATGTTGGGCGTGGACTTACGCAGGTGTTGATGGAGACTGATAATGCCGGTGCGGTGCAGGAATGTATACGTATGGTAAATATTGGATCACCGTTGTCATGGGGATGACACTCAATGCAAAGGGCGGCAGGAAGATTGAGATTGCTTCGCTACGTCCCTGAAATGGACTACGCTCGCAATGACTGGCAGACACTTGGGTCTGCCCCTACAATGTAACTGGGCAGGGATACGAGTTATCGCATTAAATTGGGCAGGAAGGTCGCGATTTTCGGGAACATCATCAGCAGAATAATGCACACGATATAAGCAGGTGTGAAGATGCTCACGCCTTTAAAGACTTCCTTCATCGGCACATCTTTGGCAATCGATGCGACGACGAAAGTTACCGCACCTACCGGCGGACTTATCGCGCCGAAAGTTGTAATAACTGTAATCGTAACGCCGAACCAAAGCGGGTCATAGCCGAGGCTTGTCGCGACCGGAAAGAAAATCGGGATCGTAATAATCAGCAATGCAAGAGCATCCATAATCATTCCGCCAATGACATAAATCAAAAAGATCGCCATCATTATAACTATTTTAGGAACGGCCAGCGTGATGACCCAATCGGCGAGATTATACGGCATACGTGTTACAGCGAGAAATTTTCCGAAAATCATCGCACCTGCGACGATCATCATTACCATGCACGAAGCGCGCAGCGTATCTTTAAGCGCGCTGATAAACTGTTTGACAGACATTTGCCTGCGAGCAGCGGCGATAATTAATGCAAGGAAAGCGCCTGCGCCGCCAGCTTCGGCGGGTGTGAAAAATCCAGTGTAAAGGCCTGTAAGAATCAAAGCGAAAAGTATAATCACCTCGACAGTTCCCGACAACGATTTGATTTTCGTTTTAAAATCAACTTTACCGCCTGTGGGTCCCCATTTCGGCTTTATACTGCAAATGATTGCGACGTTGGCAATCAGGAGAGCTGTAAGAACAAGACCAGCGCCGAAACCGCCGTAAAATAATTTTACAATTGATTGTTCTGTTGATAAACCAATTAAAATGAATACTACGCTTGGTGGAATAACAACGCCCAGTGTGGAACCGGCAGCAACTGAACCTGTGCTTAACTGGTGATGATATTTAAATTTTTTCATCTGCGGCAATGCAACTGTTGCCATTGTCGCGGCTGTGGCTGTGTTTGAACCGCATATAGCGGCGAACAAGGAGCATGCCATAACGGTTGCCATCGCGATACCGCCGCGAATATGGCCGATCCAGTTATAGGCTGCATTATAAAGTTTTTCGTTAATGCCTGAATAAAAAACAATTTGTCCCATCAGTACAAAAAGTGGTATTACAGTTAAATCGTATTTTGAAAAGGTTGACCATAAAACAGAGCCGACCATATTCACGGCCGCGTCGAATGATACAACCCAGCAGAAACCGAAGAATCCAATAACTGCCATCGCGAACGATACCGGCGTTGCGGTCATGAACAGTACGAACATCAAAGCTGCGATGCCAATCAATCCTATAGCTGTCAGACTCATTGGACACCTTCTTCCAGATCGACTTCAATAGAAGTTGAGAGCGGTTTAGCTTTTTGATCCTTATTTATAAAATTTTTTAGCAGGTCAATGAAGAACACAAACGTTAAGGCCGCAAAACCTACTGCGGCAAGGTAAATGAAAGGCCAGGCAGAAATGCGTAAAGTTTCGGTAACTTCTCCGCTGGCGATGTGGCTTTGGCCGGTCTTAAAAATCTGCCATGCGGCAAGTGCCGAAAAAGCCATACATGCGACATCATTGATTATCGAAGCGGCAAGTCTCAACGATTTCGGGAAGTGATTAACAACGATATCTACGGCGATATTTTCTTTTTTCTTTTGTGTGTACCCCAGCACGGCGGCAGCGACTATCGCGCCGAACAGGCCGGTGAGTTCGTAAGTACCCTGTATCGGCATTCCGAATTTTCGTCCAAGAATATTCGCTACGGTTAACAAAAGCATTGCAATGAGAAATGCACCCGCAATCGAAACGAGTATTTTGCGAATTACAGAATCGATACTATCAAGCAATTTAATCATTTAAATTATCCAATTTTAGGATTTAAAATTTATTTTGCAGAAACATTAGTTTCAGTCATCATCCCTTTTAAATCATTGACAATCTGCTCGGCTGGGATTTTGGCTTTATTATCTTCTATCCATTTTGTGATAATCGGCTCAAGCTTTTGATTCCACTGTGCTTTTTCTTCAGCCGACAAATCAATAAATTCGACCTGGAATTTTTCCTTGGAAAACGCGACAGCTTCGGCGACATGATTATCCATATATTCGCCTGTCCATTTCATCTGTTCTTCGGAGAGGTCTGTAAAAATCTTTTTTACATCTTCCGGCAGCGAATTGAATTTCTGTTTGTTCATCACAACAGCAAATGGATAAATCGAGGTATCGGTCATCGTTACATATTTGCAAAGTTCGGCATAGCTGAAATCTTTCATAACTTCAAGCGAAGAGAACAGACCCTGCACAACACCTTTCTGCAAAGCTTCAGGAGTCGCGCTCATGGGCATACCGACCATATTTGCGCCCCATGCCTGGAGGATTTCGCCCGCTCCGCCCGATGCGCGGAGAGATTTGCCTTTTACATCTTCAAGTGTTCTGATTGGTTTTTGGCTCATGATGTTCGATGGAG
Source organism: Phycisphaerales bacterium (assembly GCA_039679715.1). Classification (GTDB taxonomy): domain Bacteria; phylum Planctomycetota; class Phycisphaerae; order Sedimentisphaerales; family UBA12454; genus UBA12454. The sequence continues at coordinate 11,289 of JBDKUM010000089.1, forward strand.
CCGTGGTGAACATTGTCAAAACTTCAACCTGCTCAAATTCAGCAGGTTTATATTTGTTGTATAAATCCCAAAGCATTTTGCTTCCGGTTTTTGCATCTGCAATTCCAAGCGGCAGTGCAAGGGCGTTTGTAACAGCGAATCTTCCGGGCTGGTATGCCATGCACAAGCAGCCAATATCGGCCTGGCCCGTAATAACGCCGTCCATAATATCTTTTGCATCAAGGAGTGTACCGCCGGGGAAGGTTTTAACGATGACTTTGCCGTTGGTACGCTTTTCAACTTCGGTTTTCCATCTTTCCATCTGAACGCAGGGGAATGTCGATGCGGGCGGGAAATTCGCATAAGTCAGCGTAATTACTTTTACATCTCCGGATTCTGAATTTGAGTCTCCGCTCTTTTTGCAGCCGTTCAAACATACGCACATCATTGCAAATACGATAACCAGGTACACACACTTTTTCATTTTAACCTCCATATTAAATTTTAACGTTTATACGTATTTCGTCGTTTCGATTAACGTATTTCGTTTTACGTCACGAGCTGAAATACATAAAATTTATTTTTCTTTCTTATAGAATACCCTTTGTGCTTTGCCATCCTGTCTTGGCAGAGAACCAATCGGAAAGACATCGCCTTTCGGGCTAAAGCCGAGAGTTTCTTTCAGAATTTTTTCGACAGTATAACCTGTAACGCTGGAATCGGCTTCGACGTTGATTCGTACATCCTGCACGCCATCGATTTCTTCCATGATAATCTGATAGTTCGAACCGATGCCTGGAATTTGCATGAGTGCCTGCTCAACCTGTCTCGGGAAAAAGTTTACGCCTTTTACGATTAGCATATCGTCGACTCTGCCCGTAATTGGCGCGATGCGAACATGCGTTCTGCCGCACGAACATTTATCGCGAGATACGATTTTTGACAAATCTCCGGTTCTGAATCTGATTACCGGCAGTGCCTGCCTTGTTAATGACGTAATTGTCAGTTCTCCAAATTCGCCGTCTTTCAGCGGTTTGTTTGTTCCTTTTTCGAGCACTTCGATATAATAATGATCTTCCCAGACGTGAATGCCGTCATGAGCAGGGCAATCCATGCCGAGTGTACCAACGCCGCCGGTTTCAGTCATTCCGTAAACATCGAAAGCTTCGATTCCCAAACCGCTTTGGATTTTTTTCTTCATCGATTCGGCAAAAATTTCCGCTCCGAAGATTCCAAATTTCAAATCCGGCAATTGCTCTTTCATCTCCTCGAGCACTTCCATAATGCGAATGCCGTAACTGACAACGCCGGTGAGCACTTTGGTTTTGAAATCTTTTGCGAGTTTAATTTGTCTTTGTGTATTGCCTGCGCCTGTCGGGACAATGAAAAGACCCGCGGCTCTTGCGCCGTGATACATTCCGAAACCGCCGTTGAACAAGCCGAAGGAAGGAGTAATTTGAACTGTATCACCTTTTCGTGCGCCGGCCATATAATAGCATCTTGCCATGCAGTCTGCCCATTGGCCGATATCAGCCAGAGTGTAAGGCATTACTACCGGAGTGCCGGTGGAACCGCTTGACATGTGCATTTCAGCAAGCTGATTTTTCTCGACGCAGCATAAATTTATCGGGTAGCTTGTCCTGAAAGTGTCTTTATTTGTAAATGGAAGTTTTTGTATATCCTCTAAAGTTTTAATTTCGTTTGGATGAACGCCCGCCTGCTCGAACATTTTTTTATAAACTGCATTAGAGGAATAAATGTGATTGGTGATTTGTTTTAATTTTTCGAGCTGATGAGCCCGAATGGAATCGAGAGATGCTGTTTCCGTTTCTTGATTAAAAAAATTACTCATGGAATTTACGTCCTGCTTCAAAAGCTTTTTTATTCAAATCAGTATATTTGCCCTTAACCGCATGCTCAATCGCCTTATGCCAGCAATCTACAGGCAAATCGAGGTGATTGGACATTGCGCCCAAAAGAACGGTATTAGCCGCTCGTATATTTCCGCATTCGATTGCGATTTTAGCAGCGTCGATAAACACAAGTTTCTGGAAAACATCTTTCAGTTTTTCCTGTACATTATCCGGATATTTAGCCGCGCCGGTAGAAACCGTTACCGGAATAATGGCTTGTGAATTTGCAACGCAAACGCCATCATCTGCAAGGTAATCGGCGAAACGCAATGCTTCGATTTGTTCAAGCGTAACTAAAACTCTTGCTGTACCTTTGGCGACAATCGGACTATAAACTTTTTTGCCATAGCGGATTTGTGCAAGCACCGAACCGCCTCGTTGCGCCATTCCATGCACTTCATTTGTCTTGACATCAAAGCCCGCCATCATCGCTGCCTGCGCGGATATTTCACTTGCCAGTAAAATTCCCTGACCGCCAACGCCCGCTAAAACAATACTTGTAATATTTTCACTCATAGTTGCTGCTCCTTTGTTAATGTAATAGCGTCAAACGGACAAACCTGCTCGCAAAGTCCGCAGCCCATACAAAGCAATTCATTAATCACAGGTTTTTCGCCCGCACCATCAATCGCCGGGCAGCCAAGCTTGAGACACTTCCTGCATTTTTTGCAAAGGCCATGATCCATCTTGCGAATGCCCCCGACTCTTTGCTTTACCCGCAGCGGACACGGCGCGCGTGAGACGATCAATGAAGGCTCATTCGCGTTCAATTCGTCAACAATAACTTTTTCTGTTTTTTCAATTTCATACGGAAAAACGGTAACCACTCTTTTAATTCCGCATGCCTTTCCGATTTCTTCGATTGAGACTGCGTTTGTCGCTTCGCCCATCAATGTCTGGCCTGTTCCGGGATTATCCTGATGGCCTGTCATTGCCGTTGTTCTGTTATCAACAACAATCAGCGTGGATTTGCCTTTGTTATATGCTACATCCAAAAGGCCTGTAATGCCTGAATGGAAGAAAGTCGAATCGCCGACAATGCCGACAACTTTTCTTTTCTCGCCGGCCTTATCGAGTCCGTGCGCCATCGAAATTCCGCCGCCCATGCAAAGAATAATATCCAGTCTGCTTAAGGGCTTGAATGTTCCTAGACTATAGCAGCCGATATCGCCGGTTACAATCACATCCTGTTTGGATAATGCGTAAAAAATTCCTCGATGCGGACAGCCCGGACAAAGCACCGGCGGTCTTGCAGGTAATTCGCCTGCATATTTAACTGGTTTTTCCGCGGGCATTTCTTTGCCTTCCATCATCGCGCGTGATTTTTGCAGTGTAGGTATCAAAAGCTCACCCATTGATGGAATGAATTCTTTGCCCACGCAACTTATACCCATCGCGCGGATATGTTCTTCAAGGAAATTATCAAGCTCTTCAACAATAAGAACTTTTTTAACCTGCGCCGCGAATTCTTTTATAAGTTTGTCAGGAAATGGAAATGATAATCCCAATTTCAATACCGAAGCCTGCGGCCAAACTTCCCGCACATACTGGTACGCGATTGAGGAAGTAATAATGCCCAGCGATTTATCAAACCATTCGATTTTATTAAGATTGCCGTTTGCGGATGCAAATTCAGCCGTTTCTATTTGTCTCTGTTCGACTTTTTTTCGCATTTCTCTTGCGAACATCGGAACGGGAACAAACCTCGCCGGATTTTTCTCCAGAGCGATTTGTTTATTATTAATTCTACGTTCGCCCAGTTGCACAAGACTCCGCGAATGGCTCACCCTGGTTGTTGTCCGCAGGATTACGGGTGTTTTGTATTTTTCGCTAATCTCGATAGCGGCTATCAGGAATTCCTTGGCTTCGCTGCTGTCTGCCGGCTCAAACAACGGTACTTTCGCGAACCGTGCGAAATTTCTGCTGTCCTGCTCGTTTTGCGACGAGTGCATGCCCGGATCATCTGCGACAATACAAACAAAACCACCTTCAACGCCTAAATAGCTTAATGTCATCAGCGGATCAGCCGCGACATTCAAACCGACATGCTTCATCGTAACGATTGATCTTGCCCCTGCGCACGAGGCAGCGGCGGCAACTTCAAACGCTACTTTTTCATTAGGTGCCCATTCGCAGTAAATATCTTTTTTATATTGAACGACATTTTCGAGAATTTCTGTGGAAGGCGTGCCCGGATAACCTGTTGCAACTGTAACACCTGCTTCATACGCTCCGCGGGCAATCGCTTCATTGCCTGACATCAAATGTACCAAATTGTTACCTCATCCTTAACTAGTGATAAAATCATTCTTAATTTTAATTACTTTCTAGAATAGCTTAATCTGTATTCCTTTTTCGCTTGTCTTATTCATTACTTTTGTCATTTTTTCCAGCGCTCGTTTAAGTTCTTCGCTGCTTTCGATAAGATTATAATAAAGTTTATCATCATTCATAAGTTTGCCGACGGTGCCCTGACCGCTGTTGATTTTATTTACAAGCCTTTGTATTTCCGTCAAAGTCTCGCCAAGCTGATCGCTGGTCTGAATTAAATTATCAGAAACTGCGCCAACTTTCTCATTTGCAGTCGTTGAAAATTCTCGAACGGATTTCAAAGTTGCGATCGATTCTTCAGTTGCGATTGAAAGGTTGGCAAGCGTCTTTTTCAAATTTGCCTGATTATTCGCATCGCCCACGATTACATTAACGTTATCAACAAGGTCAGTAACCTTCGTTGCCAGCGTTTTAATTTTATTCTGCAAATCTTCCGGTATCAGTTCGCTTCCGCCGGTTTCGCCCTGAATAGTCATTTGGCCTGTCAGGTATCTGGGTTCAAGCTTACTCAATTCCTCCGGAGTCGCGGGTACATTTGAAATTTCTATAAAACTGCTTCCCATGCTTCGCCGGAAAAGTTTTATTTTAACATTTGCGGGTATATCGTTGTAGTCGTTCGAAATTGAAACATTTACAGCAACCTGGTAATGATACGTGCCGTCTTTCTGCTGGTATGGTTTGGGCGGCGATACATTCGTAACTTTGCCAATCGGGTATCCGCAATACTGCACAGGCGTACTCACATCAACACCCGGCGCGTTCGGAAATAATACCGTAACCGTGTACGAAGTATACTTGGCTGTCATCACCGGCAGTTCGCCGAACAGAAACACCATATATACAAAAACACAAAGGCCGACGATTACAAATGCGCCGACTATCATATTTTTTCGCTGCTGGATTACATCATAATCACTCATTTACATTCCCTTAAATTTTCTCGCGTCCTTCAAGAAATAATTCGCGTATCGCACGAAGCGGATATCCGGATTTATTCAATTGCTTTATCAATTTTATGCGCTCTATTGCCTTTTCATCGAATAAGCGTCTTTTCGTTTCTGTTACCATTGGCGGTTTTATCAAGCCCACCATTATATAGTATTGAAGCGATTGTGTCGAGACACCAGCCAGTTTAGCCGCCTTGCTTATCGAAAACATTTTATCGCTGGTCATATTTTACCCTCTGGAGGGTCGAAACCCCGGCCGCCAAAAGGGTTACAGCGTAAAATTCGCCAAAGGGATTTGCAGCTGCCTTTGAAAAAGCCAAAAAGCTTCAAAGATTCAATGGCGTAATCGCTGCATGAAGGCACAAAGCGGCATTGGCCGCCTAAGTATCTGCCGATACTTGCTTTATAGCATATAATCAGCCAAATTGCTATTCTGACCTGCAATTTATTTTCCTGGTGGATTTCGTTTTTCATGTCTTTTAATCGCCTGACCAACAAGACTCATAAATCCTTGTTGCACTTGATTTAAGGTGATTTTCATTATATCAGATTTTTCCTTTTTTGACAACCATTGAGAATAAATAATCAGATAATCAAAGCCTGCCGGCAGTTCATATTGATTTAGCCGAAAGGCCTCTCTAGCTATACGTTTGAGCCTGTTCCTGACTACAGCCGGGCGAATTTTACCGCTGACCGAGACCGCAAAGCGGTTTTTGCCGATTGTATTTGGAGATATGTAAACGGTCATTAAGTCGTTTTTGGAAAATAACTTATAGTCAAAAACAGCCTTGAAAGCAGCTTTGGAACTCAACCTTGAGTTTTTAGAATATTTAAGTTTAGGCATATTAATAAGTTATCGTCAAAATAGCGTAAAAACCAGAAAATAAACTTAGTCACGGCTCGACTGAGCTCGCCGAAGTCAGAGCTCACAGAGAAAATTTTTTAAATCAAACCCGACAGTAATGAAGCGGTAATCGTGGTCATTTTCTACCTAATGGGTTGAGACATATGCCGAAACCTCTATGGAGGAATCTATATTTTTATACATTTTATGCTGTTCTTGTCACATTCTTAAATCCTATTCCCGCATTATTCAAGACGAGATTTTTAAGACAAAATTTGTTGAGTTTGTTAAACGCAGGGATATAATAGCTTTGACTAGTGGATGTTCTGCTTACCAGGCAAGTTGTGGAGTTTACAAAAAAGTAGGTAGAAGTTGATATGAAGAAGAATTTTGGAGTGGGTTTCAAAAAGTTATGGCGAAGATGGCATATAACAAAATGTCAAAAAATGAGAATTAACAATGAATCGCTCGGCGAATTTTAATTTTATTGAAGAAAAGCTAAGTATACTCGCTACTCGCATAGAAATACGTGGTGGCATGAATATTTTGGATTTGAATATACATGCTGAAGATTTTTACGAAAAATTCTTAAATCAGCTTTTTCATTGGAAGCTTGAAAATCTTAATAAAGTGCAACAAAACGCGGCAGGCATTGATTTAGTAGATGCCACGAACAAACTAATTATTCAGGTTTCTGCTACATCAACAAAACAAAAGATTGAATCAGCCCTTGCTAAAGACCTTTCTGCCTACACGAATTATTCCTTTAAATTTATCTCTATATCCAAAGATGCAAAAAAATTACGTTCCCAGAGTTTCGTGAATCCTCATAATTTATTATTTGATCCTAAGGTTGACATTTTTGACATTCCGTCTCTGTTGAACATAATTCGGGATATGGATGTTGACCAACAACAAATAATTTGTGATTTTTTGAAAAAGGAACTCAAAGGTGAACCTGATCCAAATAAAATAGATTCCAATTTAACAACAATCATCAAAACCCTTTCTAAAGAGGATTGGAGCCAAAAGCCATCAAAACCAGAAACCATACCGTATGATATTCCGGCAAAAATATCTTTCAATCAACTGGATAAAGCCAAGGATATTATTGAAGATTATAAAATTCACTATTGTCGCATTGACAAAATCTATTCAGATTTTGATAAGCAAGGTGTAAATAAAAGTCTTTCAATTCTTGATGGTATCCGGGCGGAATATATAGCTATAAGCTCAGTGAGTTCACCCGATCAATGTTTTTTCTCAATTATCAAAAAGATTGCTGAAAAAATTCGGGCAAGTGCCAATTACACACCTATCCCCGATGAAGAACTTTTGTTATGCGTAAAA
>JBDKUM010000090.1:0-2795 GCA_039679715.1 Phycisphaerales bacterium
ACGCGAAGCAGGATGTCAACAAGGTCTTTATCTTCTTCGTCCCGAAACAACATCCCCCAGACGGTCAAATCGGAGATAGCAGATAGGTCACTCGCACCAACACAGGAACGGCCTTTACAGGTTTCATCGGTCACGGGGCGGATATTGTTTGCATCCCAAAGAGGAAGACTTAACCACCTGTTTTCTTGCTGAGTCCAAATATTTAACCTTTTTGTGAGGAAGTTGTTTTGCTCAGACGGAACTTGTATTGCAATCCGGCACTTGTCTCTCATGTCCTCGATTTTTGTCATGTAACCGGGGATGGAATTTCCCTTTTCATCAATTCCAAACCGTTTACCACTTTCTGTTACGCCAATCAGCGCCGGGGCCGCTTTTACCCAAATATCTTCGTTTGTCCAATCGTCCTCATGCTCCTCTCCGTCTTTAAGTTCTTCCTTTGCCTCTTTAAGATCGGGCCAGTCTTTTTTGGTGTCCAACGTGAAGATAATCCCAAAAAACGAGTCATCTTGAATCGTCCCTTTGAGAATTTTAGTTAAATAGTCTCGCATCTCATAACACACACCGGACTGATTAAACCCTGCTGTAGTAATGACAAAGATCATCGGCTGCCGCCTAGCACCAATCGAGTCGTCAATTAGATTATAGACTTCTCCTGTCGGGTGGGCGTGAAGCTCGTCGAGACTGGCAAAGTGTGTATCAAGCCCATCAAGTGATTTAGCATCCGATGAAAGCGGCTCACATTTTGAATTTGTGGAATCCACAATCATTTTATTAGCAAGGTAGGTTATGTTTTTAGCAAAACCAGTATCTTTTGTGAGATTCTTGACATTATCCCATACGAGTTTTGCCTGATCGCGCTTTACGGCGGCACAATAGCACTCGGCGGCTTCTTCCCCATCGGCAATAAGAAAATATGCCTCAATTCCACCTACATAGGTTGTCTTCGCGCTCTTTCTCGCTTCTTCGTCATAAGCTTTGCGAAATCTCCTAGTTCCGTCACTTCTGTACCATCCCATCAAAACCCAAGTGATAAAGACGCGGTGCGGGGCAAGCACAAACTCCTTCCCCTTGTATTCCTTGCCCTTCCAGAGCTTCAAAAATGAGAAAAACTTGACGGCATGGTAGGCTTTGTCTTCGCGGAAAACGAGTCCACGGGCAGGGCCGTCTTTTAGATCATTAAGATGCCGCTGGACTGCAAGGCGCGTAAACCTACAAGCAATAATCTTCCCAGATATAACACCGTCAATATAGTCGTGGGCAATCTTCTTAATGCGATCTATGTCTTGTTGTAATTCGGTTTTTGTCATTTGCCACTCATCCCCAAAAACGCATCGTGCGGGTCAACTTCTTCCTTATCCTCAAGCCCGAAATTACCTCTGTTTGAGAGCGGAATAAGATAAAACTGCTTCTGGTAATCAAGGAACAATTTTGAATACTTACGCTTAATATCCGACAACGCCGATTCCTTAAAAGACTGCGTTTCCATCCCGTTCTTAGCGTCCCATTTGTCGTCAATCTGCAAAAGTGATCTATTTGTCTCGTCAATAGCCTTATTGATGTCGCACAGTCTCGAAAACAGGTCGCACAGTTCCGCGAAGGCATCCTCTGATAGGACGTTTAAATGCCCCCTCTCAATAACCGTTGGTGAAATCTTATGCCAATATCCAGCCGCTGTTTCGTTCAGCCGATCAGGGCAAATGGGGGTGGAACCTGAGTGCAGTTCTGAGGGCGGTTTAGTGGTGCTTTTGGCTACCTTTCTCGTCTTATCCTTCGGTGCGCTACGCAATGAATTTTCATAGTTTTTTTTGCATTTTGGGCTATGAAATTTTTTATTCCCTTTTTCTTCAAACTTAATTGGGCAACCCTTACATTTTACAAGCATTTACCTATCCTTGAGTGCGGTTTTCTTCCAGCGGTCGGGGCCGTGAATGGCCTCATGGTGAAATCGACAGAGACTTTCTAAATTTTCCATAACCAATCTTAACTCTGGGGAATCCTCGACAGGTTTAATATGGTGAACAACATCTAAGGGTCGTTCAATCCCCCGCAGCAGGCATCGTTCACATAGAGGGTTAAGGTTCGCCTTCGCCTCCCGAACCTTCTGCCACGATGAATCATATCCCCTGCTACTGCTGCTCCCTCTCTGGCGGTCGTAATCCTTCTTATCTTCCCCTCTCAACGCCTCACATGCCTCACAGAGCCGAGTATTCCCCCGAATAAGGTTAGGGCATGACCTGTATCGTGAACCGACTCCGGGGCAATTACGGGCGGGTTTTAGGCTCATCCAAACATCCTTAACTGCCCTTGTGGTATTTTTTTGTGCGTTGCTTCGGTTTTGTTTTTAGTAATTCTTTCCTTTTTCGCCAGTTTAAAATTTGCGCCCTTTTTTCTGTAATCATTTCCGGTGTGATTTGACTGTATTTGATTATTCCCTTTGAACCGTTATAGATATTTCTCTTAACAATGCGGTCTGTTAATAAATCACGTTGCTGTTTTTCATAATCTTTTTGCGGTAATGACCTCACATAATCTCGATAACATTGCCGATTGCAAAACGGCTGCTTACTTTCCTTCCCGCAATATAAACAAAAACCTTTATGATCTGCTTTTGAGTTCATTAATTACCATTAAACACTATATATTGTATCTGATTTTGAATTATAGCACAACTAATAGTATGTGTCAAGTTTTTTGTAGAACTTTTGTTCTATAAACACAACTAATTGTGGTGTGTATTTATTTTGATGTCTATATGTAGATTTGAAAATTTTTGAGTGCGGCCACGCGCAGACACC
>JBDKUM010000091.1:0-2922 GCA_039679715.1 Phycisphaerales bacterium
TCATTTTTTCTCACTTTTTATTTGAAAAAGTCTCTAGTACAGCCTGGGAACATGTCGTAGATGTTCTCAGCCGTCGCAAGTTCCATGGAAGTGTAGTTATAATGATCAACTTCTTCACCACTTATTACTCGGATAACAATGTTAGTGATCTCATCGCCATAATACTGTACGAATGTATTGACTGATCCTCTAAATGGACTGATGGTATTGTTGTCAGCGTCTTTGCACAATGACTGCAAGGCCGAGTCAGTGGTGTCACAACCAAACGCCATGACTTGATCTCCACGACCAAGATTTTGTGCAGCAGTCACAAAAAAAGAAGCTGAGGAATCGTCAATGCCAAACATTGCTATTTTCTCCGCGTTCGGGTGACTATTAAGCAAATCTGTAGCCTTCTGCATTATTTTCTCACTAGTAAATGAAGAGAAATCTAATTCAAACCATGCAACTTCAACATCGGAAATGTCTATACTTTCACTCAGCGTCTCAGGAATAATCGTACTGCGCATCATTACTTCGTCACCCAATGCTGGGAAGGACACTCGGACGATTAGATCTGGTTTGCCATTCCATTCATCTTTAATCATATCAACGGCTGCCATGGCCATCGTCTCACCAACACTTTGGTTGTCAAAACCAAAAAAATAGTCTGCACCACATTCCATATCAACAGTGAGATAAGGAATGCCAGCTTCCTTCGCTTGAGCTGCAAAAGTTGCACCCAATTCTGGGACAATATTGCCATCAACAATGAAGTCGACCCCCTGCATAATGAACTGGTCCATCGCCGCACTCATCTTATCCGGTGCCCTATCTGTTACTGCAACACTCAGCTCAATGCCTTTTTGCTCAGAGTAGTAAACTAAGCTATCTCTCACTGTCTTCCAAAACTGGGAGGCTTCACTCTGGCCCATGTAACCGATTTTGATAGGGTCTCCGTCAGCAGACATGGGTGCTTTTTGTATTTCCTCAACAGGTTCTTCAACTGTGGGTTCTTCAGTTGTAAGCTCTTCAACTGCTGCTGGTGTGGTAACTGTCTCCGTTGACGGCTCCGTTGTTTCTGTTTGCGAACAAGCAGTAAGTCCAAAAAACATAGCTATTACCAAAATCATTGACAAAACTTTTCTTCGTTCCATTAGATTGCTCTCCTTTTATTTTTGTACCTTTTTTTGCTGACTTTGATCCGTTAGTTCAATATTGGGATTTGAAATTAAAATTAGCCTTAACAAAATCTTCCTCTGTTTTATGAGTTAGTTATGTGCGGTATAATACAGAAGTGCGAACTGAATCTTCATTGATATTGTTTTCGCACCCGTAATGAAGTGCTTGTGTGGAGCCGCAATTCTACAACAAGCACTTTTATTTCTGTGTTTTCTCCTCTTATAAGCTCCCTCCTTCCCTACTTAAGTGAGCTTTTTCTAATAATAATGTCAGGGGTGAGCATAATTGTCCTGTGTTCCGGGGTTTCATTGTTTTGGATGGATTCTATAATCCTAATAATTTCCTCAACCGCTGAAATCCCGATCTGCTGCTGGTCATAATGAATGGACGTTAGTGCCGGCCAGAAATATTCCGACTCAGGCATATCGTCAATGCCAACAATTCCAAAATCCTGTGGCACTTTCAAACCCCGCTGATGGATGACCGCCAGTGCGCCCAACGCCATCTGATCGTTGGCGGCGAAAAGCGCATCCATTTCGGGATATTGATCAAACAAAACATTGGCAGCCGCATAACCACTGACCGAAGACCAGTTACCCTCTGTCCAATGGTTTTCCAATACTTCCGTACCCGCTGATTTCATGGTAGTCTTCCAAGCTTGAAAACGCTGGCGTGCTTCCCACCAATCCAGCGGACCGGCAATGTGACCAATGTGACGATATCCTTTTTCCAGTAAGTGCGCAGTAGCCAACCGCCCGCCCACCCGGTTATCCATGGCAATGATCGACTTGCCTTCGCGCTTTTCCATGGTCAGAAAAACAATCGGCACATTTAATTCATAAGAAAAATTATCGACCCAGGCATGGTTATCCCCAATTTCAGGAGCAGCCCAGATAATGCCGTCAACCTGACGAGAGAGAAGCCCTTTTAAAATAGGAACGACATCATCGCTGCTAAAATTTGGCAACTCTTTTAGGATGAGGGAGTAACCAGCCTTCTCTGCGGCAAAAGTAATCCCATTCAGAGTTCTGGACGGCCCGATAAACTTTAATCCAGCGGTTACCACCCCGAGAGTATAGCTGCGCTTCTGAATCAAACTGCGTGCTAAAGCACTGGGGTAATAACCAATCTCAGTAATGACTTTTTTAACCCGTTCACGCGTCTCGGGGGCCACATCAGGACGATCATTGATCACGCGTGAAACCACCTGAGTAGAGACCCCGGCTATAGAAGCAACCTGTTTAATAGTAGGACGGTTTCCAGTCTGATTCATAAATCTTTTCGTTTCTGCCATTGGTATTGTTATCGTTCCCGTCATCGATCCCGTTATCGATAACATTATAGTAAGCATTAGATTTCCTGTCAAGACCTTTCGTTAATATTGGTTAATCTAAATTTCAAATATCACCGGTGGCAATAACAATCCGATAATAATTCCCGAAAATAAGCTTTCTTCACAATTCTCACTTACCCACGGGCTATTCCTCCCGTATTTTGCACTCCGTCTTGCACGCGATTCTAAGCCATGTTAAACTAATCCTCATAAGAATTATCCCAAGCACCATAATCGGATGTTTGTCATGCCACAAAACTTGAAAACCACCCTATCAGAATTCACCCGCCAAAGCCCTGCTCTGGCAGTCCTGCTGGTTGAGGGCGCTGAAAGCATGGCTTTCAGCGGCTCTTTCAGTCCCACAGAATTTCAAAGCCTGGTCAGGCTTGCCCAGTCCCAATCTGAACAGCCCCCGAACCAGGCTGCCT
>JBDKUM010000092.1:0-7115 GCA_039679715.1 Phycisphaerales bacterium
GTTACCCAAAATAAGTTTTGACAAAAGACAAGAAGGCTGGAAAATAAGTAAAATAGAGGGACAGCAGTAGAAAATTCATCTGTGAAAAGACGATGGGCTTTGGTGTTTCTAAAGCTAAAATAATAAAGTGGGTCTATGGTTTTTTTGAAGGGATCAAATATGAAAAAGCTGCTGTTTCTAATGGTGGCGTTGTTTTTTCTGCCCGGTTGCTACAGCTGCCAAAGCTGGCATCACATGTGGGGGAAACCGCGAGAAGATTATCCGGCTGGAAAGTTTATGTGGGATAAAAACTGCAAACCGCTAAAACAAGTGGCCAAGGAAAAACCGGCACCAAAACAGGAGCCGCCAAAGCCGCAGCCGGCAGCAGCCAAAAGCGCATGCGGTTCGGCTTCAGCAAGCGGCTCATATCCTTGTGAAACCTGCACTCTTGTCAAATTGGAAAAGAATATGCCAGCAGAAGTGGAGATGAACAGCGAATTCAGCTATACGATTACGGTTACAAATCCAACAGAAATAATGCTTAAAGATGTTGTGGTAACTGAAACCACGCCAGAAAACTTTAAGGCCTCCGGCACAAATCCAAAAGCCCAGGTAGATGGCAGAGATTTAATTTTTGGACTTGGTGTTCTCGAACCAGGAGCAACAAAAGTTATTACTATTGCTGGTATGGCCACAACCACAAACTGTCTGCAAAGCTGTGCTAATGTCAGTTATGTAATTCCAACCTGTACAAACGTTAATGTTGTACAGCCTGCTCTGAAGCTTGTTAAAACCGCACCGGCAAGTGCTTTACTTTGCGAGACGATTCCGGTCAAGTTTATCGTAACAAACACAGGTTCAGGTTCGGCTGGAAACGTTAAGATTGAAGATGCACTGCCTGCCGGTCTTAAGACCGTGGACGGAAAGAGTTCGATTCTTTTTAATGCAGGAACACTGGCAGCTGGTCAGTCGAAAGAATTTAATGCCGTTCTAAAGGCAGACAAAACCGGAAAATATGAGAACAAGGCTGTTGCAACTTCGGCCAACGGCCTGAAAGCGGAGGCTTCAACAATAACGGAAGTTCAACAGCCGGTACTGGCTGTCAGCAAAAACGGACCTGATACGCTGTATATTGGCAGAACAGCAACTTATGAAATTAAGGTTGTCAACAAGGGAAACTCACCGGCGGCAAACACCATAGTAACAGATACGATTCCTGCCGGGGTAACGGCTATTAAAGCAAGCAACGGCGGAACTGTCAGTGGCTCAAACGTTGTATGGAATATAGGCTCTCTGCCTGCCGGTGCCGCAAAGACGGTACAAGTATCTTACACTGCAAGTACGGCAGGTGCAATCAGCAATACGGCAAAAGCAACGGCATCATGTGCTGAACCGGCAACCGCATCTGCAACGACGAATGTAACTGGAATTGCAGCCGTGCTGCTTGAAGTTATTGATACTGAAGACCCAATTGAAATTGGCAGCAACGAGACGTATGTTATTACAGCTACTAATCAGGGCTCTATGGCTGATACCAACATCAGGATCGTATGCACGCTTGAAGATAATGAACAATATGTTTCATCATCGGGTGCAACAACAGCAAGTGCTGTTGGGCAAACGGTTACTTTTGAACCGTTGCCAAGCTTGGCTCCAAAGACAAAAGCGACTTGGCGAGTTGTTGTAAAAGCGGTAAAACCAGGAGACGTCAGATTTACTGTAACTATGACTACTGACCAATTGACTCGTCCGGTTCAGGAAACTGAAGCTACGAATCTATACCAATAAAAGCAGCTTTAAAAAGATATCAAAGGCGCCGTTGAAAATAGCGGCGTCTTTTTTTTTATTTGAAAGAACAAAAGTTATGAGTTTACTAAAAGAATTTAAAGAATTTGCAATGCGAGGGAACGTCATAGATATGGCTGTCGGAATTATCATCGGCGGCGCTTTCGGCAAAATTGTTGCTTCGCTGGTTAATGATGTCATAATGCCGCCTATAGGAATCCTGCTCGGCAATGTGGATTTTTCACAACTGGCGATTGTTCTAAAGAAAGAAAGTTATGATGCAATGGGTGGCAAGATTCCAGCGGTTACTATCGGGTATGGAATTTTTATCAATACCGTTATCAATTTTTTAATTGTTGCCTTTGCAATATTTATGATGATTAAAATGATGAATGCGGCCAAAAGGAAACAGGAAATAGCGCCTCCGCCGCCATCTGCGGAATTAAAAATTCTAACTGAAATACGTGATTTAATAAGATCAAAATAACTACGGATCCCGAATTTGGTCGATTCAATGCACGCCAACAAAGGCGCTGCACGAATGAAAGGCGACAGAGCCGCTAAAATAAAAAAACCGGATATGTAAACACACCCGGTTTTTGGAATTTCAAAATATTAAATTACAAGAGTTAGTATCTGCTGGAGAATTTCGCAGACCTTGCGGCTTTGCGTCTTCTTCTGCGGTTCTTTTCAGAGGGTTTTTCGTAGTAGCTTATTCTTTTAATGTCGCGAATAATGCCTTCTTTTTCGCACATTTTCTTAAACCGCTTAACCATTTGTTCAACTGACTCGCCAGCGCGAGATTTAACTTTAATCATTTAAAATCACAACCTTTTTTATAAAAAACCTTATTTCAATAACTTACGACAGAAGAAGAGAATATTAGTAAGTTCTTTGGCAATTTCAAGTTAAAAATTAAATAAAAATACCTTATTTTTTACTTTGTCGCCAAAATCTAAATATCGTGACGCTTTCAACAATCTCTTATTGCTTGTACTAATATCGTCAATCGACTCAATTTTAGATAGTTTTCTTTTATTTAATATATTTAAAACAGTATTTGGCCCTAAACCTGGTACTAGCAACAATTTATATTTCTCTGCTGTGTTAATGTTTACAGGGAAAAATTCAGGATGTCGTTGTGCCCACAATTCTTTAGGGTCTGTATCTTTTGATAGGAGACCGTTTTGGTCGTATATTATATCTGACTGCGAAAATTTGTATTTTCTAAAAAGGAAATCGACCTGATAGAGCCTGTGTTCCCTTACAAATCCATCGGAACTTTGGTTCTGCGTTTGATTATCGGTTTTCTGGTATGCGGAAAAGTACACACGGTTGAGACCCATCTTATTATAAAGGGAGGAAGTATAATTTACTATTTGCCTGTCGTCTTCGCCAGCGGCTCCAACGATAAATTGGGTAGTTTGCTTGATTCTTCGTTTATGTTCCCGAATCAGTCTGCTGATGAGCTTTATAGGCTCAACAATATCGCGCATGAAGTCTTTTTTGGTTGAAAGTTTGCTCATATATTCTTTTCCCGGAGTTTCGATATTCAGCGAGACGGCAGTCGCAAGTGAAAGTGCTTTTTCGATAGCCGCAGGACTTGAGCCGGGGAGGATTTTCAGATGAATATATCCTTTATATTGATGTTTATAGCGGAGAATTTCACATGCGGTTATTAATTTATCCATTGTCGCTTCGGCTGTTCCAATGATGCCGCTGGATAGAAATAAGCCAAAAACTTCTCTGCGATTAAAATAATCGAGAAATGTATTTGCGATTTCTTCACTGTTTAGTGTGCATCGCTGGATGTCGGTATTTCTATTTAGTGGACAATATTTGCAATCGCTTGAACAAACGTTGGAAATAAGAGTTTTGAAAAGTACAGTTTTACCGCCATCCGGCAATGTTACCGGATAAATCCACTTGCCATGGCTTCCTCTGATTCTATGACTGTCTTTGGTCGAGCCGCACGCGCATGCGAGATCATATTGGGAATCTCTGCTTAATAGCTGGAGCTTTTCAAAAGTGTCTGGTTTTGAAGTGATCAACATGTTTTTCTTTATAACTCTGAATTTTATTTTCGCAATAGCTCTTAAGAAAAAAATAATGGCACAGAACTATTATTGTATAGTGTAAATCCTCAATGTCTTTATTTAAGAAAATTAGCCCTATAAAAAGGGCATTTTATTTTTGTTGACGTATAATCTTATGTAAAGTAAAGTTGTAATTGAATTTATAAATTTATTTTGTACCATTTAATTGTAAATAGTAGTTAAACGGCCGATGTTAAGCCGACGAAAAAATATTAAAAATCATTATAAGTCAGGGGAAATGCAGGTTTTACAAGAAATTGTATATGCATGTTCAACAGTCACGCCTTCTAAGCGCGCAACTATAACGCAATCTTATTGTTTAAGGAGATAATGATTTGGAAACTAAAATAACCGGCAAACACATCACAATAACGGATTCAATCAAGGAAAGAATTGAAGAAAAAGTCTCCGATCTACCACGTTTTTACAGCAATCTTCTCGATTGCGAAGTAATAGTAGAAAGCGGTAAAGATGGAAATCAAACGAGTGTGGAAGTAATTGCAAGGGGTAAACATAATCATACTTTTATAGGTAAAGAAAATGGACAAGATATGTATGCTTGTCTCGATTCAGCCGTGAAGAAAGTTGAAAAACAGGTTGTCAAAGCCAAACAGAAAGAACGTGACAACAAGCACGGCGAAGCTCAATAAACAAAAAGGTTTATTGGATGGAAAGGTTCGGGAGTAAATTAAATGAAAATTGCAGATGTAATTAGTTCTAAAGCCATTATACCAAGACTTCAAAGCGTTAAGCGCGATGACGCCATAAAGGAACTAATCGCTATCCTCGAAAAAACAGGAAAAATCAGTGAAGAAAATTCGGCTGAAATCGCGAAAGCCGTGATTAAAAGGGAAAATGAAGCCAGCACAGGTATCGGCAAAGGTGTCGCGGTACCGCATATTCGACACAAGCTGGTCAAGAAAATCGTAGCTGCGATCGGTATCAGCGCTCGCGGTATCGATTTTTCATCTCTTGATAAGCAGCCGGTATATACAGTTATTCTGCTGCTTAGTCCTGTTGAAGGCGATCAGCATCTTCAGGCGATGGAATCTATTTTCGAGCACCTGCAAAATGATAATTTCAGAAAGTTTTTAAGACAATCTGAAACAATCGACCAGATTAAAGATCTGCTTGTAGAAGCAGACCAGAATCCATCATGGTAATAAACAGAGTAAGCGACGTAAAAATAATAAGTTTCAGACATTCAGGCAGGAGGCCGATTTTTGGCTGAAAAAGTCAGTCAAGTTGAGGTTGAGATAAGAAACGCAAACGGTATGCATATGCGGCCTGCAATGCAGTTCGTAGATGTTGCAAGCCGATTTGCGAGTAAAATCAACGTCAGCAATCAGAAGATTACGGTTGACGGCAAAAGCATTATGCACATGGCGATGCTCGCTGCCGCAGCTGGTACTAAACTGAAGATTACGGCGGAAGGCTCCGATGCTAAAGAAGCGACCGATGCGTTGAAAGATCTTGTCGAAGTTAAAATGTTCGACGAACCTGCGTGGCAAAAAGAATAAGGATCGCCGAACAGGGATAGAACAATGGAAATTAAAAAAGGTATAGCGGTATCGCCTGGAATTGCGATTGCCAAGTCTCTTGTTATAGATTCGGAAGATTACCGAATCCCGAGGCGGTCTATACTTCCATCGGTTAAAGTAGTTGAAGTCAAGCGAGTTCGCGACGCATTCAAAAAAGCGATTGCCGAACTCGAAGCTATTCATAGCGGTAAAGAATTTGAAGGTGAGCGAATCAAAGATATTTTCGCGGTTCACCTTCGTTTCCTCAAAGATAAAAACCTTCGCAAGAAAATCACCGACCTTGTATATAATGACCTCTTGACGGCAGAATATGCTATTTCAACAACTTTGCGCGAGGTCGCGAATCATTTCGCCAGCGTTCCCGATAAGTACATCAGCGAACGTGCGGCCGATATTTACGATATTGAAAAACGTCTGCTGCGTCAACTGCTCGGCGAGAAACGCCAGGACATCGCGAACATAACGGATGAAATGGTTATTGTCGCGCACGAACTTAGCCCGACGCAAACTGCCGGTTTTGATAAAAAATTCGTTCGCGGTTTCGCGACCGATGCAGGCGGAAGAACAAGCCATACCGCAATCGTCGCCCGTTCAATGGGAATCCCTGCTGTTGTAGGCCTTGAAGACGTAACAAGCAATGTTGCGCCGATGGCAACGGTAATCATTGATGGCAACAGAGGCGTTGTTATTATCGACCCGGATGAGACAACGCTCAAGCAATATAAAGAATTCGCATTGGAATTCGAAAGACTGGAACGTGAACTCGACACATTGCGAGATATGGACGCGATTACTCGTGACGGTGTGATGGTCGAGCTTTATGGAAATATCGAATTTCCGAACGAAGCGGAGATGGTTCTCGATAAAGGCGGACATGGCATTGGTCTTTATCGAACGGAATTTTTGTATCTTTACAGCGAATCCGAACCGACGGAAGAAGATCATTACAAAGCATATCGTGAAGTTATGCGAGTAACCGGAAATATGCCTGTGATTATCCGAACAATGGATTTGGGTGCGGATAAATTTACTCAAAGCAAAAGATTCGTGCGTGAATCAAATCCATTCCTCGGTCTGCGCTCAATAAGATTTTGTCTGCAAAACCTGGTGCTTTTCAAAACGCAATTACGTGCGATTTTGCGAGCATCGGTAGAAGGCAATATTCGCATAATGTTCCCGCTGGTAAGCAGTCTGCATGAATTGCGGCAGGCTAAAATGATTTTGCGCGACGTTATGGAAGACCTTGACGAGGAAAGGATAAAATACAATCCGAATGTGCCGGTCGGCATTATGATTGAAACGCCTTCTGCCGCGTTGACCGCATCGATTCTTGCAGGCGAATGCGATTTCTTCAGTATCGGAACAAACGACCTGATTCAATATACGCTTGCCGTCGATAGAGGCAATGAACGGGTTTCAACGCTATATTCAGGCGCCGATCCTGCGGTTATAAAATTGATGAGAAGCATTATTCATGACGCCGCTAAAGCGAAAATCAACGCCAGCATTTGCGGTGAAATGGCGTCAGACCCTGAATTCATTATGCTGCTTTTGGGTATGGGATACAGGACGTTTTCGCTTGCTCCGCCAATGATACCGGAAATTAAAAAACTTATCCGCTCGGTAACAATCGAAAGCTGCAATTCTATCGCGAGAAAAGTCCTAATGATGAACTCCGAAAGAGAAGTGATTAATTACCTGCGAAGCGCGGCGA
>JBDKUM010000093.1:0-29928 GCA_039679715.1 Phycisphaerales bacterium
GCTTGTCGTGATGGCGTTCATACTTGACGGTGAAAAACAAAGAGCCGAACGCATTTTGGATTTTTACGCCAAAGCGACCGACAAAAACAATACAGACCCGACTTTGCAGAATTACTATTATAACGGCGAGTCTCGCGGATTTTTCCAGTGGGTTGCGATTAGAGACTGCAACAGCACAAGCGCAGGCGAACTGCACTCCGGCACCATCGCGGCCAAAGCCTATCACCATACCGGCACTGCGAACCGCTGGATGGGCGATATGGTTTGGCTGCTGTATGCGTACAAGTTTTATGAAAGGGAATATAGTTCTTCAAAATATGCTGAAATCATTTCGCTTTTGAGAAATCATCTTGTCTCGTCTTATATAGAGGTTCCCGGCTGCGGCGGTTACATCGCATCAGGCTGGAGCAAAGGTGATACAAAGTTTAATGACGATAACGGCCATCACGAGGGAAATATTGATTGCTATGCAGTGCTGCGGCTTACGGGTGATTTGGAATTGGCCGGCAAAGTAAAACAATGGCTCGACTCCCAGCTTAACGGCAGGAATGATTTGCCACTGGATTTATACACCTGGCGAACTTTATCTTTCGGGCAAAATGCGGATTTGTTAAATGTGTCGGACTATGATTTACGGTATCGTAAAACACTTGTTGTCAATGGCAAAAAAGTGATGGGATTTTATCATTGTCCGGCTGAAAACATAGATAATATTTGGCTCGACGGCACCGGACACATTGCATGTGCATATTTGGCGTACGGCGACAAACATCGCGGATATTTTTATGCTAATCAGCTCGATGCGTTGTTAATTGATAAGACAATTAACGGCGTAAAAACACGAACGCTGCCTTATACTGCGAATAAAACCGGCGGCTATGAATGGGTACAGACCGATAAAGGGTTCATTTCTGTTTGCGCATGGTACATTATGGCTAAACATAAATTTAATCCTATGACTCTGGAAAGGAATTAACAGCAAACGCCGCAAAATGGCCGAAACTATACGCAAAATGGAGTTCTTTAAAAATTGAGAAATTGCTAAAATCGAACTGTAAAGCGAGTTTAAAGTTGGAACTCACCAGGCCAGTGGTTGGTCGGGAGAAGAATAAAAATTTTTTTTGGAGGATTAAAAATGAAGAATCTAATGGTTGTATTATGTGTTAGTGCGGTTCTGTGTGGAACTGTGCAGGCAAACCTTTTGCTCAACAGCGACTTTGAAACAAATGATGGTTATGGCGGCGGTTCTGCGGCCAACTGGACCGAGACGATGGTTGCACCGAATAATGACGGTTCGGCGACGGGCATTGAAGGCTGGGCCAATCATGGCGGCAATTGGGGCTTAGCAGT
Source organism: Phycisphaerales bacterium (assembly GCA_039679715.1). GTDB lineage: Bacteria > Planctomycetota > Phycisphaerae > Sedimentisphaerales > UBA12454 > UBA12454. The sequence goes on from JBDKUM010000093.1 coordinate 1,351, forward strand.
TTATTGGTGGAGCAATAGCGGCAACGGCGGCTTCTATCAGAACGTTGCTGTTACCGCCGGCCAGCAGTATGGATTTTCATGCTGGACGTTGAGAGATGGCGGCGGACAATGGCTCCCTGACCCGGAAAATCCGGAAGGCCCTACAATCTGGGTTCCGAACACGATGGCAGGTACATACACGATGAAGATTGACTGGTTGGACGCAAGTGCGAATATTCTTGGAACGACATCGACGGATATTACCTACACGATGGGTACTGCTGAATGGATCCAACTGACTCTTGATGGTACAGCTCCGGCAGGTAGTGTTAGCGCTAACGTTGGTTTTGATGCTGCCGGTGTTAACAATGCCGCAAAGTTTGATGAAGCAAGTTTCGATGTTATTCCGGAACCTGTTACAATTACGCTTCTTGGTTTGGGCAGTTTGTTCCTTGCAAGACGCAGGAAATAATTTTGCTTTGATTTTGTGGACGCTCAATTGCAAAAGTTGAGCGTCCTGTTTTGCGAATTTTAGAAGAACAAGGAAAGGATAGATTATGAGTAAAAAGATTTTTATTTTGTTTTTAAGTCTGGCTGCGGTCGGTAATTTGTTTGCAGCGAACCTCATACAAAACCCCGGTTTTGAAACTGGTTCAATGGGTTCGTTCACAACATGCACGATTGACAACTGGACGAAGTTTGGCGGCAGTGGCTATTATCACGCCGACTCCGGCAAAGTACGCGATTTAAGAGCGATAAAGATTTGGATGGCTGATTCAAATGTGGCACAGGACTTCACGGCAATCGCCGGAGAAATTTATAACGTTAGCGCTTATGCTTACGCCTGGTCTGGCGATAATTTTGGTTTTCGCGGAATGAACGGCGTTGTTGAAGTTCGATGGCTTGACAGTACGAAAGCCATCCTGAGTACCGATATTATCGGCTATTTTTATGGTGCGCAAACACAGGGTAACCCGATTGATCCTTATGATACGTGGAAGAATATCAGCGGTATGGCTGTCGCACCGACAGGTGCTGCTTACGGCAGGATTCGTCTTTATATTGAAAACAATGGCGGAACTTTGGGCGGCTCGGTTAACTGGGACGATGTTGTGGTTGAGCAGAATGCAAATCCTGCATCGAATCCGAATCCTGCAAATGGAAGCACCGTAGATACTTCGACGGCTACTGTCCTTAGCTGGACAAATCCGGCTCCGCGTCATACGGGAGATGTCATTACATGTGACGTTTATTTAGGCATAGATGGCAATATGCCCGGTACAAACACGAAGGTTGTAAGCAACCAGGCTGTTAGTTCGGTCAATGTAGGTACGCTTGCCTCAAACCAAAATTATTATTGGAGAGTTGATTGTTACGATCCTGATGGTGCAGACCCTGAAGTTAAAACCGAAGGCATGGTATGGCATTTCACTACAACCAATCAGGCGCCTTCAGTTGATGCCGGTACGAAAAAGACCGTGTGGAAGGCTCCCGCTTCGATTGCAGTCTCGATGGATGCCGGAGTAACAGATGATGGTTTCCCGCTTCCTTCGAATCTTACATATGCATGGACAGTGGATAGCGGCCCGGCAACGCCGGCGTTCAGTCCGAGCAGTACCGTTGAAAACCCGACAGTTACTTTCACTGTTGCAGGTACATATATACTGCGTCTTACCGCTGATGATGGTGAAAAAGAAGCTTATGATACCGTCAAAATAAGAGTTTACGAACAGGGCGGTACAGGTATTGTCGCTTATTGGAAACTTGATGAAACAAGCGGTTCTATAGCTTATGATAGTTCGGGCAATGGCCATGATGGCGAAGTAATTGTTAACGGAGAACCGGGCGGCACACCTGCCTGGACAACAGGTCAGGTAAATGGCGCAATCTCACTCGGTGGCAGCGGCGATTACATTTATTGCGGTTCCGGCGAATGGGCAGACTTTACAGAAGAAATGTCCGTTTCTGTCTGGATTAAATGCAGATTTGATGCCGCATTCCAGTCCATCGTTACCAAAGGCGATTCAAGCTGGAGGCTCTTTAGAGACAGCGTAAGCGGCGATTCAAACAATGCCAGCTTTACGCTTACCGATGTTGGCCCAGTCGCTTCAGGAAGTACAGGTCCGGTCGGAGATGATCAATGGCACCAGGTTGTCGGTACATTTGACGGCGTGACACAGTGCATTTATGTTGATGGTGTTCTGGCAAATTCTGCTCCGGTAACAGCAGGCTCATTGATTGCAACAAATGTTTACAGTGTTTGCATAGGTGCAGATGCTGAACACGAAGGCGAACACGAGTTCAACGGCTTAATTGACGAAGTCAGACTTCATGAAATTGGTCTGACCGCTGATATGGTTGCTGATCAGTATACCGCTGATGGCGGACGTACAAGCTGCGGCAGAAATCATCTAGCTGCCGATCTCAATCAGGACTGCTATGTTACATTTGCTGACTTCGCGAAATTTGCGGAAGATTGGCTTGGATGCACAGATGTTACTAATCCGATTTGTAATTGATTTAAAAATCATCGTATGATGATAAATGTTAATCAGCGGCACGGGTGTTCGGTTGGAAAATCGGACACCCTGTTCCGCTCTATAGATATGGAAGTTGTGTTTTAATGTTTGCAAGATTGAACCTGCTTTTGTTAGTTGTATTATGTGCGGTTTCGCCGTCGTTTGCTGCCGGGACTTTGCTTGCCGGTTACGAAATATCCGAAAGTAATCTTACGTTAAGCTCTCCCGACAGCGGTATGATTCTTTCCAAAGTACAGGGCGGCATCAGCGGTGCGCCTGCCGCAACACAGGGCAGTTACGTTCTTAAAGCAGCGTGGACGGGGCAGTCCGATGGTAAGGTGGAAGTCAAACACCAGTGGTCCGGCTTTACTTTTGATTTATCCGACAAAGACCAGATCCTCGTCGATGTTTATATGACGACACAACTGTATCCCGCGCTTGTCGGCGTTTGGGATGATATTTTCGGCTGGCATCAGGCCACTTCTGTTCCGACGACAGCAGGACAATGGTACACGTTGAGATTGGACGTATCGGACTGTACTCAGACTTCGCTGAACCATATTTATGCACTGCTTTTTCAGGGTATGCCTGTTTCGGCAGGTACGGTTTATTTTGATAATTTAAGACTTGCCTCATACTCGCCGCAGCCGACAGCAGAAGGACACACTCGAAGAATCGACATTACCTGGCAGCCCATATTGGATGCCGAGTTGGATGGCTATTATATATATCGATCGAATTCTCCGACGGGAACTTTTACAAAATTAAATTCATCGCTTGATGATGTTCCGGTTTATAGCGATTTCCTTGGCGCTGATGGTTTGACAAGATGTTATTATGTTACTTCAGTTGTAGATGGCTTGCAGTCTCGACCATCTGCGGTGGTTTCTGAAATTACTTATGTAATGACTGATGAGCAACTCTTGGATTCGATTCAGCGGGCGACATTCCGATATTGCTGGGACTTTGCACATCCGGATAGCGGAATGATTCGTGAACGATTCGCTAAATACGACCGCCAAACTGTTACTACAGGCGGGTCAGGTTTTGGTTTGTTCAATATTATTGTCGGCGCCGAACGCGGTTGGATTACAAGAGAACAAGCCGCCGAGCGAACTTTAAAAATGGTTAGTTTTCTTCAGGACGACGCAACTCGTTACCACGGCGTGTGGTCGCATTGGATGGATGGAACAACTGGGCAAACTATTCCTGCTGATTATAACGACAGCGGCGTGCCGATTATAGCTGCCGATATTATTGAGACTGCCGATATGATCCAGGGTATGCTTGCGTGTCGAAAATATTTTGATGCGAGCAATCCGATTGAAAACGAAATTCGTGCACGCACAACACAGCTTTGGCAGGAAGTTGAATGGAACTGGTACCGCAGAACTTCTGAAACAGATGGTAAAAGGTTATGGTGGTCGTGGTCACCTGATTCTGAATTCGCGTACAGTTTCGCATTTGGCGGTGCAGAAACGATGAATGCTTATCTTCTGGCGATTGCCTCGCCAACGCATTCCATACCAGCAAGCTGTTATTATGACGGTTTTGGTTTTGAGGGCGGCTACAGAAATGGAAACAGGTATTATGGTTATACGCAATGGGTTAGTGCCTTTGAGACGCCGATGTTTTGGACGCACTATTCTTTCCTGGGCTTCGACCCGCGAAATAAGCACGACAATTACTGCAATTATTTTGAGAACAATAGAAACACTGCTTTAATAGACAGAGCTTACTGTATTGCCAATCCAAAAGGTTTCACTGGTTACGCCGAAAACGTATGGGGTTTGACTTCGAGTTATGGCCCATCAAGTTATGAGCATGCCCCCGGCTCTAAGGATGATGGTACTATTGCTCCAACCGCGGCGTTGAGTTCTATGCCGTATTGTCCGGAGGAGTCTATCGCGGCAATGAAAAATTTTTATTATACTTATGGAAGCAAACTCTGGGGGCCGTTGGGCTTCTACGATGCCTTTAATTTGCAACAGAACTGGTATTGCAATGATTACCTTGCGATTGATCAGGGAACGATTGTGCCAATGGTCGAGAATTATCGCACCGGTCTTTGCTGGGATTTGTTTATGGCAAATTCTGAAATATGGCAGATGCTTGATGCAATTGGCTGGGCAACGCGACAGGACAACGGATTGAATTATGAGTATTACGAAGGCACATGGACCTCACTTCCTGATTTGGGCACCCTTACTCCAGCAGCATCCGGCATTGCACATAATTTTGATATAGGTCTTCGTCAGCAGGACGATTATTTTGCTATTCGTTTTACTGGTTATTTCGATGTAAATATGTCCGGCTTGTATACGTTCTATCTCTATTCCGATGATGGAAGTAGATTATATATTGATGATGTTAGTGTTGTTAATAATGACGGACAACATTCGGCACAGGAAAAGAGCGGCTCGAAATATTTGCTCGCAGGCCGACATTCGATTAGAGTTGATTATTTTGACTACGATGGTGGCAATTCATTGCAGGTGAGTTATTCGCGGCCGGGTGTTGCCAAACAGCAGGTGCCGGTAAATAAATTATTCAGGTGTAATTTCGCGTGTGACTTTAGCGGTGATTGTTCTGTCGATTTTGAAGACTTGAAAGTATTGGTTGAAAGTTGGCTTGTTGAGTATGATTTTATGGATTTCGCGTTATTGGCTGACGACTGGTTGAAATAAAAAATTCCAACTTTGAGGCGAACAGTAATGACTGACTGCGGCATTTTCTTTTTTGGTTGCATAAAACGCTCCGTATTTTGCAAGGAAATTGAAGAATCAAAGTCCGCTTGATGGATGGCGGAGTTTTTGTATAGCACTAAGTGACAGTAAATGACTGATTATTTCTGCCAGGAAATGACCAGACACGTCTAAAGGTGCCGGCAGTAACTACAAGGTTTACTGCAATCGCAGATTGACCAAACCCTAATTCTTTGTTTCTTAAATACTTATATCTCTGCCCTTAAAGCCTTCCAAGCTGGTTATGTGAGTTCGATTCTCATCGGGTTGCTTTGTTGTGATCCGGAATTGATGGGAAGCGAAACTTTATGGCCATAATGCGATTCACGCGTTTTTGGCATTTTTAGGTGTCCAAAAAGGTTATAAGAAGATGGCCGAATTAAAAAATGATAATGAGATAATGCAGATTGCAAGAGATGCGTTTATAAAAGAATCCGGCGGCGCACTGATTAAGAAATATGCGCATTTGAAAGATGAATTATTTACGCAAGCTGATTATAAATCTTACGCCGAAGATTTGCTCGTGAGAATGACAAATCCATATTTGGATGATACGATAGAAAGGGCGGCACGAGATCCGCAGCGAAAGCTTGGCGAGAATGATAGAATTTTCGGTACGATAAAACTGGCCAGAGCGTATGGCATAGAGCCGGTGAATATGACCAAAGCCGCCGAAGCGGGAATGGCATATTTGGCGAAGCTATAAAACTACAACCGGACTACAACCAAAAGATGCGATATCTACCACAAGATGTGAATTCTACCATTTGCTAACTGCTGAAATCTGCGATGGATATAAAATAAGGAGGATTTAATGAAGTTTTAGCAAACCGTTGCCTTCAGCCTCTCGGCCACCTCTCCAACTACTTTTATTATAACAACTTACGCTAAAAATAAAAGTATTATGTCTGCTGTAACTAAAAGATAGTTTAATTATAGTAGAAAAAAAAATTTTTTAAAGAAAAAAAGGTAAAAAGGTGTAAAAACGTTTTTTATTAATTTGTACGGGTTTGATAGACGTACAATTAATCAGTTCTGCTAATTCGCCAATTTCCGGATTGCTGTTTTGATTTGCCCATTTCTAATGTCTGAAAAACATTCACAAAATATTTATCATAAGCATCATTAACTTCCAATGCAGGGGGGAGCCATAAATTCTTAGGTTCTCGTGCTTTAGTGAAAAGCTCAATCGCCTTCATGCGATTATATTTGCTGTTTTTGATGCTGTTGGAAATCAAAATTGGGCACGGACTAATTTGTGAAACCTTTGCATCCATTCACTTTTGACCCAATATAGGGCAGCCAATATCGAATCGAACAAACATTTTCGTTGTTTCTGTAAAGCTTTTTTCAAGCCAATTTGGAACATATTTTTCAAGCCAATCCGGTATCCTGATTTCATAACCGCCGGCATTGTCGCTTATGATTGCTGCGAAACGTTCATCGATTGCCGCTGCGCCGATAAGAGCTGCCGCACCTTCATTAATTCCATATCCGAAAATGTAATTGCTCAATTCGGTTTTATATTTTCTCAGGTAGTCTACCGCAGCGATAACATCATTAACTTCTTCAATCGCGAAAGTGTATTTATGTCCGCTGCTGCTGCCATTCCCTCTTAAATCAAACAATAAAACATTATAACCGTTTTCAGTGAAAATCCTCGCATAAGGAATGAACAGATTTTTAGAAGCGCTTCTGCCTGAAAGAATCATGACGGTAGAATCCGATATCCTGTTTTGCGAAGTGATGAACCAGCCTTGGAGTTTAGCTCCATCAACCGCACTAAATTCCACCCGGCTGTATTGGCATTGATTGAGACCTTGAGGTTTGTCAATATCTGTGAATTTTACCCAATGCGTAATAAATATTGCTATGAGATAAGGGGTTACCATAAAAATTAAAACGCCCATTCTCAAAATTGTCCTTGCGGATGAAACAGCGATTTTGTTGGTTATGATTTTCGAAAAAACTATTGAAAAAACGATATTGATTAATTTGTCAACAAGCCAGAGAATCAAATAAACAGACATTAAAAAATATAAGGCTAATGGCAGTTCAAGCCAGTTTATTCTGATTTCCGGTATTGTTATTGAGTATACGACGAAATAAAAAAGAACAACAATGATGATGATTGAAAAAAAACTGCAATAAGAAATCAAATTTTTCTTATGAATTTTTGGTTTGAACAGGAGTAGAAACGACGCAAAAACCGGAATACTTGCGAAATGCACAATATCAATGATTGAATTTAATGAAAGTAGAAATTTACCTGCTGCCGGCCAGACTGCAAGTGAAAAAATCATCAAAAGATACCGTAATTTCCCGCCCTTTAAGGAAAGCATACCATATTATAGCAAAAAAACGGTATTTCTAAAAATAAAATAATAACTGAATAGAACTAAAAGAAAAAAAGATTGTTTTTGCATTATATTTTGTGCAATTATGGGGCGTAACTCAAAAAGATAAATAATTTATTCCTACTGCGAAAGGTCAATTATTTTTGCAGGCAATTTTTTATCTGCAACCACATAACCTGCAAGGTTAAACCATTTTTGGCACACATCGAGTATGATGCTGTCACTGGTAGCGGCTATTTGTGGATTTCTCTTTAACTCTGTGTCAGGGTTATCGATCAAATTTACAGTGTTTTTGGTTTCCAATTCGATAATCTTTTTTAATCTGCCGCTGTTTGAGACAGGCTTGTCCAGCAGCCAGGTAGTCTTTGATATTTTTAGTTCCCAAAGGCAGGTACTTATCAAATGAATCGCTGGAATTGTTTCAGTTACTCTCCTGTATGTGCCATGCAAACCGGCAAGATCGCGGAAGCAGCCGTCACGGCCTATGAAAATAAAAGCTCCGCTAATAGCTGCTTCAATGGTTATAAGCACATTATAGCCATCAATAACAATTTCCCGGCCTGCAAGCCCCTGTGGTTTTATTTCCTTTGCTTTTCTTGCAGCCAACTGTTCATCCGAACAGCAGCTTCTTAAAAGTCCTAATCGCTGGCGGTCGGTTAATTCGAATTTATCGCCTACGAGTTTTAGCGACGCATTTTGTGGATAATTTTTTGACAGAAGCAAAGAATAATCGGCCGCTGCCTGTCTGAGAACAGGGACATTTTCAGTTGCGAAAAGTTTGCAATCCTGCGGATTTGCGCCTCGATGTTGTCTTTTATCTGACATTTTTTTAATTATACAATATTTCTTGTTGATATTGCACAAAATGATTTGTTAAATATAACATTATGACACTTGAACAACTACTAAAACTCGTTGAGAAAAAACCATTGGTCTGGCGGCCTCGCGTTTGCAGCGATTCTCGAAACGTCAGGCAAGGGGATATTTTCGTTGCGGTAAAAGGCTCGAAAATGGACGGCCATAACTTTATAGGGCAGGCTGCTGTTTTTGGTGCCCGCTACATAGTTACGCAGGAACCGGCTCAAGTCGCCTCGGCAGAAGTCATTCAGACAGAAGACACTACCAGGGCGCTAGGTCTGCTCTCGCAGGCATATTATAATTATCCTAACAGCAAACTTGTGAATCTTGCTGTTACTGGGACCAATGGAAAAACAACTACGACGTATCTTGTTCGTTCTATTATCGCCAATAATAAGAGAAAATGCGGGCTTATCGGCACTGTCGAGATTGATTTAGGGGATAATCACGAGTGTATCGAATCTAAAATGACAACTCCTGACGCGCTTGAGTTGGCTTCTATAGCGGAAAAGATGGCTGCATGCGGCTCTCAATATATGATAATGGAAGCAAGCAGTCATGCTATTGAACAAAACAGGCTTGCGGGAATTGATTTCACCGCTGCGGCCTTTACAAATTTTACGGGCGACCATCTTGATTATCACAAAACAATGGAAGCGTATTTGGCTGCCAAGTTAAGGCTGTTTGAAAATCTTTCACCTGATGCAACGGCAGTTATTAACAAAGATGATCCTGTTTGTGACCAGGTTGCAGCGGCAACTAAGGCCAACAAAATATTCTATTCACTTACGGACAAAGCTGATTTATACGCCAAATTGATTTCAATGGATATCAATGGTACTGTTTTTGAATTGAACTATAAGGGAGCAAAAGCAAAAGTAAATTCAGCTCTGATTGGTGAGCACAATTTGAGCAATCATTTGGCTGCTGCAGGGCTTGCGCTTGGCGCAGGTTTTGATTTGAAAACAGTAGCCGCAGGTCTGTCCAAACTCAATGTTGTCCCTGGCAGACTGCACAAAGTGCCTTCAAAACAGGATTTTGCGGTATTGGTCGATTATGCTCATACTGACGACGCGCTTAAACATGTTCTCGCGACTCTCAAGCCTTTATGCAAGGGGAAATTGATCGCTGTTTTTGGCTGCGGCGGCGATAGAGACAAGACAAAAAGACCACGAATGGCACATGCTGTCAGCCAGTATGCAGAGCGGATTTTTGTTACAAGCGACAATCCGCGTTCGGAAAAGCCTACGGCGATTATTGAAGATATACTTGCTGGTTTTACCAATCCGCATGCGGAGAATATTACCGTGCAGCCGGACAGGAGAAAAGCGATTTGTGATGCAATTTGTGATGCAAGGCCGGGAGATATTGTCCTGATTGCCGGCAAAGGCCACGAAAATTATCAAATCATAGGTTCCGAAAAGCAGCATTTCAGTGATATTGAAACTGCTGCCGAGTTTATGCAAGCTTCAGCGAGCCTGGTAGGAACGTGATCGATTTAGGTATTAAAAAACTTGCCGAAATCCTCAAAGCTAAGGCCACCGAAACATCGGATTTGAAACCCATACTTTCAAATGTATGTATTGATTCCCGCAAAGTTATTCCCGGTTCTGTTTTTTTTGCCATAAAAGGTGAAAATCACGTCGGCCATGACGACTTAATACAAGTTTTTGAGTGTGGTGCCGCTTGTGCTGTTTGTAGGGTGGGCTTTAGCCTACGCGGAATTATAAACAAACATATTTTATATGTGGACGATACAACAGCGGCTCTTGGCCAATTAGCGAAATATATCCGGGAAAATTCATCATACAAGGTAGTTGCGATTACCGGCTCGGCAGGCAAAACTACAACAAAAAATATAATCAGTCATGTTTTGAAAAATCATTTTAAATGCTACTCCTCGCCAAAAAGTTTCAATAATAATATTGGTGTTCCACTAACGATTCTTGAAGCTCCCAATGATACAGATATTCTTGTTTCCGAACTCGGCAGCAATCATCCCGGTGAAATAGCATACCTGACCAAAATCGCAAGTCCCGATATTGCCTTGGTTACTTCTATTGTACCAGCTCATCTCGAAGGTTTCGGCAGCTTACAGGCAATCCAAAAGGAAAAATCTTCAATCTCATTGGGATTAAAAAAAGAAGGCAGATTTTTTATTCCTGATTGCCTTGCCGAATATTGTATAAGCCAGGGAATAAAATATGAGCTATTCAAGAAATTCCAAAATGTCCAGCTTGGCGGCTATGAAAGTACTTTTGAAATTGAAGGCGTAACTGTTAAACTTCCACTTCCGGGCAGAGCGAATGTTCAAAATGCCGCTGCCGCATGGACAGTATGCAAAAATCTAGGCATTTCAGCTTCACAGTTTGCTATGTCGGTTGCTTCAATAAAGCCGGTCGACATGAGAATGGAATGTCTGAAATTTGGCAGCGCGATGGTGCTTGCGGATTGTTATAATGCAAACCCAGGTTCGATGGCAAACGCCCTTGAAACTCTTCACCTTATTTCGCAGCAGGAAAAAAGAAGACCGGTCTTCATTTTCGGCCGAATGGGTGAACTTGGCAATCATAGCGAAGCTTTGCATGCTCAGCTTGGTAATGAAATTTTACGATACAAAATTCCTTTGGCTTTGACGATTAAAGGAGATTGTTCCATAACTGCTGAAACTGCTCAAAAAGGCGCAGATTATGGGGTTAATGTCAATGTTTTTGAAAATCTTGCACAACTTTGCGATAATATGTACAAATTTCTCAAACCTGACGATATAATATTGATCAAAGCTTCACGCAGTGAACGTTTCGAAACTGTTGTTGAAAAGCTTAAAGGGATTTTATAGGACAATAATAAGGATATGTTATATCATCTGCTTTCATTCTTACAGGAATTCACCACTCATTCCCTCGGTTTCTATGCATGGCAAGATGTTTTATTCCGTTGTATTTTAGCCGCATTGACAAGTCTTGTGGTCGCCTGGTTCACAGGTCCCAAAATTATTCGCTGGTTGATGAGAAAAAAAATTGGCGATAGGCCTGAATTTCATCATGAAAAGCTTAACGCCCTGATGAAAGAAAAAGAAAACACCCCGACAATGGGTGGATTAATCATTTTAACCTCTATTATGGCCGGCACCTTTCTTTGGGCAAAACTAAACAATCCTTTTATCCAAAAAGCAATCATTCTCATGATTTGGTACGGCGGTATCGGTGCGGTTGACGATTGGCTCAAGTTGACCAGTAAGATAATGCACCGAAGCAGAAACGGCTTAAAGCCATGGGAAAAATTAGCATTCCAGATTGGCGGGGCGGTACTTATCGCGGCGTTTTTATATTTTGATGTCCAGAAAATTCCCGATGCTACTCGTTTATGGCTTCCGTTTTATAAATACGGCATAGCTATCAGTGCGTGGTTATTTATTCTAATCGCGATTTTTTATATTACCGCAACAAGCAATGCGGTTAATCTCACCGATGGTATGGATGGTCTTGCTGCAGGGTGTGTCGCTATAGCTAGTATGACTTTGGCGATTCTTTGCTATGTCGCTTCCGAATCAATGACGCGAACTTCGACTATGACATGGGCAGGGTATTTGCTTTTGCCGCACATTCCGCAATCGGGCGAGCTTAGCATTTTCTTTTCGTCTATTCTCGGCGCGACTATGGGATTCTTATGGTTCAATTGCCATCCCGCTCAAACATTCATGGGCGATACCGGTTCGCTTCCTTTAGGAGCCGCGATGGGTTATGGTGCTCTCGTTACAAGACATGAAATCCTGCTGCTGATTATTTGCGGTGTGTTTGTAATGGAACTTATGAGCGTTGTTTTGCAGGTTGGATATTTCAAATATTCAGGCGGGAAAAGGATTTTCCGTTGTGCGCCTATTCATCATCATTTTCATCTTGGGGGCTGGTCTGAACCGCAGGTTGTCGTGAGGTTCTGGCTTCTTGCCGCGGCTTTTGCTGCTTTTGCGCTTGCGACGTTGAAGATTCGTTGAAAGACAAATATTGTTTTAATGCTTTAATTAGAAATAATAAAAATGCCTGTAGTAACCTTTTATTTTCAATTGCATCAGCCATTCCGTTTAAATCCGGACAGAGATAAGTTTCTGTGGGATCAGGTAAACTCTGAAGTTTTTGAAAAGGTTGCACAAAAATGTTATCTGCCTGCCATAAGATTATTTACTCAATTGATTGAAGATTATCCTGAATTCAAGATTACTCTTAGTATGTCAGGTACATTTCTCGAACAGGCTTTAAATTACAAGCCGCAGGTCATAGAACTGTTGAAGCAGCTTCTCGAAGCCGGCAAAGCAAATAATCAGGTTGAATTTCTCGATGAAACATATTATCACTCGCTGACGGGTTTAATTGCCGATCCTCCTAGACAGGAATGGCGCCGACTGATATTGACGCATAGAACAATGATGAAAGAACTTTTTGCTGTTAAGACTTCATCTGTCCGCAACACCGAACTTATGTTCAACAATGAAATTTCGTATGTTGTCGCAGATATGGGCTACAAGGCGATTTTGTGCGAGAAAAGGGATGATATGTTCGGCCGCAGGAACGGCAAACATATTTCGCCAAATGCTGTTTTCAGGGCAAAAGACAACAATTTAATTGTTATTCCGCGCAATAGGGAACTTAGCGATGATGTTGCGTACAGATTCCCGCATACGCCGATATCCGCCGACAAATATGCTGCCAGCATTGCTAAAGTTGACGGCGAAGCTGTTTTGCTTGGTTACGACTTCGAGCACCTTGGGGAACATATCTGGAAAGATAAAGGTATTTTCGAGTTCTGGAATGCGCTGCCGAGAATGCTCGCAAAGCACAGCAATATCAAAATGGCCAATCCGACCGAAGTTGCTGATCTGTTTAAGGATGCCGATTGCCCCATAGTCGACATTCACGGGCTTGCGACGTCTTCATGGGCCGATGCCGCAAGAGACACATTCGGCTGGCTGGGAAACAAAACACAGCAGGAAATTTTTTCGAGAATACAAGGTCTTGAGAAAAAAGTGAAAGCCTCAGGCGGAGAAATATTAACCCAATGGCGGCATTTGACAACGTCCGATCATCTCTATTTTCTGCATGAAAGCAATGGTTCCGATCATGAGGTACATGCATATTTCAGCCCCTACGGTTCGATTGGAGAAACCGTAAGAACGGTTACAGACAAGATATGGACGCTTGAAAAAGCTGTTGAAAGATTTTATATCCTCAAAAAAACGACCAGGATTCCTGTCATTATCATAAGTCCTGAAACCGACAGGCTGCCAACTAAAGGAATGGGAGACTTTGCGCAGTATGTCGCTGGGAAAAGCGGCGGGATGGGCGAAGTCGTTGCCGCGTTGTGCAGAGGTTTGTCCAACAGGAATATTCTGACATATATCATAACTCTTAATCTTGAGCGTGCTTTCCTCGAAAGAGCGCAGCTTAGCAGAACAGAATACATCAAGAAGCAGTATCAGTTGCCGCGTGACAGGATAAAAACGGTTGATTCCTCTTTGTTCGAAAATTATAAAAGCGCCTATGATGGCGATCCTCGTGCGACCGCTGCTGAATTTCAAAGGCAAATCAGGAGATTTTTGATTCGCGACATTATTTCCCGTCATGAAGGCAGGGGGATAATACACTCACATGACTGGATGGCCGGCGGTGTTATCTCCGCATTTGCGAAATTAATGAACATTCCGCTTCTGCATACTGTTCATAATTCGCATACAGGCCATGTTCGGCTTGATATGTACGGCGGTGTTAATTTGAATGAACTTTGGAATAAATTATATTTCTCGAACGACCATGGCGCACTATGTGTTGATTGCCAGGCGACCGCGATTAAAAACGCAACGCTCGTCAATTATGTCGGACAAAGATTTCTCGATGAAACAACACAGGACTATTTTTTGGACAGGCATTTTATTCCTGATAGCGTAAGACAGGAAACAAAAGCAAAATACAGATACGGCAGTGTTATCGCGATTCCAAATGGTATTTCACCATCGGTATATCCTGAAGAGCAGATTGAAAATCCCGAAGTTGACAAGCGGGGACTTGCGAAAAAATATGGCGTTGAGGATAATGTTGTTGAGGCTAAAAAACTCAATTTAGTCAAGTTCCAGAAAAAAACCGGGCTTATAGTTGATTCCGAAGCGATACTCCTTTATTGGCCTTCACGGCTTGACAGAACACAAAAGGGAATCGAACTTCTTGAAGATATTGCACTCAAGTTTGTCATTGAACATACTGATGTTCAGATTGCGATTATCGGCAATTCAGTGGGAGACAATAGTTCCGATGCTGAAATACTCGGCAGAATTGCTTGCGCATCGAACGGCAAGATTATGTACATGTCTTATAATGACGACTTAAGTACGCTTGGTTATGCCGCGGCAAGTGATGTTTTCGGCGCTTCGCTGTATGAGCCTTTCGGGCAAATAGATCTGGTTGGAAATCTCTATGGAGCGACAGCCACGAACCGTGATACAGGCGGTTTTCATGATAAGATCGTGCCGTTGAAACTTAAGAAACTCGGAGCATCTGAAGATGTTGGCAATGGTATGCTTTTTATGGATTATGATTCTTCCGGCTTGTGGCATGGACTGCACGAGATCGTGAAAATTCACAGGTTCTTCAGAAAAGACAAGCAGGAGTGGGAAAAACAGGCAAAAAGAATTATGAAAGAAGCAAGAGATAATTGGGGACTGAAAAAAATGGTCGACGGTTATATGTCGGCTTATGAACGAATCCTAGGCTATCCACTAAAATAAAAAAGCCCCGCTTTGAATAACGGGGCTTTTGTTTTGTGTATTCTAAGTCTGTTTATTCAAACAGGAATGAACCGTACTTTGCTGCATCGCCAAGTTCTTCATGAATTCTAAGAAGCTGGTTGTATTTGCAAATTCTGTCAGTTCTGCAAGCCGAGCCGGTTTTAATCTGGCCGACACCTGTCGCAACCGCTAAATCCGCGATTGTGCTGTCTTCTGTTTCGCCGCTTCTATGGCTCATAACCGCTGTATATCCCGCTCTCTTGGCGAGATTGATTGCTTCGATTGTTTCAGTCAAAGTACCAATCTGGTTTACCTTGATGAGAATTGAGTTTGCTGCTCCGATTTTGATGCCTTTCGCAAGTCTTTCGGAGTTTGTTACAAACAAATCGTCTCCGACTAACTGGCATTTGCTGCCGATTTCATCCGTCAGTTTTTTCCAGCCGTCCCAATCGTCTTCAGCCAAACCATCTTCAATGCTTACGATTGGATAGTTTTCAACCCACTTGGTCCAGTGCTTAATCATTGCATCTGATGAAACTGCATTCTTCGGGTCTGATTTGAAGAACTTATATTTTTTTGTTTTTTCATCGAACATTTCAGTTGAAGCAGGGTCAAGAGCGATTGAGATTTGCTTGCCGGCCTTGTAACCTGCCTTTTTGATTGCATCGAGGATTACTTCCAAAGCTTCTTCATTGCTTTTCAGAGATGGTGCGAAACCGCCCTCATCGCCTACTGATGTATTGTAGCCTTTATCTTTCAGAACTTTTTTCAAAGTATGGAAAACTTCAGCGCCCATTCTTAAAGCTTCCGGGAAGTTTTCAGCGCCGATTGGCATAACCATGAATTCCTGGAAATCCACGTTGTTGTCCGCGTGCTTTCCGCCGTTAAGAATGTTCATCATAGGAACCGGCAGAACGTTTGCGTTGCATCCGCCAAGATAGCGGTATAACGGCAGCCCGATTGAATTTGCTGCTGCTTTGGCAACTGCCAGTGATACGCCGAGAATTGCGTTAGCGCCGAATTTGCCTTTGTTCTTTGTGCCGTCAAGAGCTATCATTGCTCTATCGATTGCTTCCTGTGAAAGGGCATCCATACCGATAATTTCCGGTGCGATTTTTTCATTAACATTTTTTACTGCTGTTAATGTGCCTTTGCCCATATAGCGTTTTGCCTGTGTATCGCGAAGTTCTACAGCTTCGTGAGCGCCTGTGCTTGCTCCCGATGGAACCGCGGCTCTGCCGAATGCGCCGTCATCGAGCGTTACATCGACTTCAACCGTTGGATTACCTCGTGAATCGAGTATCTCTCTTGCCTTAATGTCAGTAATTGTCGTAAACATCTTATTTATCCCTTTCTATGCTAAAATTTATATGTATCTAGAGTCAAAAAATGATAATGGCTATACCTTTTTAAGTCAATTTAAAATTTGACTCGTTTTTGAACTGTTTTTTATGATAAAAAGACGTAAATCTTTTACTTGCATATCCTTTTAATTAAACTATATTTATAAACAGTTTATAAAAGAAGAAACGATTTTTAAGGCAGGAAAATGGCTCATATTTTTATTAATCAGCTTCAGCCGGGTACAACTATTGATGATATTTACATGATAAGTCAGCCGATTTTACGCAGCACAACACGCGGCGATTTATACATCGCTATGTTTGTCGGCGACCGCACCGGCAAAGTCAACGGCAGAATCTGGCAGGCCAGTGAAGAGCTTTTTAACTCTTTACCCAAAGAAGGTTTTGCGCACATAAAAGGCAGAAGCGAAGTTTATCAGAACGCGATGCAAATAGTTGGCGATAGAATCAACGCTGTTCCTGCGGAAAAAGTAAACATAAATGATTATCTTCCGAGAACAGAAAAAGATGTCAAGCAGATGCTGGATGATACGATAAAAATCGTATCGGGAATCAAAAATCCATTTTTGAAACTTATAATCAGCCAGTTTTTAAACGATGCCGAACTGATGAAAAAATTCTGCATGGCTCCAGGAGGCACAGCGAACCATCACAGCTATATCGGCGGTTTGTTGGAGCATACCAATAATATGCTCAACGCCGCAAAAGCAATCCTTCCGCTTTATCCGCAGCTTCAAACTGATTTAGTGTTTGCGGGAATTTTTCTGCATGATATGGGTAAAACAGAAGAGCTTACATATAAAATGGCATTTGGCTATTCTGACAGCGGCCAGCTTTTAGGACATATTGTATTAACCGTAAGTATGATCGAGAAAAAAGCTTCTGCACTTCAAGCCGCAGGGCAGAAGATTGATCGCGAAATACTGGATTGTCTGGAGCATATTGTTCTTGCGCATCACGGACAATACGATTTTGGCTCTCCGAAACTGCCGATGACAGCCGAAGCATTTTTAATCAGTTTCCTGGATAACATCGATGCAAAGATTAACCAGGTTACGGGCAAAATTGAAAGTGAGCCGGGCGAAGCAAACTGGACGAGCTTTATTAAAAGTCTTGATTCGAAAATTTACAGGAAGAAAGTCGTTGATTAATAGGAGTTTGCCATGGGAAATTTACTTAATAAACAGCCTGATTATGTAATAACAAATACCGCATGGGGGCAAACACGCAAATATCTCTATGAAAGCGGAATGCTTTTCAAGGAATTCAAATCTAAAATGAAAATCGGCTCATGCCCGCTGGTTCATATCAGCATTGGAATTTGCCCTGAAACTGGCAAAAGAATCTGGGCTAAAGGAATTATAGCTATAGGACGAAAGGCGTTTGGCGTACTTGCTATTGGCCAGCTTTCAATTGGTGTTATCGCTATTGGCCAGCTTTCGATTGCACTTGGTTTCGCACTCGCACAATTAAGCATTGCCGGTTTCTTTTCTGTCGGCCAGGCGGCGATCGGCATCGTCTCAATAGGGCAGTTCGCCATTGGATGCTATGCTTTAGGACAGTTAGCTTATGGCCAATATGTTTGGAGCATGTCTGTAAAAGATTTCGAGGCGATTACTTTCTTCAAAGGTCTTTGGCAAAGAGCCAGTTCAATTTTCGGAATGTGATACGTCAAACGTAACGAGCTGCGGTACCGTAACCGAAATACGTAATTACTCCGCGATCTGCTGCCCTTTATACGGCAAACGCTGAATATTAGCCCCGACAGCGTTCAGCTTTGCTTCAATCTTTTCATAACCTCTATCGATATGATAAACTCTATTGATGATTGTTTCGCCATGAGCGGCAAGAGCTGCGATAACCAATGCGGCCGATGCCCTTAAATCCGATGCCATAACAGGAGCTGCTATCATTTTTTCCACGCCGCTGATTATTACATGCGGGCCTTCTTTTCGCAGGTTTGCGGCCATTCTGCTTAATTCCGCAACGTGCATGAATCTATCTGGAAAAATTTTCTCACTGATAACGCTGTTGCCTTTTGCGAGGCATAAGCATGCCATGAACTGTGCCTGCAAATCTGTCGGAAAGCCCGGATACGGAAGGGTAGTGATGTCGGTTGCGCCGATACTGCCATTGGTGCTGACTTCGCAGCCGTCAGCGGTTTCCTCTACAATGACATTCATGCTTCTAAATTTATCGACCGCGGCCATGAGATGGTCGAGCCGGCAATTTTTCAATTTCAATCTTCCGTGCGTAATCGCAGCGGCGGCCATGAATGTGCCTGCTTCGATTCTGTCAGGAATGATTTTGTATTCGATTGGTTTTAATTCCTTAACGCCGTGGATTGTTAATTGCGGAGAGCCGATGCCGCTGATTTTTGCGCCCATTTTTACCAGACAATTCGCCAGGTCTGTTATTTCCGGTTCGCAGGCGGCGTATTCGATAACTGTTTTACCTTTTGCCAGAACCGCAGCTGATAAGATATTTGCAGTCGCAAGTACGCTCGAACCGAAAGGTCCGCCCAGGAAAATATTGGTTCCTTTAAGACCGCCATTTGAATGAGCGACTATATAACCGTTCTTGAGTTCGATTTTAGCGCCCATTTCCTGCAAACCCCTGATATGAATATCGACCGGCCTGTAACCCAGGGCGCATCCGCCGGGCAACGATACTTCAGCCTTGCCGCATCTTGCAAGCAAAGGCCCAAGTATGCAAATACCCGCACGCATTTTGCGCACAATTTCATAATCGCCGAAAGGTTTGTCAACTACAGTTGTGTCCAAAACGGTTTGGCCGTCGTTTACCGCGGTTTTACACCCTAGCGATTCCATCAAGACGCGCATTACTTCAATATCGCTTAGATTTGGAAGTCCTTTGAGTATGTTTTTCCCGCCTGCAAGAAGTGTAGCTGCCATAATCGGCAGGGCGGCATTTTTCGAATTGCTTACTGTTATTGTTCCATCAAGCCTTACCGGGCCTGTAATTTTAAAAATATCCATAGCCATAAAATAAAATCCTTTTTAATCTTGTAAAGCAACTGATAATTTAATACAAAAAACAAATTATTGCAACAAAAGGAAGTTAAATTTGGTAATTTATTATATAATTTTGGGGTGCACTACCGTTCTCGGAGGCGGGCTGTTCATTAAATGGCTTGCCGAAACCGAATTTGGGACAAAATCTCTCGACAGTGCTCCTCCAAGATTTAACTACATGCCGGATTATTTCCCATTTGTGGTATTGGGAGGCTGGTTTTTGATTAGTATTGCAGGAGCAAGTCTGGCAGAGAGGTACACTTCAAAAATGGCTGATTGGGGCCAAAATTTTGCCGTATATGCCTCTTACTGTCTGGTAGAAATCGGCGCTATCATTTTTATTGCTTACGCCGCAAAACAATACTTTGTTAACGGCCTGAGTGGTTTTGGGATTCGTTACCGTGGAATTTTCCGGGATATAATCTCAGCGTTAGGAATTCTAATAACTGTTTGGCCTTTGATGGCTGTTCTGCTTTTAGTTGTCAGTTATATTGGAAGTTATATCGCAGGTCCGGATTTTAAAATGCAACAAAACCCGGGCATGGAGGTAATACTCCAATATCCTCAACTAAGTGTTAGAATTTTGATGTTTGTTTTTGCCGCTTTGGTAACTCCTGTTTTTGAAGAAATGGTTTTTAGAGGTTTACTGCAGAGCTATTTCAAAAATTGCATCCTTGGCCCGTGGACAAGTATTTTTCTTGTTTCAGCGATTTTTTCATCGCTTCACCCTTTAATGCATTTCCCTGCAATTTTTCTCTTATCTGCGGCAATGGGTTATGCCTATGAAAAAAGCGGCTCATTAGTACGCACAATGCTGTTACACTGCTTTTTCAATTCAATGCAAATTACGATGGCGTTATTTCTTCAATCCTAGCACATCAGCCATTGAATATCTCGCCGGTTTTTTCCCAACCAGCCAGCCGGCGGCTTTTACAGCACCTGCGACAAAAGTATCTCTGCTGTGAGCGCTGTGCGAAATTGTAACTGTCTCGCCCAAAGTGCCGAACATTACCGAATGTTCGCCCACAGTATCGCCAAGCCTCAATGCCTGCATGCCGATACTGCCTTTTTTGCGCAAAGCTTCTTTCCCGCTTCTGCTCATATCCAGACAATCTGGAAATTTCCTGCCTGTAGCTGCTGCGATTCTTTCAGCCAAGGTCATTGCTGAACCGCTGGGAGCATCTTTTTTAAATCTGTGGTGGGCTTCGACAATTTCTATATCGTATTCCTGGCCGAGTTTTTCAGCGACCTGGCCGATAATTTCAAAAAGCAAATTCATGCCGACGCTCATATTTGTTGCCTGGATTAGAGGAATCTTTTTTGATGCTTCATCCACTTTTTTGATTTGCTCCTGCGATAAACCAGTAGTGCCCAACACAAGTGCGCAATTTGTTTTCAAACAATATTCCAGAGTATGTTCAAAAGCGGCTGGTAATGAAAAATCTATAACAACATCAGCATCTGCTGGGAATTCAGAAGAGATTTTAACATCTGTTTGTTCCAAATTTTTACCAATTTCAGGGCAGCTTTTATCTTCCACGGCGCCGATGATATTGAATTGGCCGGATTCTTTTGCAAATACCGCTATTCTTTTGCCCATTCTGCCTGCTGCACCGACGATTATTAATTTTGAATTCATTATTTATCCTTTCATCTCACTGTAATTGTCATAAGTATAAGCGAAAAAAGGACTTTTGACAAGATACTAATAATGTTGGATAAACAAAAAAATGGTCTTGCAAAAATAAAATAAGTCTTTATACTTACTGGACTAATAATAAATGAATTTGACAAATTTATACGGAGCTGAATAGTTATGTCAAGAGTATGCAGTATATTAGGTAAAAGAACATCAACCGGAAATTCGATATCCAGACGCGGTAAAGCCAAGTATCTGGGCGGCGTTGGTGTAAAAACTACGGGTATTACAAAACGGAAATTCAAGGCTAATGTCCACAAAGTAAAAGCAATAGTCGATGGAAAAGTTACAAGAATCAGAGTTTCCGCAAAAGCTATTCGCATGGGTTTGGTTCAGAAACCATTAAAAAGAGATTATAAAAAAGCTTAAGCAACTTTAAAAAGTTAATATTACAGAAAGGCAGGAATTAAATCCTGCCTTTTTTATTGCCATTTTAAGGATTGACAAACAGGGTAATTAATAGATAAAATAAATATAGTTTGCTGTAATTTTGAAAAGACGGGAGATAAGAGCTTATGCGACTTATTGTAAAACGTCAGGGCAAAGTTGAAAATGATTTGCGTTTTTCAAAAGGGCCAATCTACATCGGCAGGCAAATCGGCAGCCAGGTTTTTCTCCCCGACAGGTCAGTTTCACGCCAGCATACGGTCATTTATACTACGACAGATGGAAAATGGGTTGCTGAAGACCTCGATTCAGCGAATAAAACATACCTTAACAATGAAGTTATTCATAAAGCTGAAATAAAAGATGCCGATATTCTTAAGGTTTCTGATTTCCAAATCGAAATACACATTGATGAAACTGAAAAAGCGGGAATATCGCCTGCAAACCTTGAAGATACGCTGCATGCGACTTTGCATGAAGCCCAAATTGTCATTCGTCATATGGATAGTGCCGATGCTCCGCTTATAAAAATGCAGGCTAAACGCGGCAAAGATTTTGCGCATGCCGCTTCTGCTATTTGTAAATGCGCAGACAGTAATGAATTGTTGACTGTGCTTCTTGATTTAGTATTCCAGCAGTTCAAACCTTTTCATGCGTGGATTGGAATCAGAAAGAATACAGAAAGTCCAATCGAAATCGCAAAAGGTAAAGCCCTGGGCGGTACAGCGACGAAACTTGAAGAACTTATATTTGCATCTCGTGTTACCGAGGTTTTAAAAACACATCAGTATATACTTATTCCTCGTTTGCCTATCCGCGCTGAGTCAGACAATAAAGTAAATTCAGCGATCATCGCACCGATTATGAATGAAGAGAATTGCTATGGTGCTTTTTATGCGGATAATTCGCTGGAACATGAACGCTATGGCCTTAATGACCTAGATTACTTAATTCTTATATCTTTGATGGCAGGTGCTTTTGTGAGAAATATCTAAGTTCTTTTTTCAAGGTTTTCATATTTGCGCAATAAAAAAAGTGCGCGGAAATTTTTTTTTAAAAAAATTATCCTTAAAAAAACGAGATTCTTCACTTCGCTTCGCTTCGTTCAGAATGACAAGGTGCAAAACTGCGCAAGATGGTGCTATATAGGGGGGAACATATTGATTTTAGGTTTAAAAGAGCGCAAGAAAATTTGCGCAAGGGAAAATACCCTCGTAATATTTTTAAAATGCTACATAGTATTTTGAAATGCTACACGTATTTTTAATTTGCTACGGAAATTTAGCGTAGAGCGTACAGCGGATAGCGTATACTTGCGCAGATTTTTGAAAAGCAAAAAAAAGTGTTAAAATGGCAGAAAAAAGTGTTTAAAAAGTATTAATTCAGTGGTGAAAATTAGAAAATATGAGAAAAGAGGAAATCAAAACTTGCGCAAACTTTGAAAATAGCCACAAAGGCACCAAGGCACTAAGAATTTTTTGTTAAGTTTGTAGTATAGAAAAAAGGCAGGGGAGAATACCGGATGTTTTTATTTAAGCAGAACGGTATATTAATAATTGTAGCTCTAATAATTGTGTGTAAAAAATAGTTCGTGATTGAAACGGGTTGAAAATGAATAAAATAATCAATTGTATTTATCTGGTTTTTATATTCTTATTAGTTGGATGTTCATCATTTCCCATCACGGAAGTTGTGGTAGAGGGGAAAAAATATACAAAGAATTTAATTGATCCGAATAATCTAAGTGTGGGTTTAAAGTCAGTAAAAGTTTTAAGAGATTCAAATGGCGTTACTCTAACAAAATGGGAGCTAACAAATTCTGTCATAAAACAAAATGGCAATTGCAGGCTCAAATATCTTCAACCTAATTACCAGTTTCAACATAATATGGTTGTAGAAGGTATTATCGGAAAGACAGGAAAAAAGTACCCTGTCACTCTCGATACGGGATCCATTGATTACATTTATCTTGAAGATAATCATGTTTTAGAGAACGATTTACCCATTTATCCGCTTGAAAACGGAGAAGGTATGTGCATCCTTCCTGAACTTAGGATTGGAAAAGTAGTTTTAATAAATTTACCATGTGCGTACAGATGGAAACATGAGGAGTTACAGTTTTTTGGAATACCTTTTAGTCAGAGTAAATCTATTAATATAGGATTGCCGGTACTGGTTAATTTTAAATTCATAGCATTTGATAATGTAAATCAAGAAGTTGAATTTTCCCTTTACGATAAGTTCAATCCGGCAAAAGCAGCTAGCTGGCAACATTATCCTCTTCTAATTAAAAGAGGTTCTCATGATGAGTTAGAACTTTTTGTGCGAATTCCAATTTCCGGGAAAGAAATGGAGTTAAAGCTTGATACAGGTGCAGGTATCGGACTTATAATAGAAGAAAACGAATGGGAATATCTTTGTGATAGAGTCAAAGTTATTAAATGGAATAAACGAAATATGTTTTTTACGTTTTATGAAAAAAAATTTAAATTCCAAAGATGCTATTGTCGAAGATTTGACAATAGGGGGGAAAAAATTAAACAAACAGTCAATTTCTATTCTTCCAAGAGATTCGTTGTATAACACTTTGAAATCTCACCAGGGAATATTGGGAATGAAATATTTCGACAAAACTATTGTTGTTTTGGATTTTGACAAAAACCTTTTTTGGATAAAAAACTAAAAAAATTATTGCTAAGAAGAAAGGTAATTTGTTTGAAGATAGGATTGATTGATTCTAATGTATATACTAGCAATGCTAAAAAATACTATATGCCTTTGGGACTGTTGAGTATTGCTGGCATTGCCGAGAGGTTGGGACATGAGGTTAAATTGATTAAACTTGACTGTAAGTCAGACTCAAGTTTGCAAAAATCTTCCGATTCGCCTGATTTGTTTGGCACTATTGCTCTCTTGTTAATATAACTTTCTTATCGTATAGCATAACTTTTTTTACGTCTTCACTATCCCAACCACAATCGCTTTGGTTTGATTTTATAAAAAACTCTATTCCATTGTCTTTTATTTTCTTATCTACATTAAGTACACTGCCTTTGCAACCATAAAGGATTAAACCTTCTTCAACTGAAGCATATTTATTGTTTGCTTCATATATTGTTCCTAAAGTAAATCCTATAATTCCTCGGTCATAACCTGCTGGATTTTCATTTAGCTGCACTAAATATCCTTCATTTTTCTTGGCATTTTGATTCCAAAGTACAAGCAGCAAAATCGAAGGGTCATTTACATCCAAAGAATAAACATATCCGTGTATTTTTGTCTCACTAATTACATCCATTTGATACGGAGCTTTAGGTATAAGCACTGGACGACTGTGACCGTGTGCTAATTCAAATTGTTTATAGTTGTATTTCACCAAAAATAAAAAAGCGATTAATATTGAACCAATAATAATAAAAATTAAATGTTTTTCTTTCATCAATACCTCACATAAGGATAGGGATTTTCAGGTTGATGTATTGGTTAGAATTATTTAATTATTTAGCTGTCCTTTATAATTAATGCTTTTATTCAAGTTCTTTAACATCTAATACCATGCTTGATTTGGGCAATGCTATAAAGATATATCTGTCACCTGGGTTTAATCTCGATCTAAATGGAAACCACATAGAGTAGTCCTTTTCATTATTATTGATATCAATAATAAAACTCTGGTAAAGAAAAGACAAGCCAGGAAAAGGAGGTCGTGATATTTTAATTACACATGAAAATCTTTCTATACTGTCATTTTGATCTAACGATAAAATATCTGAATAGAATAGAAACACATCATTGTATGCAATAAATAAAGCAAAAATACAAAATAATACTCGCATTAAGAAAATCAACTTAAGTTTTATTTTTGCATATTTTGGCTTTGATAGTTTGCCAAATTCTATCATAAAAGTAGAAGCTGGGTTCAAACCATAAATAAAAAACCACAACATCAATAGTGGCATATCAATCGCTATTGCCACTAGTCGTCGTTTCCAGACATCGCAAATTGGAAATTTTATTATACAGTAAGGAATAACAACCAAAATAAATAATGGCATCCAATGCCATAATATTCTGAATAAAGCTACAATCTTAGATTTTTCTTCAACATTCATAATTTGTGGACTTTACCCTTTCTTATTACTTGGGGAAAGCAACTCTATTTAATAATTAGTAATAATTATTCTAATTATTAGGGTTAATATTTGCCCATTAAAAATAAAATAACGTTACATCCAACACCTAAACCATATAAAAAAGTTAAAACAATTAACAGCCATTTAATGTTTTTGGGGGGATATATCTTTTTGATCTTCTTGTATCGAAATAGTAAAACCCATAGCAAAATAATTAATGCTAACTCAACACTGACAAAACTCGTTAAATCCAGAAATTTAGAGATATTTGTAGTATCTGGAAATAGTTGATAGGACATCTTAAACAAAATAAGAAACAATATCAAAAAGCAATAAAAAACCAATACGGGTATAAAATAAATTTTCCAATAATCATTTTCGAAATATTTTTTAAGATTAATAATTTGGTTTCTCCCAGGCAATCTTTCTCTTATGAATCAGCCATCTTTTTAATTAAACAAATCCCGCTCCTATTTTCGCAAAAGTTATTGCGACAGGCTATCATACTGGAAAGTGGATGTATAAGCAATAGAATTGTATTCCAGAATATAAAAAAATCATTGAGATTCGATTTTATCTTTATGGGTATAGGTTAGAAATATTTAATTAATACGGGGATCAGGAAATACATAATTGATAATGCGGTAATCAGCCACATTGCGGGCTTTATTGTTTTCCACTTGCCGGTAACAGCTTTGAGTAAAGTGAAGCAAATGAATCCGAATGCCAGGCCTGTACTTATACTGTAGCTTAATGCGATCATCACGATTATTATAAATGATGGAAAAGCAGTTTCCATGTGCGTGAAATCTATTCTTTTGATTTCACGAATCATAAAATATCCAACCATAATCAAAGCGGGGGCTGTCGCGTAAGCAGGTACAATCCCAACCATCGGAACGAAAAGAATCGCTGCTAAAAATAAAAGTCCGGTTACAATCGAGGTAAGGCCTGTTCTGCCGCCTTCTTCAATTCCGGCTGCCGATTCGATATATGCGTTTGTTGTAGATGTTCCCAGAAGTGCTCCGAACATGGTCGCACCCGCGTCAACGGCAAGCAGTCTGTCCAGTTCTTTTATTCTTCCATTCTCATCGCTCATTTTCGCTTCATTACAGCATGCGACAAGCGTTCCAATACTGTCGAACATGTCCATAAACATTAGTGAAAAAATACTGCCGAATAAACTCCATTTCAAGGCGCCGATTATATCAAGATCAAAAGCAACCGCTGAAATATCAATTTTGGCGGAAAAAATAGTGTGCGGAATTGAGATTTTCTGCTGCTGGGGAATATAATGATCCAAACATATCGCTAAAAGTGTCGATAGAAAAATACCAATCAGCAGCGAACCTTTGAACTTTTTGATTTCAAGATAAATCATTGTAATCAAACCGACGAGCCCGATTATTATCGTAGGATTCAAATTTGCCGCCTGAACAAGTGTGGCAGGGTGGTCTATTACAATGCCGAGATTTTGCAGACCTATGAAAGCTATGAAAAGCCCGATTCCGACAGAGATGGCAGAGACCAGTGAAACAGGGATTGCTTCAACAAGTTTTTTTCGCAGGCCTATCAGGGTCAGAATTAAAAAGAATAAACCTGAAAGAAATACAACGCCCAAGGCCGTTTGCCAGCTTATTTTCTGTGTCATGACCAGAGTGTAAGCGAAAAAAGCATTCAATCCCATACCAGGAGCCATTGCAATCGGCGCATTGGCGAAAAGGCCTGTAAAGATGGTGGAAATCGCGGTTACAATGCAGGTTACCGCGACAAGTGAGGTTTTGTCCATTCCGGCATTGGCTAAAATCACAGGATTGACGAAAATAATATAAGCCATTGTCAAAAATGTAGTTGCACCGGCTATGGTTTCTGTTTTGACAGAAGTTTTCCTCTTTGTAAGTTTGAAAAAATTATTGAGCACTTTCTTATTCTTTAAGAAAAAAGCTATGCATTATGATGATGCTTTATTACTTTTCCTTGCACCATATAAAAGATATCTTCGGCAATATTGGAAGCATGGTCGCAGATACGTTCCAGATGCCTGGCGATTAATAATAATGGAACAGCCCGGTTAACGCAAGTACTGTCTTTTGCCATATACTCATTGATAAGTTCATCGCAGATTTTATTTTTCAGCATATCGGCTTCATCATCAGCATCGACTACTTTCTTTGCAATGCTTACATCTCTCTTTATGAAAGACTCAATCGAATCACGAACCATATTTTGCGCGACATCTCCAAGCCTTGGAATATCGATAATCGGTTTGAGCAATGGTTTATCCGCCAGTACTATCACACGCTGGGCAATATCAACAGCTAAATCGGCGATGCGTTCCAGCTCGGCGTTAAGTTTCAAACCGGTAGTTATAAACCGCAGGTCTGCCGCCATTGGCTGATAAAGTGCGAGTAAATCTATGCATTTCTCATCGATGTATAATTCCAAATCATCAACTTGCTGGTCGTTTTCAATTATTTTTTTCGCGAGATTTACATCTCTGCTCTTCAAGGCTTCTATCGATTGTGAAATCGCGCTGCGTGCGAGCTGGCCAATCTTTAAAATATTGCTTCGCAGTTCATTCAATTCTTCGTCAAAATATCTTTCCATTTATATCTCCATACAGATTTAAATTGCCGTTAAATGACAATTAGCCATATCGGCCTGTTATATAATCTTCTGTTCTCTTATCTTTGGGTTTGGTAAATATATCTTCTGTTTTGCCAAACTCTAC
>JBDKUM010000094.1:0-15996 GCA_039679715.1 Phycisphaerales bacterium
CTTGAATCCCGCACCTTATAAGCGATTGTAGATATGGTGCAATGATTAGTATATGAATATTACATTAAAAAATTTGAAACATTTTTCTGATAAGGTGGCGGGATGAAGCCGCAAAAAACAATAGCAAGTGAGTTCAGGCTCTCAGGCAAAGGAATGTTTGGAGGCCAGGAAGCGAAAGTCCTTTTCAGACCCGCTGAAGTTGACTCCGGCATTGTTTTTGTGCGCAAAGATATGCCTGAACCGATGCGCATTGAAGCCAATACAAAAAATATCGGCCAGAGAAGCAGACGAACTGCCCTGATAAAAGGCGATGCCAGCATTGAAACTATTGAGCATTGTATGTCATGTTTAAATGCTCTTGAAATTGATAATATCATAATTGAAGTTGAAGGCCCCGAGCTTCCGGGTTTTGACGGCGGCCCAATCGAATACTTCAAAGCTCTTAAAAAAAGCGGCTTAATTGAACTATCGAAACCACAAAAAGAAATGACAATCACCGAGCCTGTTACCATTACTGAAGGTGATGCCTCCATTTACGCTCTTCCGTACCCCTGCGAAGATTTGCAGATTACGTACGATATGGATTACACCAAGCACACCGGCATCGGCAGACAGGTGCTTAGCTGTGCGCTGACTACCGATTATTACGAAAATAATTTAGCGCCGGCAAGGACATTCCTGCTTGAAGCTGAAGCATTGCAGTTTCAATCGCATGGTATCGGCACGCATTTGAGTCCGCGTGATATTCTTGTAATTAATTCCGATGGCCCGATTAAAAACAGTTTCAGATTTCCTGACGAATGTGTTCGTCATAAAATAGTAGATTTAATCGGCGATATTGCTCTTGTCGGCAGAAGAATTACAGGCAGGATTGTCGCCTATAAAAGCGGCCACAATCTCAATCAAATGCTCGCGAAAAAATTAGTCCAGCAGGCCGAACAGCAGGACAGGGTAACAAAAGCAGGCACTGATGCTTTGCTTGATATCCGCAGGATTCAGAAAATCCTTCCGCATCGTTATCCGTTTTTGCTGGTAGATAAAATTATAGATATTGACGGCGACCGGATGATTAAAGGTGTAAAGAACGTTACTTTTAACGAGCTCTTTTTCCAGGGGCATTTCCCCGGAACACCGATTATGCCCGGCGTTTTAATTCTCGAAGCCCTGGCACAGGTCAGCGGTTTGCTTTTCGCCCAGAAACTTGAACATACCGGCAGGCTGGCGCTCCTGTTGGGTATGGATGGTGTAAAATTAAGAAAAACTGTCGTGCCCGGTGATCAACTGATTCTCATTTCTGAAACTTCGAGGGTCAGAAGTAGAACCGCTGTTTGTAAATGTCAGGCTTTGGTCGGCGATGTAAAAGCCGCCGAAGCGGAAATCAAATTTATGCTCGTCGACGACGAGACCGTATAATTATTATTTTCAGGGAAATATATGACTAAAATTCATCCTACTGCTGTAATTGAACCAAGCGCAGAAATTGGAAGTGATGTTGTTGTTGGTCCGAATTGTTATATCGATAGCGGCGCAAAAATCGGTGCAGGATGCGTCCTTGATGCGAATGTTGTTATCGGTAAAAATGTAAAAATTGGCGAAAAGAACGTTTTCTATCCTAACTGCGTTATTGGTAGAAATCCTCAAATGCTCGGCGCTACTCCTGATACCGTTACAGGCGCTCTGGAAATCGGAAATGCTAATATGATTCGTGAATTTGTCACGATCCACCCAAGCATTTACGCAGACAGTAAAACAGCCGTTGGTAATAATAATCTGCTCATGGTTGGTGTGCATATCGGCCATGACTGCATAGTTGAAGATAAAACCGTTCTAAGCAACGCGACTCAGATTAGCGGCCATTGCAAAATCGAAACAGGCGTTTGGCTAAGCGGAGGCGTTCTGATTCAGCAGTTCACAACTATCGGCAAATGGGCTTATGCCGCCGCGATTTCCGGCATTAATCATGACGTTCCGCCTTTCGTTATTGTAAGCGGACACTATCCTCCTGAAATTAGATTAATTAACAAGCGAGGCTTAGTCCGTGCAGGCCTTAATGAGCAGCAGCAAAAAGCGGTTAACCAGGCTTTCAGATTCATATTCAAAAGCGACACTCCTGTTTTGGAAAACGCCAAAGCTTTAGCCGCTAAAGACGGTTTGGATGAAAATGTAAAAGCTATGGTTGATAGTCTTATCAAAAGCAGCAAGCACCGTTATGGCAGGTATCTTGAATCTTTAAGAAGAAAAGGCCATTAAGTGTCATTGCGAGCGAAGCGAAGCAATCTCAATCAAATTTTATTCGTGGTTATAAATAAATGGAAAAAATCAGAACAGCGGTAGTTGGTGCCGGAAAGATGGGTCAAATCCATTCTAAGGTCTTAAGCAAATTACCGCAAAGCAATCTCGTAGCGATAGTAGACGTTCAGCAGGATAAAGCGAAAAAGCTAGCAAAGGAATTTAAGTGCGAAGCTTTCTCTGACCCTAAAGAACTCATTGGCAAAGTTGACGCTGTTACTATTTCAACTCCGACAAAAAGCCATCTTGAGATTGCCTCTGTCCTGATCAGCAATAGAATTCCCGTATTGATTGAAAAACCTCTTGCCGCAAGTTCCGAGGAAGGCGAAAAAATTGTCGCTCTTGCCAAACAGTACGATACCGTTGTTGCCGTCGGCCATTCTGAAAGATGCAATCCCGTAGTGCAGGCAATGAAGCGTTTGAAAATCGAACCGAAATATATCCAGGCCGAACGCATCAGCCCGTATTCATTCCGTTCAACCGATATCGGCGTTGTCCTCGATGTAATGATTCATGATATTGATATAATTTTAGCTCTTGCCCAAAGTCCGGTAAAGAGCGTTGATGGTTTTGGCTTTAATGTTATCGCAGATGCTGAAGATATTTGCAATGCGAGAATATTTTTTGAAAACGGCTGCGTTGCCAACGTTACCGCCTCAAGGCTGGCTCTTAAAACTGTCCGAAAAATTCGTGTCTTCAGCAGGCAGGCTTATTTGAGTCTGGACTTCTTCAAAAAAGAAGGAATCGTCATAAAGACAGATGGAAATGTTGACGTTGTCAAATGGATTAAAGAAAAACAGGCGCTTGGCAATTTCGATTTCGCCGGAATCAATTGGCCTGATTTGCTTCACATAGAGCAATTAAGTATTGATGATAAAGAACCCCTCCGCGTTGAGCAGGAAGCGTTTCTAGCATCAGTTGCAGATAAAACAAAGCGTCCCGAAGTAACCGCAGAAGAAGGATTGGCAGCTCTGAAATGCGCCGAAGCAATCCTCAAATCTGTCAAAACCCATAAATGGGAATAATTAATTAAAAATTGAAGTCAATCCACGATTTTCATTTTCAATTTCGTTACCATTTGATGTGCAAGTCTGCTTGGCTCTGGAATCCGGTATTTTTGGCAGCATTCAAGAACGATTCTGATAGCATCTTCTAACCTGCATTTATGTCCAACCGAAACAAAAACAGGTTTCACATTGTCGCGTGTTCTTACAACCGAGCCGATAATTTCATCCTTGTCAATCATTTCACTTCTTGCACCTTTTCTTGCCCCAGGATTTTCAAACTCACCAATTAGTCGGCTTTTAGCGCAGCCGATTGTAGGGATGTCCAAAAAAAGTCCAAGATGACAAGCAACACCGAATCGCCGCGGATGTGCGATTCCCTGTCCGTCAACAATAACGCAATCAGGAGTAATTTTCAATTTTTCAGCCGCTGCAAGGCAGGCCGGTGCTTCGCGAAACGACAGTAGTCCGGGGATATAAGGAAAACTCACTTTCTGAACGCAATAACTTGCCTCAATAATTTCAAAATTCTCCGCCGAAAGGACGATGATGCATGCAATAATATTTTTTTTATCTTTCGAAAAGCTGCAATCCAGACCGGCGACAGTATTTATTTTTTTATCGAATTTTGAATAAATAACGCTACCCGCCATCTTTTTCTGAAGAGCGATCGCCTCTTTTGGTG
Organism: Phycisphaerales bacterium; assembly: GCA_039679715.1. Lineage (GTDB taxonomy): Bacteria > Planctomycetota > Phycisphaerae > Sedimentisphaerales > UBA12454 > UBA12454. The sequence goes on from JBDKUM010000094.1 coordinate 3,979, forward strand.
TTATTTCCCAATTATGTAAGTTCTTTATTTTCATTGGATTACATGTTTCAACGTATAAAGTATTTTACTTGTTGAGCTTATTTGGTACAATAGCCAAATTGGTTTATTCCCGATTTTCTCAAGGAAGATACGTATAGTATCAGAGCAGTAATTCTTGAACCCTCACAGAGGTAAGGGAGTAATGAAATTTTATTGTTTTTTCGTTCCTTAGTGCCTTAGTGGCTATTTAAATGCAGAAATCTATAAAAATAATCGGTGCTAATCAGCACAATTTAAAAAATATAAGCGTTGAAATCCCTCGCGATAAATTCGTCGTGATAACAGGTATCAGCGGCTCGGGCAAAAGTTCGCTCGCGTTCGATACAATTTACGCTGAAGGCCAGCGAAAATACGTAGAATCTTTGAGCGCGTATGCCCGCCAGTTTCTTGAGCAAATGCAAAAGCCTGACGTCGAGCACATCGAAGGTCTGCCCCCGACAATCGCCATCGAGCAGCGAAGCGCTTCGAGCAATCCCCGTTCAACCGTCGCGACCACTACCGAAATTTACGATTACTGCCGCGTTCTCTACGCAAGGGCTGGTACTCCGCATTGCTGGGTTTGCGGAAAAGAAATCTCCAGCCAGCACGCTTCGCAGATTGTCGAAAATGTTATGTCTCTGCCTCAGGATACGAAACTTCAGATTTGTGCACCTTTGATTCGCGGCCAGAAGGGCGAGCATCGTGAAATTTTTCAGAAGATTCAAACTGAAGGTTTTGTCCGCGTTCGCCTTGATGGTGTTATTTACGACATAAAGAATATTCCAAAGCTTGATAAAAATAAAAAACATGACATTGCAGCGGTTATCGACCGCCTGATTATTAAAGATACGATTAAGGTGCGTCTTGCCGATTCGATTGAGGCCGCGTTAAAGATAGGAGAAGGCCTTGTATTTATAATGATACAGGAGCCCGGCGCCGGCAATGGCAATTGGAAAGATTTGCTTTTCAGCGAAAAATTCGCATGCGATGAGCATCCGCAATCTTCACTGGAAGAACTTTCGCCTCGCTTATTCAGCTTCAATAGCCCTTACGGTGCATGTCCCGGCTGCGACGGCCTCGGCCAGATTCTCGAATTCGATGAGGATTTGATTGTACCTGATAAAAACCTTACGCTCGAAAATGGCGCCATAGATGCCTGGCGAAAAGGCGGCAAGAGAATGAACATTTATTACAGCGCCATGATTATAAAATTCTGCGAGGATTTTGGTATCAGCCGTCAGATTCCATTTACCAAAATTCCTTCCGACATAAGAAAAATTCTTATGCACGGCACAAACGAGCAGGAAGAAAAAAAATATGGTGCATTTTTCGAAGGCGTAATTCCAAATCTCAACCGAAGATGGCAGAATACTTCAAGCGAATACGTTAAATCGCGTTTGCATAGCTACCTTTCCGAACAGCCCTGCCGAACATGCCATGGCACCAGATTGCGAAAAGAAGCCACCTCCGTAACTGTAGGCGGCAAAAATATAAGCGAAATTTCAAGCATGAGTGTCGAAGAAGCTCAAAAATTCTTCAATGATTTAAATCTACAGGGCGAACAAGCTATCATCGCTGTCGCTCCGTTGAAAGAAATCAAAGCAAGATTGAAATTCCTCGCAGATGTCGGCCTTGGTTACATAACTCTTAACCGTACAAGCGCAACTTTAAGCGGCGGCGAAGCCCAGCGAATTCGCCTTGCGACACAAGTCGGCTCCGGCCTTGTCGGCTGCTGCTATGTTCTTGACGAACCTACAATCGGCCTGCATTGCCGCGACAACGATAGGCTGCTCGATATTTTAAGAAGCCTTTCAGCCATCGGCAACACCGTTCTTGTCGTTGAACATGATGAAGATATTATCAAAGCCGCCGATTATATCATTGACATTGGCCCAGGTGCCGGCGACCACGGTGGTGAAGTTATTGCCGCAGGTTCTTTGAATGATGTCTGCAATGCTCCGCGCTCTCTGACAGGCGATTACATTTCCGGCCGCACAAAAATTGAAGTGCCCACACGAAGACGCAAAGTCCGCATGACTCACTGTATCGAAGTTAAAGGCGCAGCCGAAAATAATTTGAAAAATATTGATGTCAAATTTCCTCTTGGCGTTTTCACCTGCGTTACCGGCGTTTCAGGTTCCGGCAAAAGTACTCTCGTAACAGATATTCTCCTTAAAGGCCTTTGGCGCAAAATCTATTATACCGGTGCAAAACCAGGCAAACACAAAAATATTCTCGGCACAAGCCTGGTTGATAAAGTAATCGAAATTGATCAGTCACCGATTGGCAAAACTCCGCGCAGCAATCCCGTTACATATACAGGCGTTTTTGATTTAATTCGTCAATTGTTCGCCAAGACTCGTGAAGCACGTGTCCGCGGCTACAACTCCGGCAGATTCAGTTTCAATATCAAAGGCGGCAGATGCGAACATTGCCAGGGTCAGGGAACTAAAAAAATCGAAATGCATTTTCTCCCCGATGTTTATGTCGTCTGTCAGGAATGCAAGGGCAGAAAATATAATCCGCAAACGCTTGAAATAACATACAAAGGAAAAAATATCGCCGATATTCTAGATATGCGTGTCGAGGAAGCATTGAAATTTTTCACCAATTTCCCGAAAGTTGTTCGCCTGCTCAAAACGCTCAATGATGTTGGCTTGGGTTATATGCAGCTCGGCCAATCTTCAACAACTCTTTCAGGCGGCGAAGCACAGCGCGTCAAACTTGCCGCAGAACTTGGCAAAACTTCTACCGGCCATACTTTATACCTCCTTGATGAGCCGACCACCGGTTTGCATTTCGCAGATATTCATAATTTACTCAACGTCCTCCAAAGGTTATGCGACTTGGGCAACACCGTAATCGTAATCGAGCACAATCTCGACGTTATAAAATTAGCCGATTATATAATAGACCTTGGCCCGGAAGGCGGTCAGGCGGGTGGCCAGGTAATAGCGCAAGGTTCGCCTGAAGAAATCATCAACGTCAAGGGAAGTTATACCGCCAAATACCTTAAAGCACATTTAAATGGCAAAAAGGATTAATTTGAAAAACTTCAAAACACTGCAATGGATCGGCGGCGTAGACCGCTGCCTCGAATTGATAGACCAGCGGAAACTTCCCGCCGAGTTTGTCACAATTAAATGCAGAACTGTTGAGCAATTATTTAATGCCGTTAAAACTTTGGCCGTCAGAGGTGCACCCGCGATAGGTGTTGCCGCTGCTTTCGGCGTTTGTTTAGCTGCGCAGCAAATTGAGAATATGAAACTTCCGGACGCGGTAAAATATATTGAGCAAGAAATCACTTATCTATCCCAGTCAAGGCCAACCGCTGTCAATCTCTTTTGGTCTTTGGAAAGAATGAGAAAGAAATTAAGCGAAGTAACCGAAATTGAAAATTTACAGACTACTTTATTGAACGAAGCGCAAAAAATTTATGATGAAGATGTTGACATGTGCGGCAAAATTGGAATCTATGGCGAAAAGTTTATCCGCGATGGTTCCGCAATTTTAACTCATTGCAATGCCGGCGCTCTTGCTACAGCAGGATGCGGCACAGCTTTAGCTCCGTTATTTGAAGCGCAAAAAAAAGGTAAAAAGTTCTGTGTGTATGCCGATGAAACCCGCCCGCTCCTGCAAGGCGCTCGCCTGACCGCATGGGAACTTATGCAGGCTGGCATAGATGTTACCCTGATTTGCGACAACATGGCAGGCAGCTTGATGAAAGCTGGAAAAATTAACGCTATCCTGGTTGGTGCGGACAGAATTGCCGCCAATGGCGATGTCGCAAACAAAATCGGTACTTATTCCTTAAGCGTGCTCGCCAAATATCATAATATCCCGTTTTACATAGCCGCGCCCTCAAGCACCTTCGATTTGAAAATTAATACAGGCGATGAAATTCCCATCGAGCAGAGGAACCCCGATGAAGTCACAAATTTTATGAATTTAGTTACTGCACCAAAGGATATAAAAGTGTATAATCCGGCTTTTGATGTAACGTGCGCGAAAAACATAACGGCAATAATTACTGAAAGAGGTATTATCGAATGTCCGACAAAAGAAAAAATCAAAAAATTGATGTCTTAACCTTGCCAGACCCGGCCAAAGAAAAAAAATATCACATTTTTCTTTTTGCGCTGCTCCTGATTTTTGGCATCTATCAGTCAATTATTTATTGGGGCCACCAGCCCGTTCCGCATTTTGATTTCAATTGTTTCCAGGTAACAAGCCGTCCTCTTTTGCACTTTCAACCTCCAATCGATTACAAACGCACACCTCTGGTTGGAATTTTGCACATCTGGCTTGGTTCTATCACAGGCGGCGATTATCCGACTCTTCAGGGCGGCTGGCTTCTGAATTCTATCTCACATACATTAACTATTATCTTTTTATGGCTCACTGCAAGAAAATTAATCGGCCCTAACGCGGTTTGGTTCGCCGTCATTGCCATAATCAATCCTTTTGGCTTGCAATTACTGACAGAAGCAATCGCTGAAACTCCGATGTTATTTTTCATCTGGATTACATTTTATTTTATTTTCATCCGCTCGCCCTGGGCTTATTTGTTCGCCTCACTGGCCACAATGGTTCGATATGAATGCGCCGCCCTGATTGCCGGCATGTTTATTCTCGACATGATTGAAGGCAATAAAAAGCAGCGGATCAAGGCTTTCGTATACGCCTCTGCCGCCTCGATTCCTCTCGCTCTTTGGATGCTTGGTACCTTTCTGCACAGAGACAATCTTGGTGCAACACATTATTTGAACATATTTAAAAAAGATTATACATCGCAATTCGTCGAAGGTGTCCAGAACAGAACTGGCTTTTTAAAACATGCTGAAATTCTTTGGCAGGTTGGTTTTTATCCTCTCTTTCAACCCGCGCCCAGTTCCGCAGGTCAGGATTTTGCAAACGCCATCATGAATACCAGCAAAGTTTTGGTTGCGTTGACTTTCATATTCGGTTCGATTTATGGCTTGTTTAAAAAACAATGGAAAATATTGGTATTGCTCATTTTCCTTTTACCGTATTTCTGGATACATTCGAAATATCCATACCCGATACACCGCTACCATGCGACGATCTTTGCGATCGTAATGCTGATTTGCATTTACGGAATTATAAATTTTTGGCAATTAATAAAAACCAGAATACCAAAATTTGCTATATTGGCGATTCAAACTTTAGCGCTGATTGTCATACTTATCTGGGCAATGACTCTTTGGGGTTATTTGCCGCAAATTTCAGAAATGAGCAAAGCCAGCGTTTCTCTGCCCTACATTTCTGTTTCAATTTCGTTCTTAATTTTTGCTGCCGGCCTTTACGTTTATCGTAAAAATATTTTTAACCGGATAATAGTTCTCTCCCTGATGATTTTGATGATTGTGTCGAATCAATTTCTTGTCGCTGGAGTTGTCGGCAATGGTGAACGAGATATAGAATTTAAATATCTGACCCAGTGGTATTCCGAAAACGCAAAGCCCGATGAAAAACTCGTCTCAACCGTTCCCATCATCCTTACCATCCTTGCGCCAAAGTACAAAGATAATTTTATACATACTGATACATTCGATGCCAATTCGCCTGAAGAATTTGTTATGGAATGTTACAAGAAGAATATTACTTACGTTGCATGGGACTCGCGTGAAGGCCTGATGCCCAACGATCATTATTATAAATATTGGAAGATGTCGAACATTGCGCCGCTGGCGGCAGGGCGAGACATTGGCCCATACCAATTTATAAGACAATTCAGGGTCAATCAGCGGCGGTACATAAATTTATACCGGCTGAAACCTATTCAGCAGGTTATGCGAAAAAATGAGCCATAAGGTCTGTATTTGTTTTGTTTTTCTTCTAAAAATATAGGTTTTGCGGTGTGGTTATTTATTGAAATCAGCAAACAAATGCTTATAATTGCCGGTCTTATTGAATTTACGGGCGATTAGCTCAGTTGGTAGAGCAGCTGATTCTTAATCAGCGGGTCAGAGGTTCGAGTCCTCTATCGCCCATTCTGGGTCTTTTTGCACCGTTAAGCAAGGTTCGGAAAATTGCGGTAAGCTATCGCAACCACAAGGAGTTAAATTCGATTCTTCTAAATCTTCTTTCCGAACGTTTCCGTCATCTTCTGCTATAGAATGTTCCTGATTTAGTACCCTCTCATTTTGATTGTTTTCTGGTTCTTTTTGAATTTGATTTTCAGCATTGTTCAAGACAGTCATTTTTGCAGCTTCATTTAAGTCTGCTTCGGTAACTTGTGCGTAATGATTTAAAGCAACTTGAGGCGTATTTCCTATCCAAGCACAAACAGCTTTGACGTTGCCATTAGTCAGCTTGAATAGTTCCGTTTCCCTTGTACTTCTTAGATTCTGGAAAAGTTTTGGCCAAGCCTTAAGACCAGCCTGTTTGATTATCCTGCCTAATTGAGTTCTTAAGTTGATTTCGTTGCCTCTATGTTGTTCAATGCAATATACCGCTCCATCTTTGGCCTTATCAAAGGCATCTTGAAACAACGGCACTAGTTCTGGAAACATCGGGACAGTACGAATTCCCATATCGGCGTGATGTTCTGTTTTAGAAGCGTGTACCGTAAACCGCTGTTTTTCAAAATCTATATCAACTCATTTAAGTCTTAAAACCTCGCTCGGACATCGTAGACCGCCAAAGCGGGCAAGTCCAAAGATAAGCTTCCATTCGGCGTCAGGGCAAGTATTCAGGACTTTTTTTGCTATTTCAGGACTAACAAAGTAAAACCTGCTTTCGTTAGGCCTAACTGAAACAGCTTGTCCCCTGAATGGATTTTTGTTTATAAGTTCAGCTTCAACAGCGGAATTGAAAAATTGTCTGGCAATTCCAATTTGCCGCCTTATCGAATTCTCTGCAAGCTTGTGTATGCTTTGTAAGTAAATCCGAAAGTTTTTAGCGTGCTGTATCGTAACATTGCCAATACAATCTTTTTGAAAAAATGCTTTTAGCTTGGTTTCGACATCTTTCCATTTTCGCTTTGTCGCAGGTTTTACATCCGGGCGTTTTTCAATGTAATTCGCTATCCAAGCTGAAACAGTCCAGCGGTTTTTTTCTGACCGCTCAATCAATTCAAGTGTTTCAAGTCGCACCCTCAAACCATCAGGAATGCCCGCAAGCCATTCTTGCGTTGCTTTTGGCAAGCCTAATCCTTTTTGCGCTGCAATTAATGATTCTATGAACAGCTTTGTAGTGTTGGCCTGCTTTAAATTAACTAGCCCGATATGGATTTTAGGCCTTTTCGCGTTTTCGTTCGGATTCAATTTGACATAGTACCGAACGCCAGTTGCTGATTTAATTCTTCCTAGTGTTGACATAAGTTTTACTCTTTTAAGGTTTGATTTAGAATTGTAAGTGTATTATACACAGCCATTTACGTTCTTCAAGCATTTAATTGTTTTTTCTTTTGATTTCGCCTAATATCAAGCCAATGCGTTGGTTAGGCTATATTTATTTTTTCTCGTAAAGTGCTTCTTTCAGCAAAGCTTGGTTTTCTGCTATAAAAATGTCCAACTCTTCTTCACTGGCAGTTTCAAGCCAGTCATGTGATTTATTTTCAGTTATTTTTATATATTTCCCAAATTCTCGTGGAAACATTCGCTCTAAAAGAAATATACAAATATTGCTAGCTACTTTAAAATCCATTTTTTTAAATGCGGCTATAGCAATTATGTTCAGTTTTGAAATGTATCCCATCTTGATTCTCGCGCGCGCACGCGCGCGTATCCCTGAAATTCCCTTTGTATCGTAAGAAAGCCAATTTTCAAGTTGTTTTGGTTTAATTCCTAGCGAAAGAGCTATTTCGGCATCAGACATACATCGCTCATCTGATAGTTGCCACAATTCCGTCAATTGTTTCAAGATTTCGTTAGTCAGCTTTGTTGGCCTTCCTGCTCTTGACTTTTCTATTTTAATTTCATTATTCACATTTTATCCCTTTTAACTTTTTTGGATTTCTTTTAAAACGCGCTAAAACGAGTCACAATCAAAAAAGCCGTCCTAACCCTATCGGATGTACCGTCAGACTCGGCTCGCGAGAACTGCGCGCGCTGTGCGTTATTTCGTCTTGCTGGTGAATGCACCTATCACAAATTATTCCATGCGCGCCAATTATTCCTTTTTCGGGATGAACGTAATGACCGCAACATTTACAAAATGAAAGTGAATCATCGAAAACGGTCGTAAAGTTCAGCGATAGTTGCTCCGTGTCCATTGTTTGCTCCATTAAATTTTACTTCTTTGTCTGTTGCTCTTTTTGTTTTTTTTGCTCGTAATCTTCTATATTCTTGATGTACTAATTCAATCCAGTTCACGCATCTATTTTCTTGAACGCATTCAAGAGCCCATATAGGGCGAAGGTTACAAGTTTCGGTAATCCAATAAATGCCCTGATTGAGAAGATACGAACGAATGGTGTATTCATCAATCCGAATGTAATTTCCTGATGAACACAGTCTTTTCACTGCCGAGTGCCAATAGCGTATAGGGTTTCCTGTTTTGTCGCGCCATTTTTTTTGATTTTGGTACTCACAAAAATAGACTGCATTAAAATCTGGACAACCCAATTTGATTGCATACTGCAAGACTTCTTCAACAGTGGGAGGAATAAAATTAATTTGTTGACAATTACTCTTACTCATACTTCTTACCTTTCTTTCATTCTTAGTATCATTCTTGTTAGTCGTTCTTTTTTAAACGTCTGTCCGTTCATTGTCCGTTGTTTGCTCGTTGACCTGTTCGTTAGTTGGCTCTGCGTTAATATCGTAAATATCCGTGCTGATTAGTTTTGCGATTGTACCTTTGTTCGTTCCTCGGAATGTTACTAAGCCAAGTCGTTCCAGTATTTTTTTTGCGGTTCTGTACGGTTGCTCTTTTTTTATTCCCGCCAATTTATAGTCGCCAATTTCAGCCTCACCGATTGATAGCCCTTCGGCATTGGGTTCATTGGTTCTTCTGGCTCGCCGTGCTATTTGGGCTAATAAGAGAAAGGCATTAGGATATTTGCGTTGAAGTTCGTCAGTCTGATAGCCGCGTTTGTATTTTATATATCCACTCATTTTAGACGCTCCAAACCTGATACCTGCATCATTGCGCCCCAGTTTTCATTGTTTCAATGAATTGTTCCAAGTCTCGCATATCGTAACGTACGGCACGGCTTGATATGCGAACAGCTTTTATGCGGCCTGATTGAGTAAGAGAAAATAAAGTTCTATCCGACACAGCTAAACATTTCGCGGCCTCTTGAATTGTCAGAAGTTGAGGGAATTGGTTAGTTTCCATAAGCCCCTCCTTGACGTGCCTTCTTCGATAACCATTCGGCAAGAATTGAGGCATCAAAAAGGATTTGATTATCTGCGATTAGTGCAGGAATTTTTCCGGCTTTAGCCTGTTCCCGCAACCATTTAGGGGGCAAGCCATATCGTCGCGCCGCTATCCGTATGTGTATGAGGTTTTCTTTTTTCATACAGATAGCTTAGCGGTTTATTTTGTAAGGTCGAGGGCGCTTGTGGGACGTTTGGAGGATTATTATCTAATACAATATCCAAATTCGGATAAAATTAAACCATATGGTTCTAACTGCGGTAAGTGTCTCTTACGAATGGTACTTGCATCAAGATTTATTTTATGGATTCTCATAAGTTCGTCAGATATACCTTCGGAGGTCAAACCTTGCATTTCAGGCAAAACTTTTAAAATATCATAAATTTTTTGTGCAATATCGCCCACTGGTAGTCGCGTATGATTTCTCAACAGGGCTTTTCTCTGCAAATTTTCTAAATATTCTTTTCCCCAAATTTTGGCTGTGTCAATTCCCCGTTTTTTCAATTCTGCGGCTTCTTTAAGAATCTTTTCTTCATTCTGTTCTTCACGATACTTTATAAGTTTACTTTGGTCTTGTGTCACTGGTAATCGTTCCTTTACCACGTTCAGGAAAAATGCGGGCAGGTGGCGAACGTGTCCACTTTTCGGGAGCTAACCTATCCCGCATCAAGTCTTATATCAAATTCCTATTAAGTCTAATAGCAGATTCTAGACCATAAAATATGCTCTATTTCAATCAAAAATGTGCTTATAAGCACGTGAATTATGGGATATTAAATATAAGCCCTTGAATTTCAGGCACATATAAAGAAAAGGAGAAGTTAAAGTGATGGCAAAAAAAAGAGAAAGCTGAAGCTTTCTCACATTTTAGGGCATTAAGCCTTTATTATATGTGTTGACAATTCAAGCAATCTCAAATACACATATACATTATATAGTTTAGTATATTAAATCGTAAATACTTGTCAAATTAATTTTTGGGAGAGGAAAATGAAATATCGTTTATCGTTAGACATCGGGGTAAGTTCCATTGGTTCTGCAATCCTATCATTAGATGAAGAAGGCAGAGCAAATTCAATAATAGACCGTGGGGTTTGTATCTTTGAAGTATCAGAAGGAGCAGAAGATAGAAGAATCAAACGTTCTCAACGAAAAAATATACAAAGAACCAAAAAAAGAATCGAATTACTTTCAAATGCACTTGCTGATGCCGGACTTTGGACTTTGGATGAAGATGCACAGCTTGACCTCATAAAACTTTCTCCTTATGCCATACGAGCTCAAGCTGTAAACGGCAAATTAAATAATATTATGGAGATTGGGCGTGCGATTCTGCATTTGGCAAAACATCGAGGTGCTGGATTCGTTGAAATGAACAAACTCGAAATCGAGTTAGCGAAAAATGTTGATGACATTGAACAAGATTCTGGGAACAATAAAAAACAAGAACTTTCCGAATATGCAAAGTTGAAAAAATATCTTGATGAAAGTGGAGCTAAAACCGTAGGCGAATATTTTTTTATGCGATTGCATAAAAGTTATAAAAAAAACAATATTATTGATGAAAACAGGAGATATGTTAGGCAGAGAAAAATAGGCGATAAAATAAAAGTCGATTATGCAATACCAAGATATCTCGTAAAGGCAGAATTTAACCTGTTATGGGATACGCAAACTAAATATTATAAAAACCTAAACAATAAAGAGCTTAAAAAGAAAATCTATGACATACTTTTTTATGAAAATGACCATAGACCTTATGCTACAGGCAATTGTATCTTTATTGGAAGCGAAAAAAGACTTTCCAAAGCGCATCCATTAAGCGAACAACGCAGGATATATGAAGCCGTTAATAATATAAAAATACAGGAACAAAAAATACAAAGAAAATTAACTAAAGAAGAAAGAGACAAGATAGTTAAAGAATTGCTTATGCAAGGTCGAAAGGCAGGTAAAAAATCTATCGCTGAGTTGTTGTTATTGAATAAAAATTTTAAAATTGTTCTGGCAGATATGATAATGCCATATTTATATTCAACTCCGGAATATAAAGCGATTGATTGCTTAAATAATCTTGATGATGAAAAGCTGGCTGAAATAGTTGAATTTATGTCTGAGCCAATTATGAAAGATAAAAAGGATTATCTTTATAACGAGGAAAAAGTAATTGAAATCCTAAAAGATAAGTTTAGGACTGACAACGAACAACAGATATCCCAGTTATTAGCAATGCTTCCTAAAGGCAGAGGTTCATTGGGAAAAACTGCAACAGTTAAAATACTTGAATTACTTAGAAAAGATGTAATTTCCATTCGAGAGGCCACAGACAAACTTGCTGAAACGGATAAAAGATTTTTATCGGAAGAAGAAATAGCAAGAGCTATGCAGGGGAAATATGATAATCTGCCATATTATGGTGAAATTTTAAAAGCTGATACACAGCCTATAGCAAATTGGCAAAAGCAAATTAATAAATCCTTAAATCCCAAAGAAATGGAATATGGAAAAATAGCAAACCCCGCTGTTCATAGGATACTCAATCAGCTTCGCAAAGTAGTCAATGATATTATACGAATTTATGGAAAACCATATGATATAAATATCGAACTTGGCAGAGAAGTGGGAATGAGCAGCAGAAGAAAAATGAAATAT
>JBDKUM010000095.1:0-8173 GCA_039679715.1 Phycisphaerales bacterium
CCCGACAACGAACGTTCGAAAAAATATGATGAGTATTTTTCTACATACGAGGGGCTATACGATATGCTTAAGCCGAAAAGTAAACGAATGAACGTAATCAAAGGTTAATTTCGAGTTTTATGGAGAATACTTTTTATGAGAAGATGCGGTAAATCACGTTTTGCTTTGTTTTTTGGGAACAGAGGGTTCTTCCCGCCGAAGCTTATTCTTGAAGCGAGAGAAGAAATCTCTTCTCAATTGACAAAAATGGGTCACGATGTGCTGATGATGGATGTCGGGGCAACTCATTATGGAGCTGTGTCTAATAAAACTGATGCGGTTAAATATTCAAATTTTCTAAGAGACAACGCCGGCAAATTTGATGGCATAATCTTATCGCTTCCAAACTTCGGCGATGAAAGTTCGGCGGTTGAAGCTATCAGAGACGCAAATGTTCCGATATATATCCACGCCTATCCCGATGAGCTGGATAAAATGGCGCCGAAGTTTCGTAGAGATTCATTCTGCGGCAAGTTTTCAATTATGGATGTGTTCAATCAGTACGGAGTCAAATTCACATCGCTTAAGCCGCATGTGATCGGTCCAAAGACGAAAGACTTTGCGTTGAATATAGAATATTTCGACCGTGTCTGCAGGGTTGTTAGCGGTTTTAAGAATATGGTTGTTGGCGCGGTAGGTTCACGAACTACGGCATTTAAGACGGTACGAATTGATGAACTTGCGCTTCAACAGAATGGCATTACTATGGAAGTTGTCGATTTAACAGAAGTTTTTGCGAGAATGCAGGGACTTGATTCCAATTCTGACGAATGTAGGAATAAGGCTGTCATACTCAAAAATTACACAAAATGGAATGGCGTACCGAATGAGGCATTTGATAAATTAGTCAGACTTGGTGTTGTACTGGATAAACTATTTGAAGAATGGAATCTGGACGCTATGGGTTTTCGCTGCTGGATAGAACTTCAGAGACAGTTAAATATTTCAGCATGTGTTCTGCTTTCAGAGATGAATGATAGACTGCTGCCTGTAGCCTGTGAAGTAGACATTGGCAATGCAGTTGCACAGTACGCACTCTATCGTGCAAGCGGCAAGCCAACGGCATGTTTAGATTGGAATAATAATTATGGCAATGATACTGATAAGTGCATATTGTTCCACTGCGGTTCGACGGCACAATCGCTAATGAAAGGCAAAGGCAAAGTAGTGGACCATTCGATGCTTCAGCATGATCCGCAGGTAGGGCCAAACCATTCGTTTGGCTGCAATGAAGGACGGATTGCAGCTTTCCCGTTTGCATTTTCGAGTATGACTACAAGGAACGGAGCACTTGAATTTTATCTGGGTGAAGGGAATTTTACTGACGACCCTATTCCGGATGATTTCTTTGGGTGCGGAGGCGTGGCGCAGATAAAGAATCTTCAGGATGTTCTTTTGTACATTGGAAAAAATGGACACAGGCATCATGCGAGCGTAACACCGGGTGAAAGATTAGTGGCTCCTATTAACGAAGCCTTGGGATATTATCTCGGGTTTACTGTTGCCCGTCCTCAATGTATGCAATTGAACTATTGAAAATTATTGGGATTATAAAAAATGCCGCTATTAAATAGTACAAATGAAGTAAGAAAAATTTTAAAATATTATTCCGAAAAACGTGTGTCGATTCCCTGTTTTTGTGCCGAAAATACATACACTATGGAAGGTGTATTGATGGGCGCAAGTGATTTCGCAATAAAAAACAAGCTTAATTCAGTGGCAGTTTATATTGCAGCGACAGGTAACTATCATGGCAGGCAGCAATTGAAGAATTACACATCGCTTGACAGGACCGAAGAAGGTTTCATGGCATTTAGGAATGATTTAGAACGGCTTGCGCGTGTTAATGGACCTTTTAACAATGTGCAGGTAATACCGAGTTTAGACCATGGACAGCCGAAATTGGATGAATTTCTTTTTGAAGAAGGAAGAGGATTCTGGGGCTGTGTGATGTATGACTGTTCGACAAGGCCGCTCGATGAAAATCGCAGAATGACGGCCGATTTTGTTATTAAACATCGGGATGATTATGTGATTGAAGGTTGTGTTGATGAAATTAATGAATCTGGCACAGGAGGTATGAATCTGACGGGGCCGGAAAATGCCAAGAGATTTTTAGAGGAGACTGGTGTTGATCTGGTTGTCGTTAATGTTGGAACTGAGCACCGGGCGACAAAAGCGGACATTCGATATCGAAGCGACATTGCGAAAAAAATATATGAACTTGTCGGGTATAAACTTGTTTTGCATGGAACAAGTTCTTTGTCGCAACAGGATTTGTGTAATTTGCGACATGATGGCATAGCCAAGGTGAATATCTGGACGGTTCTTGAAACACGTGGTGCGCAATTATTGCTGAGGAATATGATTGAAAATATTGGCCGAATCATTCCAGATGATTATGCAAAAGATATGTTTGAAAAAGGATTGATAGGTAAGGCGGCATTTGATAATGCGGCCAAGTACCAGCAGCAGCTTGGTTATATGGTTGAAGTTTATCGGCGAAATGAAATTAAAGTGCCTGTTATAAAAGAGCTTATTGAAAAGTTCTTAGAAGCATTTTATTTTTCAATAAAGGATTGATAAATTATGGCTGGAAATAAATTTCCTTGGTTTGATAAAATATCAAATCATTTGCAAATCGGAGGTATTGAAACCTCTGTTCTTGATAATGGGCCTGGCAAAGGTGTTCGCTTAGCATATATTAATACCGGCACACCGTTGCGATACAAGGTGGTCATTGATAGGGGGCTGGATATCGCAGATGCTTTTTATGCTCAGCACAGTCTAGCTTGCGTGCGGTACAAATATATACAGCTCCTTAAATTATGCCTTCATTATACTGTTTAATTCTTGAAGAATCCAGCATTTATGATAAATTCTACTAATGGAAAATACAGCCAATCAAACAATTGCTAACAAGTGGTTAAATGTACCAATCATTGCAATAATCTCTCGGCTTTTATGTCGGGAATTAATGCTTTCAGAATGAGTATCTTCAGCAAAAGCTGCATGATTTTTTGTACTTTTCCGTCTCAGGTTTTAAGTATAATACTGATGTTTAGGTTTTGCTTTTTGCTTTAAGGTTTTTATGAAAATTCGCCCATGGACAATGATATTAACTATGCTTGCAGGCTGGATAAACCAGCATCAGCAGGATGTGATTGAATATTTGAAAGCTGAAAACGCTGTACTTAAAGAGAAACTCGGCAAGAAGCAAATAGTTGTTTGATTTAACAGTTGTAGAGAAATCAAAATTTATTTGCTCGGCGATATTCTTTTGGGCTACAGTCGGCAATTTGTCTGAAAAAACGGCTAAAATGATATTGGTCGGTGTAAGCAAGTGAGTTTGCAATATTGTAAATCGTATCACTTGAACTGATCAACCTGCGTTTTATCCACTCAATGCGAAGTCTGTCAATCTCATCTTTAATAGATCGTTTGAGCCTGCTCTGAAATCTTTGTTCGAGTTCCCGCCGTGATAAAACCGTCGTGTCCACGACATTTTTAACTTGGATAGGATTTTGATAGTTTTCACGAATAAATATCAGTGCCATAACGACCTGTTCATCGTCAACGGCAAAGATATTTGTTGATTGTCGGGTAATAATTTCCGTTGGCTCAACCACAATGTGCCGGTTCTTCTTCTTCTTCTTCTTCTTCTTCTTTTCAGTCATCATTCCGTTGAGTAATTTCGCGGCCTCAAATCCGCATTTTTCAAAACCAAGCTCTATGCTGGAAAGTGATGGTGAGGATAGCCCGCAAATCAGTTCATCATTGTCTACGCCCAAGACGGCAATTTCTTCAGGCACTGACAGGCCGGCAACTTTGCAAGCCTGCAAAATGCGTACACCGTAATCATCGTTGCAGGCAAACACGCAAACAGGTTTGGGCAGCATTTTCAGCCATTCAATAATGCTCCGTTTGTTATAGTTGAAAATATTTTTGAACCCTCTTTTTTTCAGGCAATGTGCGAATTCCTTAAATCGTATTTCTGACCATGCCATTCCCGCGAATCCGCAATATGCAAAATTATTAAATCCGAGATTAATAAAATATTCTGCGGCTAATTCGCCGATTCTTTTGGCATTTGTGTATATGGTTGAAACTCCGGTCACTTCCCGCTGCGTGCTGTGAATGATTTTGGGGATTTTTAATTTTAATAATTTAGCGATGTATTTAGAATCTAGAGCAATTAGCCCGTCCGCCTGATTTAGCTGAAACGATGAATGAAAGCCCGGCGATTTTGCGGGCAGATAGTCCGGCGCGTGTACGGAAACCTCCCATTGAGCGAAAGAACGGATATACAGCTCAATTCCCCTCAAAAATCTTCTGCCTACCGCGCGGGCAGTATCGATCATAATAATAACTTTTTTTATAGTGTTTTCTTTCTTTACGCAAACTGGTTATATTATAACGCAAAATGGATTTTTGTCAATTCATCTGTTTTGGTATAATATATTGGAAAATCTAATGTTAAAGGAATTGATCATGAAAGAATATTTCCCTGGAATTAATAAGATAAAATTTGAAGGCCATGATTCAAAGAATCCTATGGCATTTCGATACTACAAGCCAGATGAGATTGTCATGGGCAAGACTATGGCAGAACATCTTCGTTTTGCGGTTTGTTTCTGGCATACATTCAAAGGTTTGGGCGGAGACCCGTTCGGCAGTCCGACTATAATCCGAAACTATAATAGTTCTTCAGATGCTATGCAAATTGCAGAAAATACTATGGAAGCGGCATTTGAATTTTTTACCAAGCTTGGTGTTGATTTCTGGTGTTTTCATGACCGTGATATTGCGCCTGAAGCGGATACTCTGGCTGAAACCAATAAGAGGCTGGATAAGATAGTTGCCAAAGCTAAAAAGCTGCAAAATAATACCGGCATCAAACTGTTATGGGGTACAACTAATGCGTTTTCGCACCCGCGATTTATGGCAGGCGCGGGCACAAATCCATCGCCAGAAGTTTTTGCTTATGCGGCCAGTCAAATTAAGAAAGCAATGGAGATAACAAACGAATTGAACGGCCAGGGATACGTCTTTTGGGGGGGGCGTGAAGGTTATGATACGCTTTTAAATACGGATATGAGCAGAGAGCTTGATCATCTTGCAATGCTTTTGAAGATGGCAGTTGAATACAAAAAGAAAATCGGTTTTAAAGGACAGCTTTTGATTGAGCCCAAACCGAAAGAGCCAACAAAGCATCAGTATGATTTCGATGCGGGTAACTGTATTGCGTTTTTGCGAAAATATGATTTGCTCGAACATTTTAAAATGAATATTGAAGCAAATCATGCGACTTTGGCGGGGCATACGTTCGAGCATGAACTTGCGTTAAGTGCAAGTAATAATGTTCTTGGCAGTGTTGATGCCAATCGCGGCGATCTTATGCTCGGATGGGATACAGACCAGTTTCCGACGAATATTTATGATACAACAATGGCAATGTATATTATTCTCAAGGCCGGCGGGTTTACTACAGGCGGTCTGAACTTTGATGCCAAAGTCCGCAGACAATCAATTGATGTTGATGATTTATTTTATGCACATATCGGTGCGATGGATGCCTTTGCACGTGGTCTTAAAATAGCTGCGAAAATGCTCCAAGACGGCGTGTTTGAAGCTGAAATAAAGAAACGTTATGCAGGCTGGGATAGCGAGTTCGGCCAAAAAATCGAAAAAGGTCAGGCAACTTTCGAAGATATGGAGAAATATATTCTCAAGAACGGAGAGCCAACGATCCGAAGCGGTAGACAGGAAATGCTTGAAAATATTTTGAATGATTATATGGATTAGAGTTTTGTCAGGAATATGAAATGTACCTGTTAGGTTATGATTCCGGCACATCGTTTATGAAAGCTGTTTTGCTTGATGCGCAAACAGGAAAGGTTGTTGCATCGGCCTCTTATCCTTCGAGAGAGATGCCGATTACGTCAAAAAATCCGGGTTGGGCTGAACAAGAGCCACAGGTGTGGTGGGATGCGATAAAAAACGCGACGGCTATTCTACTGAAAACTGCACAGATCAATGTCGCAGATATTAAAGCAATTGGTATTAGTTATCAAATGCATGGCCTTGTCTGCGTAGATAAAAATAAAAATCTACTTAGGCCTTCGATAATCTGGTGCGACAGTCGCGCTGTACCTTATGGCCAAAAAGCAACAGATACAATCGGTGGTAAAAAATGTCTTGAGGTTATGCTCAATTATGTCGGCAATTTTACCGCTGCGAAATTAGCGTGGGTTAAGGATAATGAGCCGCAAATTTTTGAAAAGATTGACAAGATTATACTGCCCGGCGATTATCTTGCCATGAAGATGACAGATCGAATAATGACCACAAGGTCGGGACTGTCTGAAGGTATTTTGTGGGATTTCAAAAATAAAAGATTGGCTGATGACGTTATGAATGCTTTTGGTTTCAACAGTAGTATTATTCCCGAAATCGCCGATACTTTTGGTATTTTTGGAGAATTGACCGGTCAGGCTGCTGATGAGCTGGGGCTTAAAAAGGATACTGTTGTTGCATATAGAGCAGGTGACCAGCCGAATAATGCTTTTTCGTTGAATGTTCTCGAACCGGGTGAAATAGCTGCCACAGCCGGAACATCCGGAGTAGTGTATGGTGTTTCTAACAAATTATGCTATGATGAGAAATCACGAGTTAATACTTTTTTGCACGTTAATGATACTGCAACAACTCCTCGCTATGGTTCACTGCTTTGTATTAATGGTACGGGCATTCTCAATAACTGGCTCAAACATAATGTCGCGGTGAATATGGACTACCCGCAAATGAATGAGCTTGCCGATTCCGTGCCGATTGGCAGCAATGGTTTGAGTATTTTGCCATATGGCAATGGGGCAGAACGAACACTGGAAAACAAAGTGCTCAACGCATCCATTCACGGCCTTGATTTTAATGTGCATACCAGAGGGCATCTGCTGCGTGCTGCACAGGAAGGAATCTGCTTTGCGTTCAAATACGGTCTTGACATTATGAGCCAAATGGGAATTAGAACAGCAAAAATTCGTGCTGCCAAGGCAAATATGTTTTTAAGTCCGATCTTTAGTCGAGCATTGTCAACGATTAGTAATGCTCAAATTGAACTGTATAATACGGATGGTTCAGAGGGGGCTGCAAGAGGCGCAGGAATTTATAAAAACAGTTCGGATGCGTTTTCAGGCTTGAAATGTATTGGTAAAATCGAACCTGATGAGAAACGCAAGCTAGAGCATCAGCAAGCATACAACAGGTGGATTGAAATATTAAAAAACCATGAGTGAACAAGAGTAAATATATTAAGCAATGCAAATAAGAAAAATGTCATAAATGTTAAATTATTTAACTATAAATTTAAATTAATAAAAGAGCTTTGTTGGGGCCTGATCGGTATTAATTGGGAATTACAAAATGAGAATTCGCCCATGGACAATAATGTTAACAATGCTTGCTGGTTGGATGAACCAGCATCAGCAGGATGTAATTGAATATTTGAAAACTGAGAATGCAATTCTCAAAGAAAAAATCGGTAAAAAGCGAATTATTCTTTCAGACGAGCAACGAAGAAGACTAGCGGTTTTAGCCAAGAAGATCACTCGCAAAGGCTTAGATGAAATATGTGGTATATTTTCGCCTGACACAATTCTACGTTGGCATCGTGAACTTATTGCTCGAAAATATGATGGCAGCAAGAACCGTAAATATGGAAGACCGCAAATATCAAAAGAACTTCGTAACCTGATAATCAATATTGCTAAAAAGAACAGAGGTTGGGGTTATACTCGCATTCAGGGACAATTGAAATATTTAAAGTTCAAGGTCAGCGTTAGAACCATAGCAAACATTTTGAAAAAAGAAGGATTGGAGCCGCAGCCTGATAGACAGAGAAAAACTACATGGGCTGAATTTATCAAATCACATTGGGAATCTCTAACAGCTATAGATTTTTTCCATGCCGTGCGGTACAAATATATACAGCTCATTAAATTATGATTTCATTATACCGTTTAATTCTTGAAAAATCAAGTAGTTATGATAAATTTTGCCGATGGAAACAACAACGAAACAAACCAATGCTAGCAAATGGATTAATGTACCAATTATCGCAACGATCGCTCGGCTT